>NZ_JAIQXR010000005.1:0-252489 GCF_020166615.1 Sphingobium sp. 3R8 | reverse complement strand
CTATCAGCGTCCCGCCAGACCTTCATTTGGCGTTGGCGGATTATGCCACCATCTATCATGAGACCTATGGCGATGATCAGGCGATCGCCGATTTGGTCCCGCATATGCTTTCTGCCTTCCTCGCGAGTGACCGCGGCTTTGCCAAGGCGCGGGCAGGGCTCGCCGCACGGCGTAAATGACGACAGGCAGCGACAAAATACAGCATGTCGACTGAGCCGGTTTTCCCTATCGGCATGTGTCAAACACCGCGAAGGCTTTATAAGATCGTGACAATCTCAGCATTCTGACATCCGGCCGCAGGCGTAAATTTAGCTAGTGGCCAGCATCAATGGTTCAGCGCGTGAGCCGGAACGCACGCTTACCTTGGTAATCGATAAGCAAGGAGATGCACATGGAAGTGCTAGCAATCTCTATCAACGACACCGCTAAGGCGCTCGGCATCGGTCGGTCATCGGTTTATGCCTTACTCAAATCTGGCAAACTTGATGCGATCAAAATCGGTAGGCGAACCTTGCTGACCACTGAGTCCATCAAGCGGCTGGCACAATCCCGAGATATGGCTTGATACGCCAGCGCTACACGGCTCTTGCTGAAAAAATGCCCGCGGTTGAGTAGGGCAGGGCGGGCCTGTCATCTGTTTCCGCCCTTTCGCAGTTCATCCATATAGTCGCTCCACCACTGCGCCATTTCGACACGTTCGGCCCAATAGGCGGACTGGTTATATATGCGACGTACGGACCCGGCCACCATATGTGCCAGTGCGCGCTCGATGGCATCCGGGTTCCATTTGCCGGATTCGTTCAACAGCGATGATGCGGACGTGCGGAAGCCGTGGGCCGTCATTTGCTCTTTGGAATAGCCCATGCGCCGCAATGCCGCGTTGATGGTGTTTTCGCTGATCGGTCTTGCTCGGGTGCGGATCGAAGGGAACACATAGCGCCCGGAGCCGGATAAGGATCGCATGGCTTGCAGTATCGCGAGAGCCTGCCGAGACAGAGGCACCGAATGGGGCTGGCGCATTTTCATTTTTGTTACCGGGATCGTCCAGACAGCTTTGTCGAAATTAACCTCAGCCCATTCCATTTGCCGCAGTTCGCCCGGGCGCTGGAAGACATGAGGTGTGAGTTTAAGGGCGTACATGACGGCGGGATCGCCCTGATAATCCTCGATAGCGCGCAGGAGAGCGCCGAACTCGTTTGGATCGATGATGGCGGCGAAGTGCTTGACTCGCGGTGTGGTCAATGCGCCGATCAGGAGTTGCGCCGGATCACGTTCGGCACGCGCCGTTGCGACTGCAAAGCGGAAAACGCGGCTGGCAAAGGCGCGCAGCAGATTGGCGGTTTCCAAACGGCCACGTCGTTCATGCTTCTGCAGTTCATGAAGAAGTTCCTGAGGCGTGATATCGGTGACAGGCCGCTTTCCGAAGTCTGCCCCCATCAGTTTCACAAACCAGCGCATCTTCTCCAGCGTTGGCTCAGCCAACCCCTCACGCGCTTTCTTCTCTATCAATTCCTCGGCCACGCTAGCGAAGCTGTTGCTGGCCCGAATGCTCGCCTCAATGCGGGCTTGTCGTTTGGCTACGTTGGGATCGATCGCATGAGCCAGCTGCCTACGGGCGGCATCCCTGGCAGCGCGCGCCTCGGCCAAGGTAATCTCGGGATACGCCCCGAGCGACAGTTTCCGTTCTACGCCGTCGATCCGGTATTTGATTCGCCACAGCTTGCTGCCTCTTGGATTGACGAGCAGATACAAACCTTGGGAGTCAGTAACCTTGTAAGGCTTATCTGCGGGCTTGGCATTGCGGATAGCGGTATCGGTTAGCACCATTGGGGGCCTCGATTCTGCTGGGGCCTTTTGAGGCCCCCAAATTAGGCCCCAATCATCCGCAATTGCAGGCAAACAAGGGCATCCACTGACAATCAGAGAATGCCCATAAACTACCGAAAATCAGGGATTTTTCAACTGTTGGCAGACGTCGCCAGACAGGATTTTGGAGGCCCGAGCCGGAATCGAACCGGCGTGCAAGGATTTGCAGTCCTCTGCGTAACCACTCCGCCATCGGGCCATCCGCTGGTGGGTGGCCGCAAATGTGCGGCTTTGAACGCAAAGTCAAGCGGGGGATGGCGCAGGTGCCTCAAGATTCTTGCCGACCGTCGCGCAAAGCCGCTTGGCGCGGGCCGCCCGCTGATTTAGAGGTCCGATGATCCCCTTAGTGTATTGCATTGCCAATACAGTTGTGCCAAGCGAGGAACTATCGTGACCGAGCAGAATTATTCTTCGATGCGGGCCGCTATGGTCGAAAGCCAGTTGCGCACCAGCGACGTCGGCGACCAGCGGGTTATCGCTGCGATGGCGAAGGTGCCGCGCGAGGATTTCGTGCCCGCGCAACGCCGTGCCATGGCCTATATCGACCGTCCCATTCCGCTGGCCGGGGGGCGTTCGCTCAATCCGCCGCTGGTAACGGGGCGGCTGCTCAATGAAGCGCAGGTCGCGCCGGGCGACAAGGTGCTGCTGATCGGCGCGGCGACCGGCTATGCTGCGGCGCTGCTGTCCGAACTGGGCGCACAGGTGACGGCGGTCGAGGAAGAAGGCGGTCCGGAGATCGCGCTGCCCGGCGTGACCGTCGAGCGCGGCGCGCTCAACGCCGGCGCCGCCGATGGTGCGCCCTATGACCTGCTTTTCATCGACGGCGCGGTGGAGGAAGTTCCCGCGGCGCTCGTTCAGCAGCTTGCCGAGGACGCCCGCGTGGTGACGGGGATCGTCGATCGCGGCGTCACGCGCCTGTGCGGCGGCCGGGTGGTTGCGGGAGTGCTGGGCCTGAGCAGCCTTGCCGATATCGAAATGGTGGTGTTGCCCGGTTTCGGCGCGCCCAAGGGATTTGTGTTCTGAAAATGATGGGCGGGGACAGATGACGGCGAAGCGCACCTTTTATCGGCATCATGCCGCAGCCGCTTTGCTGTTGCTGTCCTCCGCCCTGACCAGCGGCGCGCAGGCGGAGACGCTGCAAGGCGCGCTCGCCAAGGCCTATGCGTCCAACCCGACGCTGACCGGCGCACGCGCGGGCCAGCGTGCGACCGACGAGAATGTGCCGATCCAGAAGGCGGCGGGCCGGCCCGGCGTCGACGTGACGGGCAGTTTTTCCGAAAGCATCCTCAAGCCCACGATCAGCTTCACTTCTCCGCAACGGACCGTGAATGCGCAGGCGCAGTTGAACGTGCCGATCTATTCGGGCGGTGCGGTGCGCAACGGGGTGAAGGCGGCCAAGGTGCGCGTGGAGGCCGGGCAGGCCAATTTGCGTGGCACCGAAGCCAGCATTTTTTCGCAGACCGTCGGCGCCTATATGGATGTGATCCGGGACAGCGCGATCGTGTCGCTCAACCAGTCCAACGTGCGGGCGCTGGAGGTCAATCTCCAGGCGACCAACGATCGGTTCGAAGTCGGCGACCTGACCCGCACCGACGTCGCCCAGTCGCAATCGCGCCTGGCGCTGGCGCGGTCCGACCTGCAGATAGCGGAATCCAATCTGATCGCCAGCCGTGAAAATTATATCGCGCTGGTGGGGGACGCCCCCGATGCGCTGGAGCCGCCGCCCGCGCTGCCGGGCCTTCCCGCCACGCCGGTCGCCGCGGTCCAGGTCGCGCTGAACGACAATCCGGACATATTGGCGGCCAAGAAGAACAGGATCGCCGCAGGCTATGACGTGAAGGTGGCGCGCGCCGGGCGGCTGCCGACGCTGTCGGGCTTCACCACGGCGGGTTATACCAATTATCTGCATACGCTGGGCGGAACCGCGTTGGATGCCGATGGCAATAGCGTGGAAGGGCCGCAGATCAACAAGCAGGCGTCGGCAGGCGTCCAGCTGACCATTCCCTTGTACCAGGGCGGGCGGCCCGCTGCGCAGGTGCGCCAGAATCAGGCGCTCGAATCGCAGGCGATCGAGCGCGAGATCGAGGTGGAACGCAGCGTCATTTCCCAGACGCGGGCGGCCTATGCGAGCTGGCAGGCGTCGCTGGAAAGTATCGAGTCGAATCGGAAAGCGGTCGAGGCCGCTAATCTGTCGCTGGAAGGCGTGCAGGCGGAAAATTCGGTCGGCAGCCGGACCATCCTGGATATCCTCAACGCCGAACAGGAAGCGCTGAACGCCAAGGTCCAGCTCGTGACGGCGCAGCGCAACGCCTATGTCGCGGGTTTCAGCGTGATCGCGGCGATGGGCCATGCCGAGGCCGACGATCTGGGCCTGGACAGCGGCACCCTCTATGACCCGATGGTCAATTATGAACGGGTGAAGGGCAAGTGGCTGGACTGGAGCTTTGATCCCAAGCCGACGCCCGTCGCCACGCGGACCGTTGACACGCCCGCGCAAAACGCCAATGTCGAGCGCGCTTCGCAGCAACCTTAACCGCTTGTTAACCCGGCCGGGTAATCTTGGAGCTTAAGGATGCGCAATGGATTTTGGACGGGGACTATCCATGGGTGACATGACCAAGGAACCCTCGATGGAAGAGATACTCTCGTCCATCAAGCGGATCATCGCCGAAGAAGGCGAGGACGCGGTGCAGGCCGCGCCCCGTCGTACACGGGCCGAAGCCAAGGCGGCTGCGGCGCCGGTGCCCGTTGCGGTCGAAGAAGTGCTGGAACTGACCGACGAGGTCGCGGAGGAGAATAGCATGCCTGCTCCCAAAGCTGCCGCAGCCGTAGGCGCGAGCGTGCCCGGCGACGACTCGATCCTGTCGGTCGAAAGCGAAGTCGCCGCGCGCCATTCGCTCTCTGCCCTCTCGTCCATGCTGGTCGCGCCCAAGGACGGGCAGGACAATACGCTCGACGGACTGGTCCGCTCGATGCTCAAGCCGATGCTCAAGGACTGGCTGGACCAGCGCCTGCCAGCTCTGGTCGAAGAGATGGTCGCCAAGGAAATCGCGCGTATCACCGGCCGCTGAGGCTGTGCTTGCGATGGCCTTTGCACAGGTCTAGACCCCTCGCATCCTGACGACGCCGCGGCGATGGGCCGCGCGTCGCGATCCGATCCGAGGGTGCTTTTTCATGAAAAATCTTCTGCTTGCCGGGCTTGGGTTGATGGCCCTGGCAACCGCGCCTGCGCTTGGCCGGTCCTTTACACCCGCTGATATGGTGACGCTGGACCGCATCGCCGCGCCGACCGTGTCGCCGGACGGCAAATGGCTTGCCTATCAGCAGCGCAGTACCGATCTGGCCGGCAATAAGGGGCGGATGGACCTCTATCTTCTCGACATCAGCAAGGCGGGGCAGACGCCCAGGCTGATCGCGTCGAAGCCTGACAAGAATGAGACGGTGCCGGTCTTCTCGCCCGACGGGTCGTCGCTCTATTTCCAGTCGAACGCCAGCGGCGACGACCAGTTGTGGCGGGTGGCGCTAAGCGGCGGCGACCCGGTGCAGATCAGCAAGGCGCCCGGCGGCATTGCCGGTTTTCTGCTTAGCCCCGACGGCAGCAAGGTCGCGCTTTGGGCCGACCGCCCGGTCGGCGCGAAGACGATCGACGTCGTGAAGCCCGATTCCCCCAAGGAAGCCGGCAGCGGGCGCATCTATGACCAGTTGTTCGTGCGCCATTGGGATACATGGTCCGATGGCCAGCGGTCGCAGATCTTCGTGATGCCGGTCGCCGGCGGCCCGGCCGTGTCGGTGATGGGCGCGCTGGTCGGCGACAGCCCGTCCAAGCCATTCGGCGGCGCGGAGGAAATCGCCTGGAGCAAGGACGGCAACACGCTCTTCTTCGCGCTGCGCGAGGCGGGGCGGCCAAAGAATCCGATCGAGCCGCTGTCGACCAATCTCGACATCTTCTCGGTTGCGGCGGACGGCAGTGCCGCGCCGGTCAACCTGACCGATGCCAATGACGCGACCGACACGCTGCCCACCGTGTCGCCGGACGGCCGGTGGCTGGCCTATGTCGCGATGAAGCGCCCGACCTATGAAGCCGACCGGCAGGTATTGATGCTGCGCAACATCGCCAGCGGCGAGACGAAGGCGCTGACCGAGGGCTGGGACCGGTCGGTTGCGTCGATCGCCTGGGAAGCCAATGGCAAGGGGCTGCTCGTCACCGCCAATGACGTGCTCGACAATCCGGTGTTCCGGGTTGATGCGGCGTCGGGCAAGGTGGTGCGGCTGACGCAGAAGGGCCATGCTGGCAGCGTCGTGCCGCTGCCCCAGGGCGGCTTCGTCTATGCGCTGGACAGCATCCAGTCGCCCGCCGATTTCTGGAAGATGCCTGCAAAGGGCAAGCCGGTGCGGCTGACCAGCGTCAATGCGGCCAGGCTGGCGGGTGTCGATGACGTGTCGGTCGAGCGCTTCAGCTTCAAGGGCGCCAATGGCGACACCGTCTGGGGGCAGATCGTCAAGCCCCTAAACCCATCTGCTAACCCGTCGGCCAGCGGCACGGTCAATAAGCTGCCCGTCGCCTTCCTCGTCCATGGCGGGCCGCAGGGCAGCTTCAACGATTCATGGTCCTATCGCTGGAATCCCAAGGCATTCGCGGCGCATGGCTATGCGGCGGTGATCGTCGATTTCCATGGGAGCACCGGCTATGGCCAGGCTTTCACCGACGCCATCAACAGGGATTGGGGCGGCAAGCCGCTCGAAGACCTGAAACTGGGTCTCGCCGCCGCCGCGGCGAAGGATGCGGAGGTTGATGCCGGCAATGCCTGCGCGCTGGGGGCCAGCTATGGCGGCTACATGATGAACTGGATCGAGGGCCAATGGGCCGACGGGTTCAAGTGCATCGTCCAGCATGACGGCGTATTCGACGCGCGCGCCATGGCCTATGAGACCGAGGAATTGTGGTTCGATGAATGGGAGCATGGCGGCCCCTATTATGAAAAGCCGGAAGAATTCGAGAAATGGAACCCGGTCAACCATGTCGCCGCGTGGAAGACGCCGATGCTGGTGGTGACGGGCGAGAAGGATTTCCGCATTCCCTATACGCAGGGGCTGGCCGCCTTCACCGCGCTCCAGCGGCGCGATATTCCGTCCAAACTGCTGGTCTTCCCGGACGAAAATCATTGGGTCTTGAAGCCGAAAAACTCGCTGCAATGGTATGGCGAGGCGCTGGGCTGGCTCGACCGGTGGACCAAGCGGTAAAAGCGCTGGAATGGTATGGGAAGGCATATTAAGGCGCCTTCCCATGACCGAATTGCCCAAAACCTTCGACCCCGCCGATATCGAATCCCGCTGGTACGCCCATTGGGAGGCGAACGGCCTGTTCCGCCCCGAACGGCCGGACGCGACGCCCTTCACCATCGTGAACCCGCCGCCGAACGTGACGGGCAGCCTGCATATCGGCCATGCGCTCGACAATACGTTGCAGGATATCGTGATCCGCTACGAACGGTTGCGCGGCAAGGATGCCTTGTGGGTGGTCGGCACCGACCATGCGGGCATCGCGACGCAGATGGTGGTCGAGCGGCAACTCAACGCCCAGCAGCAGAAGCGGACCGACTTCACGCGCGACGCATTCGTCGCGAAGGTGTGGGAATGGAAGGCCGAAAGCGGCGGCACCATCACCGGCCAGTTGCGGCGGCTGGGCTGTTCCATGGACTGGGCGAACGAGCGCTTCACCATGGACGAGGGATTCTCGAAGGCGGTCGTGAAGACCTTCGTGGAACTGCACAAGCGCGGCCTGCTCTATCGCGACAAGCGGCTGGTGAACTGGGATCCGCATTTCCGCTCGGCCATTTCGGACCTGGAGGTCGAGACGGTCGAGACGAAGGGCGGCTTCTGGCGCTTCCGCTATCCGCTGGCGGACGGCGTGACGCTGGCCGATGGCAGCGACCATATCGTCGTCGCCACCACGCGACCGGAAACGATGCTGGCCGACATGGCGGTCGCGGTGCATCCCGACGACGAGCGCTACAAGGCGGTCATCGGCAAGGAAATTCTCCAGCCGATCACCGGGCGGCGTTTCGCGATCGTGGCCGACGAACATGCCGACCCGGCGCTGGGGTCGGGCGCGGTGAAGATCACGCCGGGGCATGATTTCAACGATTTCGACGTAGGCAAGCGGGCGGGCTTCAAAGCCGGCGACATGCTCAATATGTTCGACGCCGACGCCAATGTGGTGCAGACCGCCGATGGCCTGATCCCCAATCGCTTCCTGGGGCTGCATCGCTTCAAGAAGGATGGCGTGGACGGCGCGCGCGAAGCCGTGGTCGCGGAGATGAAGGCGCTGGGCCTGCTGGTCCCGCACGTCACCAAGGACAAGGAAGGCGAGGAGGTCTCCGCCGATTTCGAGCCGCGTACGATCCAGACGCCGTTCGGCGACCGCTCCAACGTGGTCATCGAACCCTGGCTGACCGACCAATGGTATGTCGACGCCGAAAAGCTGGCGGTCGCGCCGATGCAGGCGGTGCGCGACGGCGCGATCGAGATCGTGCCCAAGACATGGGAAAAGACCTTCTTCAACTGGATGGAGAATATCCAGCCCTGGTGCGTGTCGCGCCAGCTCTGGTGGGGGCATCGGATTCCGGCGTGGTTCGATGAGGATGGCAACAGCTATGTCGCCGAGAGCGAAGCCGAAGCACAGGCTCTGGCGGGCAACAAGACGCTGATCCGAGATCCCGACGTGCTCGACACCTGGTTCTCTTCCGCTCTCTGGCCCTTCGGCACGCTGGGCTGGCCCGACCAAAGCGAGAAGCTGTCGCGCCATTACCCCAACGACCTGCTCATCAGCGGCTTCGACATCCTGTTCTTCTGGGACGCCCGCATGGCGATGCAGGGGATGGAGTTCATGGGCGATGTCCCGTGGAAGAAACTCTATCTCCACGGCCTCGTCCGCGCGGCCGACGGGCAGAAAATGTCCAAGTCCAAGGGCAATGTGGTCGATCCGCTGGGCCTGATCGAGAAATTCGGCGCGGACGCACTGCGCTTCTTCATGGCGGCGATGGAGAGCCAGGGCCGCGACGTGAAGATGGATGAGAAGCGGGTCGAGGGCTATCGCAACTTCGCGACCAAGTTGTGGAATGCGGCGCGCTTCCTTCAGTCGAACGGCGTCACCGCATCGACCAGCCATGAGGCGCCCGCCGCCGCGCTGCCGGTCAACCGCTGGATCATCGCGGAGACGGTCGCGACCGTACAGGCGATCGACACGGCGCTGGCCGACCTGCGGTTCGATGCAGCCGCCAACGCCATCTATCACTTCGTCTGGGACCAGTTTTGCGACTGGTATATCGAATTGACGAAAGGCGCGATGGACGATGAGACGCGCGCCGTCGCGGGCTGGGCGTTCGACCAGATATTGGTGATGCTGCATCCTTTCATGCCGTTCATAACCGAAGAGTTATGGCATTTGACGGGCGACCGCGCGAACGCCCTGATCGTCGCGCAATGGCCGCAGGCGCTGGCCGCCGTCGACACCGATGCGCAGGCCGAGATCGACTGGCTGATCCGGCTGGTGAGCGCGATCCGCACGGCGCGGACCGAACTCAACGTGCCGCCCGGCGCGAAGCTGCCGATGGTAGTGCGCGACGCGGCGGAGGAAACCCATCGCAGGCTCGACCGTCAGGGCGTGGCGCTGGCCCGCCTTGGTCGCGTCGAAAGCCTGACCTTCGGCGAACCGCCGGCGGGCGGCGCGGCGCAGATCGTGGTGGACGAGGCGACTTTCATCCTGCCGCTGGCAGGCGTGATCGACATCGCGGCGGAAAAGACCCGCCTCGCCAAGGCGCTGGCCGCGGCGGAGAAGGAGCGGGATGGTCTGGGCGGTCGCCTGTCCAACGCCAGTTTCGTCGAGAAGGCCAAGCCCGAAGCCGTCGCCAAGGCGCGCGAGGACCATGCCGAGAAGACGGCCGAGGCGGAACGGTTGAAGGCGGCGCTGGAGCGGCTGGGGTAAAACGGCCCGGATAAACCGGCATAAGCGCCGCTATCATGCGCAGGCTGCTTGTCGAAACTCCGTTCTTTCTGCAAGAAAGAGAAGGGCTTCGACAAGCTCAGCCCGAACGGGGGCATAGGGTGCCACACAGGCGCGCGGTTTTGAATGGGGACAGGCGAGTGGCAGCGAGCAGACCGGGCGCAAAAGACCTGACGCAGGGGCCGATCGCATCGACCCTGCTGATGTTCGCCATTCCCACGCTGGCGTCGAATATTCTCCAGTCCCTGAACGGATCGATCAATGCGATCTGGGTCGGGCGCTTCCTGGGCGCGCAGGCGCTGGCGGCGACGGCCAACGCCAATATCATCATGTTCCTGATGTTCTCGGTGGTGTTCGGCTTCGGCATGGCATCGACCGTGATGATCGCGCAGGCTGTCGGCGCCCGCGATCTGGACGCGGCCCGGCGCGCCTTCGGGTCTGCGGTCGGCTTCTGTTCGATGCTGGGGCTGGGCGTCGCTCTGGCGGGCTGGATCGGCGCGCCGGCACTGCTGCGCCTGCTGGCGACGCCGGCGGAGGCGTTCGACCTCGCGCTGGTCTATCTGCGCGTCATCTTCATCGCCATGCCCGCGACCCTGCTCAGCGTCATGATGATGATGGGGCTGCGCGGCGCGGGGGATGCACGCACGCCGCTCATCTTCATGATCGTCAGCGTCGCGGTCGACCTGATCCTCAATCCGGTGCTGATCCTGGGGCTGGGGCCGATCCCGGCCTTCGGCATCGCCGGGTCGGCGGCGGCGACGGCGGCGGCGGGCTTCGTCAGCCTGATCGGGCTGGTCGCCTTCACCTATGCCAAGGATTTGCCGCTGCGGCTGCGGGGCAAAGAACTGGCCTATCTCTGGCCCGCCGCCGACCAGATGCGCGTGCTGGTGGGCAAGGGGCTGCCCATGGGGTTGCAGATGATCGTCATGTCCGCGTCGGGCTTGGTGATGATCGGGCTGGTCAATCGCGAAGGCCTGCTGGTGACGGCGGCCTATGGCGCGGCGCAGCAGATCTGGACGTATCTCCAGATGCCCGCCATGGCCATGGGCGCGGCGGTCAGCGCCATGGCGGCGCAGAATATCGGTGCAGGGCGCTGGGACCGGATCAGCCGCATTACCGGCTATGGCATCGGTTATCTGCTGGCGATCACTGGCGCGATGATCGTCATCATCCTGCTTTTCCACGAACTATTGCTGTCGCTATTTTTGGGCAGCAACCAGGCGGCGATCGACGCGGCGTGGAACATGCAGTTGCTGGCGAGCTGGAGCTTCATGATGTTCGGCTGCACCATGATCCTGTTCGGCGTGATGCGCGCCAATGGCGTGGTGGTCGCGCCTTTGGTCATCCTGTGCTTCACCCTGTTCGGCGTGCGTCTTGGGTTTTACGAGCTAGGCTATCCGCACTGGGGCGCGGACGCGCTTTGGCTGAGTTTCCCGGCAGGATCGGCGGTGGCGCTGCTGCTGGCATGGGCGGTCTATGCGCGCGGCGCATGGCGCACGACGCGCCTGCTGGTGCCGGTGCATGAGGAACAATGCCGTGAGACGGTGAACAGCGATGCCGAACCGGCCGGCCGGATCGCGCCGGCGGGTTGACGGCGGGCGTTAGCGCCCCTGGTTGCGCCAGCGGGTGATGGTGCGTTCCAATATGTCGGACTCGCTGCCGGCCTGACGCCACAATTCGGTGAAGCTGGGGTCGCCCGATGCGGGGCGGCGATGCTCTTCCAGATTGTCGAGCGCGACGCGGATCGGCACGGCGACGCCTTCGCCGCAGATGATCGCCTCCCGGTTGCGCAGGGCGGGAATCGAATCGAGGAAACCGCGCGCGCCTTCGGGCATGGCGGCCTTGACGAAGGCCTGGTCGCGATCGTTGTTGAGGCGCATCGAGATGATCGTGCCGCATTGCGACAGCACGCCTTCGGCAAGGTCGGACGGACGCTGGGTGATGAGGCCCAGCGAAATGCCGTATTTGCGGCCTTCCTTGGCGATCCGCTCCAATATCTTGCGCACCGCCTGTCCCGACCCGGTTGTCGTGTTGGGGATATAGCGATGCGCTTCCTCACACACCAGCAGGATGGGCCGCTGCGGCTCGTCGCGCGCCCAGATGGCATAGTCGAACACCAGCCGCGACAGCACCGACACGACGGTCGAGGTGATGTCGGACGGCATGGCGGACACGTCGATGATCGAGATGGGCTTGCCGTCGGACGGCAGGCGGAAAATCTTGGCGAGGAACGCCTGCATCGTGTCGGCGACCAGCATGCCGGAGAACATGAAGCTGTAGCGCGGGTCGGCCTTGATCTCCTCGATCTTGGTCTTGAGACGCATATAGGGCAGCGAATTGGTGCCCTTGTCGAGCTTGCCCATCTCATTCTGGAGGATGGTGGTGAGGTCGGACAACAGATAGGGGATCGGCGAATCCACCGTCAGGCGGCCGATGCTTTCCGCCAGCCGGTTCTTCATCCGCGCGGCCAGCAGGCATTTGGCGAGAATGTCGCTGTCGACCGTACGTTCGGAGCCGGACGACGTGACGAACACCTCGCAATGCTCCTCGAAATTCATCAGCCAATAGGGCAGGGCCAGGTTGCTGACGTCGAACACCGCGCCGTTGCTGGCGAAGGCTGCGCCATATTCGCCGTGCGGATCGATCATCACGATATGCCCCTGCGGCGACAGGTCGCAGATGCGGTGCAGGATCAGGGCGGCGCTGGTCGATTTGCCGGTGCCGGTAGACCCCAGCAGCGCGAAATGCTTGCCCAGCATCGAATCGACATAGAGGGCCGCGCGCGTGTCCGTGGTGGGGTAGACGGTGCCGATCTCCACGTTCGCCCGGTCGTCCGCGGCGTAGATTTGCTGCATGTCGTGGCTCGACACCGGGAAGATGTCGGTGCCGGGGGTCGGATAGCGGGTGACGCCGCGGCGGAAGCGGTAGATGCGGCCGGTCAGCTTTTCCTCATCGCCTTCGCCCAGGAAATCGATGTCGGCGACGATGCCCTTGCTCGCCTGGTCCAATGTCATCGCACGGACGCTGGCGACCAGCCAGCTGTTGCCGACGCGCATCTTCACCTGGCTGCCGACCTGGCCTGCCATGGCGGTGCAGGGGTCTTCATCCTGCTCCAGCAGCGCCAGGCGCTGCGCGTCGATCAGCACCTTGGAACTGGACCCGGCGATCTGGAACACCATTCCCATGGACTGGACCGAAGCGAGATGCACGGGCGTCGCGGGGGATGAAAAATGTTGTGCGCCCGGCATATGGGTCATGAGCCTTTGTCGTCCCTCGGACCGGAACGGCTTCCGGTTAACAGGATGCTTCTAGGCAAAAGAGGTAAAGATTGGCTTAGCTTCCACCGCTTCATGGCTGGCAAAGCCCCGCTTCAGGGTGAAGCTTCAAGGTTAAGAGACGTTGAGCCGGGGTCCGATCTGGACCAGTTGCAGCGCGGCACAGGAACATGGATCAACTTCGGGCATTGGGTTTAGGCAACAATCAGGATGGCCGCGTGTCCGATATTCCCAAGAGAGATGGCCGAACAGATGGAGCACGTCGCTCCGCCGCGATCGCGATCGCCCGCGTCATCTGTATATTGGGTGTGGTCTATGTTCATGCCTGGACCGGCCTGAATGGCGAGGCGCTCAAGGCGCTGCGTGGCAGCGGCCAGGATAATCTGCGCTGGCTGCTGATGGAATTGTTCGGCCGCAGCGCGGTGCCGCTGCTGGGCCTGATCTCCGGCTGGCTGGTCGCCCGATCACAGACGACGCGCGATTGGGGCAGGCATGTGCGGCGCAAGGCGCGCACCATCCTGCTGCCCATGGTGCTTTGGAACATCATCGCCATCATTCTGGTGTCGGGCGCCGCCTGGCGGCTGGGCCTGTCAGCGCCGGTGCCGCAATCGGGATGGTGGGCGATCGATGAGATATTCATCCTGACCCGCAACCCGGACATCAACGTGCAGATGCCGTTTCTGCGCGACCTGTTCCTGTGCATGGTCGCTGCGCCCTTGCTGGTGCGGATGCCGAACTGGTCGCTGGGGCTGGTCGCGGCGGTGGCGGCGGGGTGCCACATCGCCGGCTTCGGCCCTCCAGTGCTGATGCGGGCGTCGATCCTCGTCTTCTTCACGCTGGGCATATTGGCGCAGCGGGGTGGCTGGGCCGAGCGCGTAGCGAGCAGGCCGATGCTGCTGATGGCGGTGCCATTCGCCTTGCTCATGGCGGTGCAACTCTATCATGCCGTGACCGTCGGCGACGACGCCTGGCCAGTGGCGCAGCGGGCGCTCGACCTGACGCTGCGGGTGGCGGCGGCGGTGGCTTTCTGGCGGCTGGCCTGGGCGCTGGCGGACAGCCCGGCGCGGCCCATGCTGCTGCGGATCGAGCCTTATATGTTCTTCCTCTTCTGCGCCCACCTGATCCTGATCTGGCTGCTGGGGCCGGTGCTGGGCGGGCTTTTCGGGAAGATGGGCACGCCCTTCTATCCCTTCTACCTGATCCTGCAGCCTGTCATGGTGCTGGGCGCGACAGTGGCGATCGGCGCGGGATTGCGCCGTGTCGCGCCCGGCACGGCGGCGCTGCTCAGCGGTGGGCGGTTGAAGCGGCCGGAGCCTCAGGCGGTTTCCCGGGTCGTGACCGTCTGAGCCGCCGCCATGGCGATGGCGAAGCTGTGCTTGCGCGCGGCCGGGTCGAAAATCTGGCCCGTCAGGATCAACTCATCTACCTGTGTCCGGCGCAGGAAGGCGGCGATGTCGCGTTCCACATCCGCCTGCGTGCCGATGCTGGAGACGCTCAGCACATCGGACAGCATCGCCTGGGCCTGACCGGGCAGATCGGCATAATAGCCCGGCACCGGGGGTTGCAGCTTACCCGGCTGGCCGGTGCGCAGCCGCACGAAGGACTGCTGCATCGAACTGGCAAGCAAATGCGCTTCCTCCGCCGTGTCCGCAGCGAAGACATTATAACCCGCCATCACATAGGGATATTTGAGATGGGCCGACGGGCGGAAGTCGCGGCGATAAATGGCGATCGCTTCGTCCAGCGCGGCGGGAGCGAAATGGGACGCGAAGGCATAGGGCAGGCCGAGCATGGCGGCGAGTTGCGCGCCATAGAGGCTGGAGCCGAGTATCCAGATCGACACATCTGCGCCCGCGCCCGGCGTCGCCTGGATGCCGAGCCGCTCGTCCTCGCCGAAATAGGCCTGTAGCTCCATTATGTCGCGCGGGAACTGGTCTGCTCCGCCCGACAGGTTTCGGCGGATCGCCTGGGCCACCCGCTGGTCAGAACCGGGCGCGCGGCCCAGGCCCAGATCGATGCGGCCGGGAAAGAGCGCATCGAGCGTGCCGAACTGCTCCGCGATCACAAGCGGGGCGTGATTGGGCAGCATGATGCCGCCCGCGCCGATGCGGATGGTCGATGTCGCCTGGCCGATATGCGCCAGTACGACCGCCGTAGCGGCGGATGCGATGCCCGCCATGCCGTGATGTTCGGCGACCCAAAGCCGGTGATAGCCAAGCCTTTCGGCATGGGCGGCAAGATCCGCGGCGTGGGCGAGCGCCGTGGCGACGGTGTCGCCTTCACGAACGGGGACGAGGTCGAGCAGGGAAAAACGGGTCATGTCCGCCATATGGGGGCATGGTCGGTTTTACTTCAAGACTTATAATGCGGCCAAGGCGACCGTTTGCGGTCAATGGCTCGACAATGCGGCGCCAGGCTCCAACTCAGACCGCCCGGCCAAATCCCTGTGCGGGCGCTTCGGCGCGGCGGCCGAAGGTGGCGGGCCGGCGAGCGACCAGCGGGTTGGCGTCGCGATCGAGCAGCGCCATCGTCTCGGTAAAGCAGGGACGTAGCGCGACGACGACCTCGATCAACTCGTCCGGGCCTTCATGCGTTTCCACGCAGCGGCGGGCGACCATCTCGATCTCTTCGGCCATGGCGCTCAGGCGATAGGCGCCGAACTGCGCCGATTCGCCCTTGAGCGTATGGGCGGGCGTGACCAGCGCGGCGGCGTTGCGGGCGCGGAATGCCTCTTCGATGGCGCCGATGGATTTGGCGCCATCTTCCCGGAAATAGCCCAGGATACGAAGAAAAGCGGTGCCCAGCTCGCTGCGGGTCCGCGTAAATTCGCTCCAACTGACCAGTTCGGTATCTTGATAGGACACCCACGCCGCTCCTTCATTCTAGCGAAGCCAAAATAGACGCGGCGCGTAAACAGCAGGTTAAAGCGTGGCGGAAAGCCACCCATTGTGGAGGATAATCACTCGGTCCGGGATAGGGTGAACCGATGCTCGCCCAGCGCCGCGAAGGTCCAGCCCTGCGCCTGGGCAAGCGCTTCCAGCTCGCTCGCGGCGATCGCGTCGTCCGCTTCGATCACGATCGCACCGGCGTCGCGCATCGCCCGCGCGGCGCGTAACGCGGGCCAGGGACATTTCATGCCCCTGGCGTTCACGGGAACGGGATCGGCCGCCATCGCTCTATTTGGTCGCGTAGGGGTTCTTCTGGCTGCGCAGCGTCAAGCGCACCGGCACCGCGCCGAAACCCAGTTCCCGGCGGATGCCGTTCACCAGATAGCGGCGATAGCTTTCGGGCAGGTCGTCCAGCCGGGTGCCGAACAGCACGAAGGTCGGCGGGCGGGTCTTGTTCTGGGTGATATAGCGCAGCTTGATCCGCTTGCCGCCCGGCGCGGGCGGCGGGTTGGCCTCCAGCGCGGTTTCGAACCAGCGGTTGAGGACGCCGGTTGATACGCGCTGCGACCAGGCGGTGCGCGTTTCGAAGGCGACGTGGATCAGGTCGTCCAGACCCTTTCCGGTAGCCCCGGAAATGGTCATGATCGGCACGCCGCGCACCTGCGCCAGGCCTTCGTCCAGCGCCTTCTTGATACCCTGATAAAGCGCCGAACCATGTTCGACCGTATCCCATTTGTTGAGTGCGACGACGAGGGCGCGGCCTTCCTCCAGCACCCGGTCGGCGATGCGCAGATCCTGCGCCTCCAGCCCGCGGGTGGAATCGATCATCAGCACGACGACTTCGGCGAAGTTCACCGCGTTGATGCCGTCGGAAACGGCCAGCTTTTCCAGCTTTTCCTGCACCTTGGCCCGCTTGCGCATCCCCGCCGTGTCGATCAGGCGGACGGGGCGTTCCAGCCCGTCGCGGCTGGTCCACATCCAGTCGACGGCGATGCTGTCACGGGTGATGCCCGCTTCCGGCCCGGTCAGCAGGCGGTTTTCGCCCAGTAGCCGGTTGATGAGCGTGGATTTGCCCGCATTGGGGCGGCCGACGATGGCGAGCTTGAGCGGGGCGCTCTCGTCATCCTCGTAAAATTCCTTTTCGTGCGGCTCGTCGCCCTCCCGCTCCAGGTGGGGGAGCAGCGCCTGGAACAGGTCAGCCAGGCCCTGGCCATGTTCGGCGGAAAAAGGGACAGGCTCACCCAGGCCAAGGCTGAACGATTCCATGACGCCGTCATCCGCCGCCTTGCCCTCGGCCTTGTTCGCGACCAATATGACAGGCGCGTCGTTGGCGCGCAGCCAGCGGGCGATTTCCTCGTCCAGCGGGGTGATGCCAGCGCGCGCGTCGATCATGAACAGGGCGACGTCGCAATTTTCCACCGCCGCTTCGGTCTGCATCCGCATCCGGCCGGGCAGGGTATTGGCGTCCTCATCCTCATAACCGGCGGTATCGACGATCGTGAAGTCGAGGCCCAGCAGATGCGCCTCGCCCTCGCGCCGGTCGCGCGTCACGCCGGGCTGGTCATCGACCAGCGCCAGCTTCTTGCCGACCAGACGGTTGAAGAGTGTGGACTTGCCCACATTGGGACGCCCGACAATGGCTACTGTGGGCAACATGGAGGCCCGTTCCTTCCAAAATTCAATAATCGATAAACGCGATACTCCCGCGCAGGCGGGGGCCAGTCCAGACGGAGGAACTGGACCCCCGCCTGCGCGGGAGCACGCTTAGCATATTTTCCCGGCTTAACGGTACGCCGTCAACTTCCCGTCATCCGCCAGCAGATAGAGCATGTTGTTGGCGACGATCGGCGACAGCGACATGGAGCGCCCCACATCGACCGTCGATTGCACCGATCCGGTGGCGGGATCGACATAGACCATCTCGCCGCGTGTCGACACGACGATCAGGCGGCCGCCGGCCAGCACCGGGCCGGTCCAGCGGATCGCCTTGTCCTTCTTCTTTTCCTTCTGCCAGCGGCGGAGCTGGCTGACCCAGCGGATCTTGCCGGTGGCGCGCGCGACGCAGAGCAGCCGGGCGTCGCTGGTCACCGCGAACACCCATTCGCCGACCACGGCCGGAGTCGAGATGCCCGCAATATTGATTTCCCACAGGCGCTGGCCGCTGGTCAGTTCATAAGAGGCCATGCGGCCGCCCTGGCCGATCGCAAAGACGCGGCCACGGTCGATCACCGGATCGGCATCGATGTCGGTCAGCGAGGCCACGGCGGTCGAGATGCTGGTTCGCGAGAGGGCGTCGCCCCACAGCGTGCGCCCATTTTCATAGCGATAGGCATTGATTTCGCCCGAACTATAGCCGGCGATCACGGTTCCCTGCGCGGCGGCGGGGGCCGCGACGCCGAAAATGCCGGTAACCTGCAAGGTGCCGCTATCGGTCCACTGGGTTTCGCCGTCCGACTGGTTGAGCGCGAACACCTGATTGTCCTGGCCCATCACATAGACATGACCATTTTCCAGCGTCGGCGCGCCGCGCAGCGGGCCGGACAGATGCTTCTTCCAGACGATCGCGCCATCGGCGACATTCAGCGCGAAGACGTCGCCGAAGCCGGTGCTGGCGAATACCCGGTCGCCCAGGACGCTGACGCCGCCGCCGAACAGCACGCGGCCATTGCCCTTGCCTTCGGAGGGCAGGTTGGTCTGCCACAATTTTGCGCCGCTGGCGGCGTCGAAGGCGATGACATGCGCGCCTGCGTCGGTCACGAACAGCTTGCCGCCCGCCACGACGGGGGAGGCGGCCAGCCGCGCCTGGGGCGAGCTGCCCTCGATCGAAGCGGTCCAGACCTGCGAGGGCGAACCGCCCAGCGAGACATGGCCCATCGCCTTGGACGGGTCGCCGCCCGGCTGCGACCAGCTATCGTTGACATAAGGAGCGGGCAGGGTGACCTGCACATCGGCCAGACTGGGTTCGACCTCGACACCCTGTTCGTTGCTCAGGATCGACGTGCGGTTGCCGACGACCGGCGTCTTGGGGCCGCCCTTCTTGCCGCCGACGATGCCGCAGCCCGCGAGCAGGGCGACCATCGCCGCCATCGTTACCATGCGGCCCATCGGCGCGAATGCTTTCATGCTCGTCATTCCCATCCGCTCGGTCATCCTTCGCTCGGCTCGGCCGGAATCTCGACCGCGTCGATACCCATTAATCCTGCCATCTGTCGCGCGCGTGAACGGATCGACTGCGGCACATTGGCGTCCTTGGCCATCGCGGCGAAGATCGGGCCGGCCAGGTCGGTCTTGCCCATCTTCATATAGGCGATCGCCACCAGTTCACCGGCGCTGCCGAACCAGGGCGCGCCCTCGACGGCCAGCGGCTTCAGCCGGTCGACCACCTGCTGGGGCTTGAGCGTATCGAACTCCAGCGCGGTCTGGCGGATCAGCGCCAGGTCGCGATAGGGCTGGTCCAGCTTGGTATCCGCGGCCATGGCGGCGTAGAGGGCGGTCGCAGCCTTGGCGTCGCCCTTGCGCGACGCGACGCCGGCCTGCGCCAGCAGGGCGGACGCGCGGTAGCCCGGCTGGTCGGCCTTCGTCAGCGCATCGAGCTGCTTGGCGTCGGGCGTGCCGCCGCCGGCCGCAGCCGTCAGCACCGTGTCCATCTGCTCCGACACCGCTTCCGACTGTATCTTGCTATAATGCTGCCAGTAGAGCCAGCCGCCAAAGGCAGCCAGGCCCAGTATGACGGCGACCAGAATCCAGCGCCCATAGCGCTGCCAGAAGCCCAGAAGCTGGTCCTGTCGGACGGCTTCGTCCACCTCGCGCATGAAGGCTTGGCTATTTTGCGGCGTCAGGGCCACGGGATTCTCCGAGAAATGGATCAGAAACTATGGGCAGAAGGCGCGATCAATAGCGACGCTTATGCCACAGGCAAATCAAATTTTGGCCAATTAGATTTTAGGGCGATACACCTGATCGTCGGTAGGAAAGCCGCGTGTCCGCACTTCGGCGGCGTAGCGGGCCGCCGCGCCGTCGATGGTTTCCGCGATATTCTCGTAACGTTTCACGAAGCGCGGGACGCGATCGAACATGCCCAGCATGTCTTCGGTCACCAGCACCTGCCCGTCGCAATGGGCCGATGCGCCGATGCCGATCACCGGCACGTCGACGCTGTCGGTGATGGCGACGGCCAGTTCCTCCATCACCCCTTCCAGCACCATGGCGAAGGCGCCGGCGTGCGCCACGGCGCGGGCGTCGGCCATGATCTTGGCATGTTCCTGCTGGCTCTTGCCGCGCGCGCCATAGCCGCCCAGTGCGTTCACGGCCTGCGGCGTCAGGCCGATATGCGCCATCACCGGGATGCCGCGCTGGCTGAGGAAGGAAATCGTGTCCGCCATCGCCTCGCCGCCCTCCAGCTTGACGGCGGCGCAGCCGGTTTCCGCCATTATCCGGCTGGCGCTGGCGAAGGCCTGTTGGGGCGAGGATTCATAGCTGCCGAACGGCATGTCGACCAGCACGACGCTGTGATAGCTGCCGCGCACGACCGCCGCGCCATGGGCGATCATCATGTCGAGCGTGACGGCGAGGGTGGAGGGCAGGCCGTAAATCACCTGGCCCAGCGAATCGCCGACCAGCAGCATGTCGCAATGCGGGTCGAGCAACTGGGCCTGGCGCGCGGTATAGGCGGTCAGCATGACCAGCGGTTCCTGCGTCTTCCCCTCGAACTTGCGCCGCTGGATGGCGGGCACGGTCAGGCGCTTCATCGGCGCGGGCGTGGGGTTGGCGCGGCTGGTCGCGGTGTCGAGCGTGAAGGTCGTGGACATGGACGCGCTCTACCGCAGCGCGGCGCGGCGCGCAAATGGATGGGGAGCGGCATGGATATGCCGCTCCCCAGTCTTCGCAAATTGCGGATACGGCAAGCCGCCTCCGCAGGGGTGAGTGGTCAGAAGGAGACTTTGATCGTGCCGCCCCAGGTCTGGGGATCGCCGACCTGACCGGCGATCAGGCCGGTGTTGCCCGGCGCGACCTGGAGGTTTTCGATATAGTTCACGTCGAACGCGTTGCGGACCCAACCGAAAATGTCGAACCCTTCGCCGCGGAAGCCGGCGCGGAAGTTGGTCAGCGCATAGCCCTTCACCTCGGTATAGATGGACGGCGAGGCGTTGGAGTTCCAGTGCGAGCGGTAACTGCCGTCGACGCCCAGATAGGCCTGGCCCTCCTTCGCCAGTAGCGTAACCGGAATATTATATTCCGCGCCATAGGAGAAGGCCCATTTCGACACGCCGGGCAGATCCTGGCCGGAAATGTCGCACTGACGAGGGCTGAGCGCGCCGGGGACGCCCGGCTGCGAATAATCCGCAGGCTGTCCCGAAGGCTGCAACGTGCCGCCCGACAGTTCGGGCGGGCAGGGCGCGTTGGTGAACTTCTTATATTGGGCGTCGGTATAGGCGCCATTGGCATAGGCGGTGAAACGGTCGCTGGCGACGACCTTGAAGTCCGCCTCGATCCCTTGCGACCGCACCTTTTCCGCGTTGGCGAGGTAACCGCGCACGGTGCCGAACTGGCCGCCATTCACGGTCGCCTGGAAATTCTTGATCTCCGTGCGGAAGGCGGTGAGGTTGAAGGTGGCCCGGCGGTCCCAGAACTGGGTCTTGAGGCCGATTTCATAATGATTGACCGATTCCGGCTTCACCGTGCTGGCGTCATAATTGACGCTATTGTCGGCATTGAGCGGCAGGCCGTTCTGGTTGATGCCCAGCGTCTTGAAGCTCTTGGCATAGGTCGCATAGGCCAGCACGTCGCGGGCGACCTTGTAATTGACGTTGAAATCGTAGGTGAAGTTCCAGGCGCTGTCGGACGGGGCACTGACCTGCGGCTGGTAGACGCCGCACTGCTGGGTCGTGCCCTTGATGGTGCCGGGTTCCGCCACCGTGGTGCAGCTGATGGCCTGGCCCTGCGCGTTGGTGACGACGCGCTGATAGAAGCCCGACTTCTTGTCATAGTTGAGCCGCACGCCCGGCTGGATGGTCAGCGCGTCGGTCACCTTCCAGCTAAGCTGGCCGAACAGGGCCGCACTGTCCGCCTTCAGATATTGCGTATTGCTGGCGGTCAGGCCGGACAGCGTCGCCGGGATATTGGCGGGGTTGGTCGGATCGGTGGAGGGCGCAAGGCTCCACTGGGCCGCATCGTCGCCCTGCTGTTCGGTGCCCTGGGTGTCGATCCGCTGCTTGAAGCCGAACAGGCCGACGACGAAGTCGACATCCTTGCTTTCGTAATTATAGCGGAATTCTTGGCTATACTGGTCCTGCTGCGACGGGTTCTGCGATTTGGACACAATCGACAGACCGGTGAAGTCGCGGTCATTTTCCGGCTTCCAGTCCCAGAAGCGCCAGGCGGTGACGGAGGTCAGGGTGCCGGGACCGACATCCCATTTGATCTTGGCCGACACGCCGCCGATCTTGTTGCCGGCGTTCAGGTTGGAATCGAGGTCGGTCAGACGGTCATAGGGGTTGCGGCTGGGCACGACATAGCCCTGCGCAGCGGCCAGCGCGTCATATTGGCGATTGAGCGGCCGCTGGGTCTTGCCGACGCGCACGAAGGTCGTGCCGCAGCATTCGGGATCCTGCTTGCTGTAATCGCCGGACAGGGTGACGCTGAAATCGTCATTGGGCTTGAACAGTAACTGGCCGCGAATGCCCAGATTATCCTGCTCGTTGATCCAGCGCTGGCTGGTCACATTGTAGAGCGTGCCCCGGCGCGTGGTGGCGGCGACCGCGATGCGGGCGGCGATGGTCTCGGACAGCGGGCCGGACACGGCAGCCTTAGCCTGCTTGTAATTGAGATTGCCCACGGTCAGTTCGGCGCGGCCTTCGAAATCGAAGGTCGGCTGGTTGGTCGTGATGTTGATCGCGCCGGCCGTGGTGTTCTTGCCGTAAAGCGTACCTTGCGGTCCGCGCAGCACTTCCACCTGCGCCACGTCGAGAAAGTCGAAGGTCGCGGCGGCGACGCGCGAGTTGTAGACGTCGTCGACATAGATGCCGACGCCTTGTTCGAAGCCATCGCTGGTCAGGCCGAACGGTACGCCCAGGCCACGGATATTGACCGAGGTGTTGCGCGGGTTGGTGGTGTAGACCTGCAACGTCGGCGCGAGTTGCTGGAGCTTGACGATGTTGAAGTTGCCGGTTGCCTCGATGCTGTCGCCGCGGACCACGGAAATCGCCAATGGCACTTCCTGCGCGGTTTCCTGGCGACGGCGGGCGGTAACGACGATCACGTCGCCGCGCACGTTGGTTTGTCCGGCGACCTGTTCGGCGCCGTCCGCAGGCGGCTGAATCGCATCCTCCGCAAAGGCGTTGGGCGTGATGATGGAAGCGCCCGCGACGCTCGCGAGCAACAGGAAACGCGCAATCATGATATTCCCCTTTATCCGGCTGTCCGGTGCCAATCTGGTTGTCTTGTGATCGCGGCACTTCCGGTGATCCGGTCAAAGCCGATATTGGGGATGAAGATCGGAACGGCGGCCCATCCCCTGCCGCCTGGGCCGCTCGTTGCAGCCCGAAATATATGGCGCCCCCGCCTGATCGTTCAGTTGGTCAGGCGCGTCTTTTCCGTCACGTCGATCTGGACCACGCGCGCGTCATGGACGGTCAGCGTGATCGATCCGAAACGCAGCGCTTCCAGCACGTTGCGCACCTTGTCGACGCTCGCGGCGATATCGGGCCGCAAGTCCGTGCGGGCGCCGTCGATACGGGCGTGACGGAGTTCGATCGGTTTATGTTCGCTCATGGACACCTCTGGCTCGTCTAATATCTCAACTACAAAGATAGACAAAAAAGCAAATATAAGGGGCGCGCAAGTTTGTCTTGTCGCGCCCCTCGGGGGTGAGCCTTACGGGTGCAGGGTCGGGCGCTGGGCCTTGCGCTCCTGCTGGGCCATGGGCAGCGCAGGGCGCATCTGGCGCATGGCGGACGCCTGTTCCTGCGCATTGTCGATCAGCCGTTCGAGCAGGGATTGCCCGAACTGCCAGTCGCCGAGACCCGAATCTGCGTTGATATGACCGGCATGGCCCGCATCGACAAATTGACTGCCCCAATTTTTGCCGACGCTATGGGCGCGTTCGAAGAAGATATAGGGATCGTCGCGGCTACCCACCAGAATCGAGGGGAAGGGGAGTTGCGCGCGGGGCGTGGGGCCGAATCCGCCGATCGTCTCGGGCGTTTCCATCCGGTCGCAATCGGGCGGCGCGACCAGCAGCGCGCCGGTCACCGGCCAGCCATAGGCCTGGCTTTGCAAAGCGCCCCACCAGGCGACGGCCAGGCAGCCCAGGCTGTGCGCCGCCAATATGACCGGCCCGTTCGCTTCGCGGATGGCGGCGTCGAGCCGCGTCACCCAGGCATTGCGGTTGGGGCTGGCCCAGCTGCCCAGGTCCACCCGCTCGCAATCGCCGCGCGTTTCTTCCCAGATTGTCTGCCAGTGGCCCGGCCCGCTATTGTTGAGGCCGGGGATGGTCAGCACGACCGGCTGGCGCGTGTCACCCGAAAAACCGAATCGCTCCATGGTCTGATCCTCATCCTTGCTGTCGAGGCTCCGACAATAATTCTATTCATATGGTAGACAATGGGCAAGCGGCGAAATGTGGTGAAATCTAGGCAGCCGGAAAGACGCCATCACAGCGGGATCGTCAACAGCAATGCGGCCGGGCCGGCATCATGCCGGCCCGGCCGATCGGTCGCGCCTTCGGACGCCTTACCAGGGGTAGATCAGGCCATAATATTGGTAGACGTTGCGGCCATAGCCATCGTCATAATCCGGCCGCTTGTCCGCGCCGTAGCGCGGCGCATTGTCCAGCAACTGCTTGTCGAGATCGACGACATAACCCTGTTGCCCGGTGTCGTAGGTCAGCATCGACCAGGGCAGGGGATAATGGTCGTGCCCCATGCCCAGAAAGCCGCCGAAGGACAGCACGGCGTAGCGCACCTGGCCGCTGCGCTTGTCCACCATGAAGTTGGAGATCTTGCCCAGGCGTTCGCCCTGGCGGTTGTAGACGGCGGTGCCTTCGACCCGGTCGGAGGCGATGAGTTCGCCGTGATTTTCCATCGTCAGGTCAGTCATGTCACGCTCCTGTGAGAAATGCAGCTATGATGATGCAACCATGGGGGACCGCCGGGGTTCCTCCGGCTCATCACAAGGAGCATAGGCCATGAAGATCAATCGCAGCGGTTCGGCAGTATGGAGCGGTGGCCTCAAGGACGGGAAGGGCGCCATCTCTACCCAGAGCGGCGCGCTGGACGCCTATCCCTATGGTTTCGCCACCCGGTTCGAAGGGCAGCCGGGCAGCAATCCGGAAGAGCTGATCGCCGCCGCCCATGCTTCCTGCTTCACCATGGCGTTGTCGCTGATCCTGGGCGAAGCGGGGTTGACGGCGGAGAAGATGGACACGACCGCGGTCGTGACGCTGGAGAAGCTGGACGACGGTTTCGCGGTGACCGCGAGCAAGCTGACGCTGAAGGCGACGATCCCCGGCACCGACGACGCGACCTTCCAGGAACTGGCGGGCAAGGCCAAGGCGAATTGTCCGATCTCCAAGCTGCTGAAAGCCGATATCAGCCTTGAGGCGGAACTGCTGAACGGATGACCGGACGCCTGGCGCGGACATGTTCGCGCCAGGCGATATAGAGGCCGCTGGCAACGATCAGCGCCGCGCCGGCCCAGGTCGTCGCCATCGGCCAGTTTTCGCCGATCGCGACGCCTAGCAGGGTGGTCCAGATGATCGTGCTATAATCCATCGGCAATACCACCGACACCGGCGCCCAGCGCAGCGCGGCGGTCAGGCAGAGTTGCGCGATTCCGCCGAACAGACCGATCACCAGCAGCAATCCCCATGTCAGCGCATCATGCGCCTGCGCGACGAAGGGCATGGCGATGTCCAGCGGGATCATCGACAGGACGGTGAACCAGAAGACGACGACGCCCGCCGCTTCGGTCCGGCCCAGTTCCCGCAGCACCAGGCTGACGCTGGCGGTCACCAGCGCGGCGGCAATGGCGACCGCGACCCCCTGGATCGGGAAATGGCCCGCGTCCGGCCGCACGATCACCAGCACGCCGATAAAACCGACCAGCACCGCGCTCCAGCGGTGAATGCCGGTCGCCTCCCGCAGGATCAGCGCCGACAATATCGTGCCGAAAATAGGCATGGTGAAACCGATCGTCGCGGCTTCCGCGGGGGGCAGCAGGATGTAGGACAGGAAATTGAGCAGCATTCCCGTCAGCCCCATCATCATGCGGCTGGCGTGGACGCCGATCCGCCGGGTGCGCACGGTGCGCAGGCCGCCCGCCAGCGCGACCCAGATGAGGATCATCGGCAGCGCCAGAGCCTGCCGGTAAAAGAGCGATTCGATGACATGGACGCCATGTTCGCTCGCTACCCGCACGGTCACGAACATGACCGACAGGCACAGGACGGCGACCAGGCGCAGCCCGATGGCGAAGAGCGGACGATGGGGACGGGCGGTTGCGGTCACGCTGCCGCCTTAGCCCGGTTGCGCCACGACGCAACCGGGCGGGGTCGATATTGTCCTACTTGGCCGGCTTGCGGAATTTCAGTGTCATCCGGTCGCTTTCGCCGATCGCCAGATATTTGTCCCTGTCGACGTCCTTCTGGCTGAGCGAGGGGGGCAGAGTCCACACGCCCTTGGGCCAGTCGGCCGTATCCTTGGGGTTGGCGTTCACCTCCGACGCGCCGACATAGTCGAAGCCCGCCGCCTGCGCGATGCGGCGAATGGTCGAAACCTTCAGATAGCCGCTGCTCTTTTCCAGTGCGCTGTCGCGATCTTCGGGCAGGCGATGATCGACCACGCCCAGCGTGCCGCCGGGCTTGAGCATATCGAAAAACGCCTTGAAGGTCGCGGCCTCGTTCCCGGCCATGACCATATTATGGACGTTGCGGAATGTGAGTACCGTGTCGACGCTGCCGGCCGGGATGTCGGCGGCTTCCTCGGGATAGGCGGCAACCTTCACCTTGTCATAGACGGCCGGATTGGCCGCCAGGAAGGTCTTGTAGCCGTCCAGATAGCGACCTGTGGGTTGCAGGGCGTAGAAGGTGCCATGGTCGCGCAACAGCGGAGCCAGGACTTCGGTGTACCAGCCGCCGCTCGGGCTATATTCCACAACTGTCTGGCTCGGTGTCACACCGAAGAAGGCGAGCGTCTCGGCCGGGTGGCGATAGGGATCGCGTGCGACATTCTTGGGCGTGCGGCTGGGCGCGGCGATGGCGGCGGCGATCGGGTCGGCGGCCTGATTGTGGCCGGCATGTTGGGCGACGGCGACGCCGGCGGGCAGGATGGCGATGGCAGCGGCGATCAGGGCGAGACGGTTCATCTGGGATCCTCTCTCTTTCAGGGAGAGCGAGGTGTGGCCGTCTAGCGCAGGGCGCGCAAGGGGCGGCGGGAGAGAAATCCCCCGCCAGCCACAATAAGTTACGAACCGGCGTTACAGGCAGGCTTCCAGGAACGGCTGGTCGAAGCCGAACATGCGCGCCTTGTCGAGCGTGTAGGGACGCAGGCCCATCGAGCGATATTCGCCGATGATCTTTCCGCTGTCGTCTTCATCATGATATTCGAACTTGAACAGTTCCTGGGTGACGATGACGTCGCCTTCCATGCCGATCACTTCGGTCACGTTGGTGATGCGGCGCGACCCGTCGCGCAGGCGCTTCACCTGGATGATCAGATCGACCGAATCGGCGATCTGCTTGGAAATCGCTTCCTTGGGAATCTTGATGTCGCCCATCAGGATCATATTTTCCATACGGCCCAGGCACTCGCGCGGCGAGTTGGCGTGGAGCGTACACATGGAGCCGTCATGGCCGGTGTTCATCGCGGCGAGCAGGTCGAAACATTCCGCGCCACGAATTTCGCCCAGGATGATGCGGTCAGGCCGCATACGCAGGGCGTTCTTGACCAGGTCGCCGATCGTGATCGCGCCATGCCCCTCCAGATTCGGGGGACGGGTTTCCAGCGGCAGCCAGTGCGGCTGCTGCAGGCGCAGTTCGGCCGCGTCCTCGATCGTCAGCACGCGCTCGCCCGGATCGATCATCTTCGACAGGGCATTGAGCATCGTCGTCTTGCCCGAACCCGTGCCGCCCGAAATGACCACGTTGAAACGGCAGGCGCCGGCGATCTTCAGCGCCGTCGCCATCTTCGGACTCATTGCGCCCCATTGGGCGAGCATGTCGATGGTGATCGGCTTGGCGGAGAATTTACGAATCGAGATCGCCGTGCCCTTCAGGCTGAGTGGCGGCACGATCACGTTGACGCGGCTGCCGTCGGGCAGGCGGGCGTCGGCCAGTGGCGTGGTCTGGTCGACGCGGCGACCGACCTTGTTCACGATCCGCTGCGCGATCTGGAACAGATGCTCCTCGTCGCGGAACTTGATCGGGGCGATGACCAGCTTGCCCTTCTTTTCGATATAGGTCTGTTCCGGCCCGTTCACCATGATGTCGGTGATGTCCGGGTCGTTCAGCAATTCTTCGAGCGGGCCAAGGCCCAGCAATTCGTCGACCAGCACCTTTTCCAGCGCGAACTGTTCGCGGCGGTTGAGGGTCAGCTTAAGTTCCGCCAGCACTTCCATGATGATCGGGCGGAATTCCTCCGCCAGCTCATCCTTGGTCAGCGTCGCGGCGGCCTCGGGATCGACACGCTCGAGCAGGCGGGGAAGCACCTGTTCCTTGATCTTGTGGACGCTGGCCTCGAACCCCTGTGGCCCGGCGTCGGGCACATGTTCGGCATTGGCGCGGTCCGACAACCGCGCCATGGCGTCCGAATTGCGCTGCATCTGGCTGGTCGGCGCCGCCAACGGGTCGAAGGCGACTTCGCCCGGCAGCGACGCGATATCGAGCGGCGGGAACTGATCGCCGCCACGCGGCGCTTCTTCCTTCGGGCTGCCGCCCTGCATCGGGCGGGCAACGCCAAAGCCGGGCTTGATGCCGGCGGGTCCATTTTTCCGTCCAAAGGCGCTCATATTTCTCCGCCACTATTTTCGCGACTGGCCCGGTCCAAAGGTAAGGACCGGTCCGTGGGATGATGAAGGTGAATAGGCTGGAAACTTTGATAAATGCCTAATGGCGCGGCGGCGCAGGTTCCGGCGTCGTCACGAAGCGCGGATCGGCTCCGAACCAGCCGCCGACCTGCCGGGCGCTCGACAGCAGCCGGCGCCCTTGCGGCGTCAATGCGATGCGGCCATCGTCACGCTGGACGATGTTGCCCGACAACGTCTGTTCGCTGACCCGTCGATCGATCTGCCGCAGATCGCCCAGATATTCGCGTATGAACACATTCTCCAGCATGGGCGGCGTCAATTGGCCGTCCTGCCGCTCGATCCGGGCCAGCAGGAACATGGTGATCGATCGGTCGAACGTGACCGGGAAGACGATCAGGAAGCTGATGTTGAACGCAAGCGACAATGCGACCGCCCCGACCCCGGTCGACAGATCGAGGGCGGGAGCGCGGCGCCCCGCGATCGCCAGCAACAGCCCCAGCAGAAGCGCGCCGATGAAGGCGATCAGTACACCGCGATAGAAGAGCAGCGGAATCGCCCCCAGCAGCGGCGACGCGATCAGCGCCAGATAGAGGAGGAACCCGCCCGCCAGCACCAGCAGATAGATCAGGGCCAGGCCGGCCAGGCGACGGAACAGGGCGTTCATGGCTGGATTTCCTTCACCGAAACGAGGCAGGCAAGCGGTTCGCGGACGTTGCAGCGCAGGCCGGGCGGAGGACCGCCGGCCTTGCCCCATACAGGATCGTCCGACGCGAACAGCAGATGATCAATGCCGGCGGCCTGCGCGCGAATGCGGACGCTGGCTGGCGGCAATGGCGTGTCGAAGATCGGGCGGACCAGGGCGATGCGCTGTTCCACCGCTCTTGGCGAAGCGCCGAACAGATTGGCTTCCACATCGGCAACGCCCGTCCGTTGCACGCCATACAGGCCGAAATTGAACGCGCGCCGCTTCAGCACGGGATTATGCTGGATGACGTCATGCGCGGGCAGGTGGATGGCGGCCCATCGATAGATGCCGCGTTCGCTTTCATCGCTGGCGCGCGCCGTGAAGATGGTGCCGAAGCCCGCGACCGGCGCATAGGGCGCACGGATGAGCCGCAGCCCGACAATATCCCAGATCACGGCCGCCAGGCCCAGGATCAGCAGCAGCTTGAAGCTGAGGGCGCGTTCGCGGAACCAGTGGGGGCGATCATGCAGCCAGGCCGCCGTCCAGATGATGGCGGCGCATTGCGCGAACCAGATCGCGCGCCAGCCCAGATCATTGCTGATGATGGTCGATTTGAGGAAGCTGCTGATCAGTAGGGAAAACAGGGCGCTGGCGAGGAGCAATATCTGAACCGGATGTCGCGGCCAGCGCAAATCCCGTTTCCACCACATGATCGCGCCCCAGGCGAAGACGCCGAACTCCGCGGCATAGTTCAGCGGAAGCAGCGCCAGGTTGAACAGCGCTCCGTCTCCTCCGTCAGGAAAGAAGAGGGCGAAGGGGCGAATGGCGAAGGCGATGGGCAATGCGCCATCGTCGCGAAATGCCAGAAGGTCGGCAATCTGGATCGAGGCGCCCAGCAACGCGACGATTCCCGCCAGGAGCAGGGTCATGTCCCGCCGGAAAAGGCTGATCGCGCCCCATATCGTCAGGACCGGCGCAATGGTCAGCATGATCCACACGGACGACCCGAAGCATGTCGCTATGCCAAGCCCGGCGGCGACAGCCAGCGGCCATCGCGCCGTGGCGTCCCGCTCGCCAGCCCGCACCAGAAGCAGCATCGCCGTCCACGCCGCGATGACGGCTGTCATATGATGCGGCACCCACAGCATCGAATGGACGGCAAAGCCGATTTCGCAGTTCCACCAGTCGCTTTGGCCGGTGACGGTGCCGGTCCAGAGGAAGCGGAATCCCATCGCGATCAGGTCCGCGCCCGACAGGAAGCAGAAGAGCAGGATGAGGGCCGTGAAGCGGCGCATATGGCCTTGGCGGATCAGTCCGCTATCGGCCCCGATGCGCCACAGCAGCGCGGGAAAGGCAAGGCCGGCCCAAAAGGTCGCTGCGCCGAAAGCCATGCGACCATCCAGGAAGGACGGGCCGAAATGCTGGATCGCGGCGGGCCAGAGATAGAAATAATAATAATAGCCCACGGCTGCGGGGCGAGCGAAGAAAGGGTCCGTGAAAGGCAGGTTCTGATGAGCGATGGCGCTGGTTATTGCGGCATGTTTGACCAGGTCATATTCGAGCATCGACTTGTTCAGCGTCCCGCCGACCCTTATGTCGACGAAGGCGAAAATGACGATGAACAGCCATATCAAAAGCAGCGGCGCCGCTATTCGCCAGCCTTCGGCACGGGGCTTCAACCATGTCGCGCGTCGCAACGCGAGTAACGCAAGCACGGCATGACAACCCGCCACTGCATTCAGGCCGCCCGCCCGCGCGACGAGTGCATCAACCGCCGGCAGGATGGTGAAGGCCAGAAGCAAGGCCCAGCCCAGCCTTTGCCAGCCACGTCCCCAGCGATCAGCGCCCACGTCAAAAAGGTGCAAAAGGCCTGCGCCCGGCAACATTATCCAGATCAGGCCGCCTGCAATAGCGACGAGGAGCGCGACCAGATCGCCAAGAAAGGGATCGGACATCTTAACGGCGCTTTGCCGGCCAGAAGCGTGGATCGCCATTCAGAATAGTGGAACGCTTTGTCATCCGATATTCTCTCGACGTCGCTCTGCACTGCGCGACCTAGGATAATATGGTAAACAAGTGATTGCGTCGTGCGCACCTGCGTTGCGAGGAGCCGCCATTATGGCATTGGTTCGACTGCCGGAGGCGGTGCGACCTTCCGGGCGATGCGTTGATGATCCAACAAAAAGAGCGGCGCCATGCGACGCCGCTCTCGATATATCCTGCTTGTCCGCGGGAAGGGGGTCAGCCGGCCTTTTCGGCCAGTACCGTCAGGCCCTTTTCATTCACTTCGGCAAAGCCGCCTTCGACCGGGATGATTTCCGGCGCGGCGCCGGCCGTCGCGAAGATCTGAATGCTGCCGTCGCGCACGGTCGACATGAAGGGCGCATGACCCTCCAGCACGCCGAAGTCGCCATCGGTGCCGGGCACCACGACCTGCCAGACTTCGGCCGAGCGGACCAGCTTTTCCGGGGTTACGAGTTCGAAATGCAATGCCATCTGTAACTCTCCACCCTCCCGTTCAAGTCTTAGGAGGGGCGCGTGACCCTCCTAAGAGGGCCGGGGGTGGGTGAGATTGCGCAGCAATCGCCTGCAATCCGTCGGGATGGATTGATGCTCGCTTCGCTCGCGACCCACCCCCAACCCCTCCCTTGGAAGGGAGGGGCAATATTTATCTGGCTTACGCCGCTTCGGCCGCCAGCTTCTTGGCTTTTTCGACCGCTTCGTCGATGCCGCCGACCATGTAGAAGGCGTTTTCGGGCAGATGGTCATACTCGCCATCGACCACGGCCTTGAACGACTTCACCGTGTCTTCGATCTGGACGAACTTGCCGCTGATGCCGGTGAAGACTTCGGCGACGTGGAACGGCTGCGACAGGAACTTCTGGATCTTGCGCGCGCGGGCGACGGTCAGCTTGTCCTCTTCCGACAGCTCGTCCATGCCCAGGATCGCGATGATGTCCTGCAACGACTTATACTTCTGCAGGATCGACTGGACCGCACGCGCGGTGTCATAATGTTCCTGGCCCACGGTGCGCGGCTCCAGCACGCGGCTGGTGGAGTCGAGCGGATCAACCGCCGGGTAGATGCCCAGCTCCGAAATGGCGCGGTTGAGAACGGTCGTCGCATCCAAGTGCGCGAACGAAGTCGCCGGCGCCGGATCGGTGAGATCGTCCGCGGGAACATACACGGCCTGCACCGAGGTGATCGACCCCTTGTTGGTGGAGGTGATGCGCTCCTGCAACTGGCCCATGTCGGTCGACAGGGTCGGCTGATAGCCCACCGCCGACGGAATACGGCCGAGCAGAGCGGACACTTCCGCGCCCGCCTGGGTGAAGCGGAAGATGTTGTCGACGAAGAACAGCACGTCCTGATTTTCGACGTCGCGGAAATATTCGGCGATGGTCAGGCCCGACAGGGCGACGCGCGCGCGCGCGCCCGGGGGCTCGTTCATCTGGCCATAAACCAACGCAACCTTCGAGCCTTCGCTGATCGCATTGCCGTCGGCATCCTTGGCGATGACGCCGGCGTCGAGGAATTCGTGGTAGAGATCGTTACCCTCGCGGGTACGCTCGCCGACGCCTGCGAAGACCGAGGTGCCGCCATGGCCCTTGGCGATATTGTTGATCAGTTCCTGAATGAGAACCGTCTTGCCGACGCCCGCGCCGCCGAACAGGCCGATCTTGCCGCCCTTGGCGTAAGGAGCGAGCAGGTCGATGACCTTGATGCCGGTGACCAGGATCGCGCTTTCGGTCGACTGGTCGACGAACTCGGGGGCCTTGGCATGGATCGGCGAACGCATGTCGGTGGCGACCGGGCCGCGCTCGTCGATCGGCTCGCCGACGACGTTGAGGATGCGGCCGAGCGTCGCGGGGCCGACGGGAACGCTGATCTGCGCGCCGGTGTCGGTCACTTCCTGGCCGCGGGTAAGGCCTTCGGTCGAATCCATCGCGATGGTGCGAACGGTGTTTTCACCCAGATGCTGGGCGACTTCCAGCACCAGGCGCTGGCCGTTGTTGCTGGTTTCCAGCGCCGACAGGATCGACGGGAGCGCATCGGGGAAGGTCACGTCGACGACGGCGCCGATGACCTGCGAGATGCGGCCTACATTGTTGGTGGTTGCCATGACTGCTTCCTTGCGTGCGGGGTCTTAGAGGGCTTCAGCGCCCGAGATGATTTCGACGAGTTCGGTGGTGATCGCGGCCTGGCGGCTGCGGTTATACTGGATCGTCAGTTTGCTGATCAGGTCGCCTGCGTTACGCGTGGCGTTGTCCATCGCGGTCATCGACGCGCCCTGTTCGGATGCGTTGTTTTCCAGCAGCGCCTTGAAGAGCTGGATCGAGATGTTGCGCGGCAACAGGTCGTCCAGGATCGCCTCCTCGCTCGGCTCATATTCTACCGTGGCGGGGATGGCGTTGCGGTCGGCGTCGGCCGGAATCTTGACCGGGATGATCTGCTGTTCGGTAGGAATCTGCGCCAGTGCCGACTTGAAGCGCGAATAGAAGAGGTGCGCGATATCAAACTTGCCGTCGAGGAACATCTTGCTGAGTTCCTGCCCGATTGCCTGCGCCTGGTCGTAGCCCGGCTGCTTGGCGCCGGTGGTGTCGAACTGGGCAACGATCTTGCCGGGATAGGCGCGATTGATGACCGGACGACCCTTGCGGCCGATCAGGTAGAATTGCACCTTCTTGCCGTCCAGCTCCAGCGCGCGTGCCTTGGCGAGCGCGGCCTTCACGATATTGGCGTTGAACGCGCCGGCCAGGCCACGGTCGGAGTTGGCGACGACCAGCAGATGGACTTCGTCCTTGCCGGTGCCGGCGAGCAGCGGGGAAGCCCCTTCGCCCGTGCCGCCCGCGATCTTCGTCGCGAGGCTGGCGACGACCGCTTCGAGGCGGCTGCTATAGGGGCGTGCGGCCTCGGCCGCGGCCTGCGCCTTGCGCAGCTTGGCGGCGGCGACCATCTGCTTCGCCTTGGTGATCTTCTGGGTCGATTTCACCGACCCGATCCGGATCTTCAGTTCCTTGAGGCTAGCCATAAATCACACGTTCCGAGCAAGGGCCAGACGGCCCGCGAGACCAAAGAAACCGACGCCCATGGCGCCTTCGAACCAGCGCATCGCGCTGCTCTGCCCGACCGAGCGACCAGCCTTCGTGGCCAGCAGCGCGAGCAGGGCGCACCAGACGAAGCCCAGCGCATACACGATCGCGATCAGCGCCATGCCCTGAAAAGGCGCGGCCGGGCCGGTGCCGACGAACTGCGGCAGCGCGGCCAGGAAGAAGATCGCGACCTTCGGGTTCAGCACGGTGCTGACGAAACCCTGCATGAAGGGCGATCCGCCGATCCGCAGCTTTTCCGCCGTCGCCTCCACCGGCTTGATCGCGCCGCGCAGCAGGCCAAGACCCATCCAGGCGAGGTAGAGCGCGCCGGCGATCTTCACCGCCATGAACAGCCCCGGCACCGCGTTCAGCACGCTGAGGAAGCCGAAGCCGCACAGCAGCATGTAGAACAGGCCGCCGAGCTGGATGCCGCCGATCGCCGCCATCCCCGCCTTCAACCCGCGGCGCGCCGCATGGCCGGCCACCAACATGGTGTCCGGTCCCGGCAGCAACACCAGACCGATCGACATCACGGTCCAGGCAAGAAGGCTATGGGCGGTGAGCATCGTGCCTTACGCGAAGGTCTTGCCGAATGCGTCGAGCGCCGCCTTCAGCTTGCCTTTGGCGTCGTCGCCCAGATCCTTGCTGTCGCGGATCGCGGTCAGCACTTCGGGGTGGTCGTGACGCAGATAGGCGAGCATCAGCTCTTCATAGCGGGTCACGTCCTTGACGGCGACGCTATCGAGATAGCCGTTGGTGCCCGCGAAGATCGACGCGGTCTGCTCTTCGAACGGCAGCGGCGAGAACTGGCCCTGCTTGAGCAGCTCGGTCAGGCGCGCGCCGCGGTTCAGCAGCTTCTGGGTCGAGGCGTCGAGGTCCGAACCGAACTGGGCGAAGGCCGCCATTTCGCGATACTGGGCCAGCTCCAGCTTGATCGAGCCGGACACCTTCTTCATCGCCTTGGTCTGCGCTGCAGAACCGACGCGCGACACCGAGAGGCCGACGTTGATGGCCGGACGGATGCCCTGATAGAAGAGGTTGGTTTCCAGGAAGATCTGGCCGTCGGTGATCGAGATCACGTTGGTCGGAATGTAGGCGGACACGTCGCCCGCCTGCGTCTCGATGATCGGCAGCGCGGTCAGCGAGCCCGAGCCGTTTTCCTTGTTCATCTTGGCCGCGCGTTCCAGCAGGCGGCTGTGCAGATAGAAGACGTCGCCGGGATAGGCTTCACGGCCCGGAGGGCGACGCAGCAGCAGCGACATCTGGCGATAGGCCACGGCCTGCTTCGAAAGATCGTCATAGACGATGACGGCGTGCATGCCGTTGTCGCGGAAATATTCGCCCATGGTCACGCCGGTGTAAGGCGCGAGATACTGGAGCGGCGCGGGTTCCGAAGCGGTCGCGGCGACGACGATGGAATATTCCATCGCGCCATTCTCTTCGAGCTGCTTGACGATCTGGGCGACGGTCGAACGCTTCTGGCCGATCGCGACGTAGATGCAGTAGAGCTTCTTGCTCTCGTCATCGCCCGCATTGGCGGCCTTCTGGTTGATGAAGGTGTCGATCGCGACGGCGGTCTTGCCGGTCTGGCGATCGCCGATGATCAGTTCGCGCTGGCCGCGGCCGACGGGGACGAGCGTGTCGATCGCCTTGAGGCCGGTCTGCACGGGTTCATGGACCGAAGTGCGCGGGATAATGCCGGGCGCCTTGCGCTCGACGCGCATACGCTGGTCGGACACGATCGGGCCCTTGCCGTCGATCGGGTTGCCCAGGCCGTCTACGACGCGACCCAGCAGGCCCTTGCCGACGGGGACGTCGACGATGGTGCCGGTGCGCTTGACGGTGTCGCCTTCCTTGATCTCGGCGTCGGAGCCGAAGATCACGACGCCGACATTGTCGGCTTCGAGGTTGAGCGCCATGCCCTGCACGCCGTTGGCGAACTCGACCATTTCGCCCGCCTGGACGTTGTCGAGGCCATGGACGCGGGCGATGCCGTCACCCACGGTCAGCACGGAACCGACTTCGCTGACCTGCGCTTCGGTGCCGAAATTGGCGATCTGGTCCTTGATGACCTTCGAAATTTCTGCGGCGTTGATATCCATGACTTAGCCTTTCATCGCCTGGGCGAGCGTATTCAAACGTGTGCGGATGGAGCTGTCGATCATCTGGCTGCCGATCTTGACGACCAGCCCGCCCAAGATCGCGGGGTCGACCTTCGCGTCGAGCATGACGTCGCGGCCGACGCGCGCCTTCAGGCTCTTGGTCAGAGCGCCCATCTGGGTCTTGGTGAGGGGGTGGGCGCTCGTTACTTCGGCGCGGACCTCGCCCTTGTGATTCGACAGCAGCGTTTCATAGGCGCGGATGACCGCGGGCAGTTGGCCCAAGCGGCGATTCTGGGCGAGCACGCCGAGAAATTTCGTCGTCAGCAGGTCGGTCCCCATGGAGGATGCGACGGCAGCGATCGTCTTGCCACTTACATCCCGGCTGAGTACGGGGCTGTTGATCAGGCCCTTGAAATCGGGGGATTGGGCGACGGCCGCCTTCAACCCGGCCAGGCTGTCCGCCACCGTGTCGAGTGCGTTCGCGTCGCGGGCCAGATCGAACAGCGCCACCGCGTAGCGGCCGCTGAGGCTAGCCTGAATGCCGCTGTTAATCTCCACGCGCTTGCCGTCCTCCGTAATTGCGGGTCATGCAAAAAGAGGGCGCGGTCTGATCCCGTCCCGAGCCCCTGTTGCCCGGCCGGTTAGCAGCGGGATTATGACTATGCAAGTCATGTGACGCGATTCCATCGATAGTGCGAAATCACGTCTATTTGACTGAGTATTTCAGCCGCGACGAATCGGTTATTCGGCAGGATCGGCCGGGGCAAGCCGTCCCTTTTGGCAATGATAGACAATCCGCTCGTTGGGCTGGGCGGGCAACAATGCGCCAAGGTCGGTCTGGAGCGTGGCGATCCGGGCGAGCAGGGCGGAGTCGGCGCCGCAGCCCTTGATCGTCCCCTTACCCGTCTCGTCCTTCAAAAGCGCGCGCGCTTTGTCCATCGTATCCAGATCGGGCAGCCAGCGCTGCACCCGCAGCGTGCCGGTCGCCGGGTCGAACTGGCTGGTGGACACATAATTGGCCTCGTCGGGCACGCTCGCGCGCTCCCACAGCGTGCCGGATGCGACATATTGGGTGTCGCCGTTGACGCAGCCGCCTTCCGCCCAGTTGAGGCCGATATCGTTGGGCTGCGATATGGTCAGCCGGCTGCGCGCCAGATCGACCTTGCAGACATTCTCGCCGCTCCAGGCGAAGGCGCTGTTGCCCACGATAGACTTGTCCGCAGGCAGCTTCACTCGCTCGTCGATGCTGGCAAAGCTGGGCTTGAAGAAGAAGAGGCCCAGCGCCGCGAACAGCAGCACGCCGCCGCCCGCCAGGAACCAGGTCGACTGTTTTTCCTTGCCCTGCGTGTAGAACAGCCCGCCCGCACCCAGGCCCAGAACCGCGAGCGCCAGCAGGACGGCGGCGCCCGCCATCGCATTCTCGCGCGCGGTGATGACGTCGCGTTCCGCCGCATCGCGGGCACGGGTCATGGCCTGTTCGCGCGCATCGGCGCTGGCCCGGCTCTTCTGCTCGGTCGCCTGCGATTCGCGCTGGGTGATGCTGGCCTCCGCCGCATCGGCCTCCGCCATGGAGCGGCAGGGCACGACGGTATGGAGCGACGACACGCCGGCCTGGCGCAGGAAGGAGGCGATTTCGCGCCACGATACGGCGAAGCCGAATTCCGCATCATTGCCGTCCGATACCGACCCGAAGCTGTTGACGCCCAGCACCCGGCCGCAATCGTCGGTCAGCGGCCCGCCGCTGTTGCCGGCCGCGAGCGGGGCGGTGTGCAGCAGCGTGTCGAAACTCTGGCTGGCGCGGCCGGACGAGATGTTGCCGCTGGTCTTCACCGTCGCGAGCGGCTCGACCATCTGCTTGAGACCCAGGCCCTGCGCCCGGTCGACCGTGCCGGGATAGCCGATCGCTGTCACATGCTGCCCGTCGGTCGCGGCCCCGGCGTAGAAGGTCGACACCGGCAGGCGGCCTTCCTCCAGCTGGATCAGGGCCAGGTCGTTGCCCGGCGAATAGGCGATGATTCGCCCGCCATAGGTCTTGCGCCCTTCCGACGGGATGACGCCGATGACGAGATTTTTCTCCTCGCGCGCCAGTTCGACGACATGGGCGTTGGTCAGCACCTTGTCCGGTGCGACGGCAAAGCCGCTGCCATGGCCGACGAAATAGGCGTCCGATCCATCTGTCGCGACCAGCGCGACGCGCACGACCCCGCGGGCGGCCGCAGCGATGTCCTGCTGTTCGGCATGGAGCGACGCAGGCGCAAGCAAGGCGATCAGGCAGCCTAGGGCAGGGGCGAAGCGGCGGGATAGGGCGATCATCGTGGCGCATTCATATGCGATGCCGGGCGCGGCGCAATCGGGAAATGCCGCGGCGCCTTTGACAGCAAGGCGCGGGAAGCATGGTCAAGCGCGCCGGGCTATCCCATATGCATGAACCAGATGACTCGCTTTAAACCCGCCCCAAACCGCGTTGACGCCGCGATGCCGGACGATGACGCCTGCTGGGACGCCTTCCTGGCGCGCGACCGGGCGATGGATGGTCGCTTCGTCGGCTGCGTCGCGACGACCGGCATCTATTGCAAGCCCAGTTGCGCCGCGCGCCACCCGAAGCGGGAGAATATGGCCTTCCTGCCCGATCCGGCGGCGGCGCGGGCGGCGGGCTATCGCGCCTGCCTGCGCTGCCATCCCGACGCGGTCGGGCGTGACCGGCTGGCGGTGGCGGCGGCGATCGCCTTCATTGAAGCGGCAGAGGAGGCCCCCCGGCTGGACGCGATCGCCGCTCATGCCGGCTATGCGCCGCATCATTTCCACCGCCTGTTCAAGCGCGAGACGGGGCTGACCCCCGCGGCGTATGCACGAGGATTGCGAACGGAGCGGCTGAAGGCGGCACTGGCGCAGCCGGGCAACGTGACCACCGCCATTTACGAGGCGGGCTATAGCGCGCCAAGCCGCGCCTATGCGGACGCCGAGCAGCATCTGGGCATGACGCCCAGCGTCTGGAAGGATGGCGGGCGCGGAGCAGCGATTCGCTGGCGCGTGGTGGACAGCAGCCTGGGATCGATGCTGGTGGCGGCGACGGACAAGGGCCTGTGCCGAATCAGCTTCGGCGAAGGTGAAGCCGCGTTGCGCACCCGCTTCCCGCACGCCGCTCTGCTGCCTGCGGACGCGGCGCTCGACGCGATGGCGGAGCGGGTGGCGGCTCTGGTCGACGATCCCGCAGCGGGCGCCGACCTGCCGGTCGACGTGCGCGGCACCGCGTTCCAGCAGGCGGTCTGGGCGGCGTTGCGCGCGATCCCGCCGGGCGAGACGCGCAGCTATGCCGAGATTGCCGCCGCGATCGGTCGCCCCGGCGCGGTGCGAGCGGCGGGGACGGCGTGCGGCGGCAACAATCTGGCTGTCCTCATCCCCTGCCACCGCGTCGTGCGCGGCGATGGCGGGCTGGGCGGCTATGCCTGGGGCGCAGACCGGAAGCAGGCGCTGCTGGCGCATGAAAGGCGCAAGTGAAGGTCAAAGTCCGGAGATAATGCATCTTTTCATTCGCAGCGGGCTCCGCCACCTTGGGATGAGGCCTTGGGGGACGGATGGGAATGATGCGAATCTGGATGAAGGCGCTGGCCGGGTTGGCGCTGGCGTTGGGCAGCATGGAGACGGCGCAGGCGGCCTGGTGGCAGGCGCAGACCCGGCATTTTACGGTGTATCGCGAAGGCAGCGACGACAAGCTGCGGGATTTTGCCGAACGACTGGAGAAGTTCGATTTTCTCCTGCGGGCGATCACGCAGGTCACCGACCCGGAACGCGGCAGCCCGGTCAAGGTCTATCTCCTGTCCAGCGAGGACAAGGTGCGAGCGCTGGCGGGCAATCCCAATATCGGCGGCTTCTATACCACTTCCGATCGCACCGCCTATGCCGTGCTGTCGCGCGGCGCCAAGACCAGCCAGTTCGATTTCGGGGCGGAGGAAATCCTGTTCCACGAATATACCCATCATTTCATGCTGCATCATTTCCCGGCCGCCTATCCGGCCTGGTATGTGGAAGGTTTCGCCGAATTCTTCTCGGTCGTGAAATTCCCGAAGGACGGGTCGATCGAGTTCGGCCATGTACCCCTGGCGCGGGCGCCCGGCCTGGTGCTGGGGTCGCCCTATCCGGTGAAGAACCTCTTTGCCCGCGACGCCAATGGACTCAGCCTGCGCGACGGCGATCGTTATTATGGGACGGCCTGGCTGCTGACCCATTATTATCGCTACAAGGCGGATCGGCGCGAAGAGATCACGCGCTATCTCCACGACTTGGCCGAGGGGGTGAAGGACATGCAGCCGGACAGCTATTTCGCCGGCGGGCTGGCGGGGCTGGAAAAGGACTTGAAGGCCTATATGCGCCACAGCCTGTCGGCTTCGCGCCTGACCCCGAAGGAACTGACCATCGGCGAAATCCTGGTCAGCCCGGTCGATCCGGCGCAAGCGGCGCTGATCGGGGAGGAATTGGAACTCATGGGCGATCCGGGCAAGGAGGACGCGCCCAAGCTGGCCGCCTCGATCCGCGCCATTGCCGCCAAATATCCCGCCAGCCCCTATGCTGCTGCGTTGCTGGCCGAGGCGGAATGGACAGCCGGGCAGGCGGACGCGGCGCTGGCCGACGCCGACCGGGCGATTGCCCTCGACCCCCAGTCGGCACGCGGCTATGCCGCGCGTGCGCGGGTGTTGTTGGAGCGCGCGCATGACAGTGACAGGGCGGAAGACTGGAAGGCCGCACTGACCTCGATCGTGCGTGCCAATCGGGCCGACACCGAAGACCCGGTGCCGCTGTCGCTCTTCTACCGTTATCATGCGATGCGGGGCGGCAAGATGCCGGACCTGGGCTATGACGGCCTTTACAAGGCGTTCACCCTGCTCCCGCAAAGCTCGGATTATCGCTTCGCGTTGGTCCATGCGGTTGCCGCGCGAGGCGATTACAAGAGCGCGTCGATCCTGCTCGATCCGATCGCCTATTCGCCGCATGGATCGGAAATGCGTGACTCCGCACTCAGGCTCAAGGCCGAATTTGACGCCCAGGCGGCGGAAAGGGAGAAGGCCGGTCCGGCGGCTGAAAGTCCTTCACCCGCTTCATGACGGCGGCGCGCGCGGCGTCGGTCATGCTGCGCCAGTGGACGATTTCATCGATTGTTCGGCCGCAACCCGTGCAGGCTGCGCGGTTGCGATCGAGTGCGCAGAGGTTGCGGCACGGACTGTCCATCATGGCGATCTATCCTGCAATCCGGGTTTCGGCCAGCAAGGTCGCAGTAACAAGGCGTCTCATGATCGCAGGTAAAACGATTTTTGCTGCTTTTTACATCTGATTAACTATAAATGGCGGCAAGCCTTCGGGCATGGGGGTGTAGTCGGGCTTGCGGTGTTTGTTGTTCTTGTTGCTGCTGCTGACACCGACTGCCCTTTTGTCGGCACCCGCGATTCAGCCCGTCATGATGCCCCTCGGCCCCGGTCCCGATGCCGTGGCGGATAGCACTGCACGCATGGTCGGGGCGATCCTCGACTATACGCGCTGGCCCGCTCCCCGGACGATGGTGCGGCTCTGCCTGACAGGGGCGCCGCGTCACGCCGGGCGGATGGGCGACATCATTCTGTCGAATGGCGCACGCGTCGCAGCGTCCAGCCTGGACGAGGCGCAGGAAGGAGCGTCCGATCGCTGCGATGCCCTCTATATAGGCCCGATGAACGGGGCGGCGATGCGTCGACTGATCGCGGGCGCGGGCGGCCAGCCGGTGGTGACGATCGCGGAGGATGACCCGACCTGCCGCAGCGGCGCGATGTTCTGCCTGCTCTACACGCCGCAATCCCTGTCCTTCCAGCTCAGCATCGACGCCGTGTCGCGATCTGCCGTGCGCATCGACCCGCGTGTCCTGCGCCTGTCGAAAGGAGGCTACTGAACCATGAGAGCCTCGAACCGATCCGCCATGCCGACTTTGCGTCAGGTGCTGGCGCGCGGGCATATGCGCCTGATCTTCGTCGCGGTGCTGACGGCCGCCATCACCCTGATGGTCACGGGCGTGCTGGTCATCCGCGGCTATGCCGACCGCAACCTCGCCCTCATCGCCCGCACCGTGGCCTATACGGTCGAACCTGCGCTGGTGTTCGAGGATAGGGATGCGGCACAACGCGGCATCGTGGCGGTGGCGGCGTCGGAAAGCGTCCATCATGTCGCCGTGCGCGATACGCGCGGCCGCACGCTGGTGGAATGGCGCCGGCCTGCGGAAGGGGCGATGGCGACGGTCGAGCGCGGCATCGCCGATCTGATTGCGCCTTCGCCGGCGCTGGCCGATATCCGGCGCGGCCCGGCCGTGATCGCGCAGGTGCAGATTTATGGCGGCGCGGACGGCCTGGGTCGGTTCATCCTGTCGGGGCTGGCGACCGCGCTCGCCTGCCTCGTTCTCACATTGATAGCGACCTGGACCTTGTCGCGCCGGTTGCAGCGCGACGTGACCGAGCCGCTGGGCCGGATCGCGGACGTCGCCCATGCCGTTCGCGCCGACCGCCAGTTCGACCGTCGCGTGCCGACATCCGACATTCAGGAAGTCGATCAGCTCGGCCGCGATTTCAATGCGTTGCTGGACGAGCTTCATGACTGGCACAAGGGTGTCGTCACGCACAACCGGATGCTGGAGCGGCAAGCGACCCGCGATGTGCTGACGGGGCTTGGCAACCGTGCGATGTTCGAACAGCTGCTGCCTGCCGCGGTGGCGCAGTCCGATGCGCAGGCGCGATCCTTCGCCATCCTCTATATCGACGTCAACCGCTTCAAGCAGGTCAACGACACCCATGGCCATGACGCCGGTGACGCGCTGCTGATCGTCATCGCCGCCCGGCTGCGCGCCGTGCTGCGTCCCGAAGACGAAGCCTTTCGCCTGGGCGGCGACGAATTCGCGCTGATCCTGGCGCCGGGCCTGTCGGCGGATCAACTGGCCGCGATCAAGGCGCGCATCGCCGATGGCATGGCCCAGCCGATCATGCTGCCCAATGGCGAACGCGTCGATGCGTCGCTCAGCATCGGCAGCGCCTGCTATCCGGAGGACAGCGCCGACGCGCGCGACCTGCTGCGCCATGCGGATGCAGCCATGTATGCGGCCAAGGCGGGTCGCGCCATCCATCGCGATCGCTGACATCATAGGGACCAGAATGCGCCACCATCTGCTTTTCCTCTCGCTGCTTCTGCTGGCCGCCTGCCAGACGGTGCAGCCGCCGCGAACGGCCGCTTTCACCCCGCAACAGGTGGCCGCGCTCCAGCAGCAGGGCTTCGAACCGTCGGGCGACGACTGGCAGTTCGGCATGGCCGACCGGCTGCTCTTCGCTACGGAGGAAAGCACGCTGATCCCGGACCAGAAGGTGGCGATCGGGCGCCTGTCGGCTGTACTGGCCGGGGTCGGCATTCGCGGGGCGCGGGTGGAGGGGCATACCGATTCGACGGGATCGGCCAGCTATAATGATGCGCTGTCGCTGCGGCGGGCGCAGGCGGTGGCCGATGCGCTGGTCGGCGGCGGCATGGCGCGGCCGGCGATGCGGGTTGCCGGCATGGGCGCGCGCATATCTGTGCAAAGCAATCGGTCGGCCAGCGGGCGGCGGGAGAATCGCCGCGTGGTCATCATCGTTTCGCCCGCCGATGCGGGCTGAGCGTTACATGAAGCTGTAGGGATCGACGTCCACCGCTACTCTGGTGCCCGATTTCCAGGCCAGATTGCCCAGCCATTCGCGGATCGCCGCCTGAATGTCCACTGCGCGCGTCGCGTGGATCAGCAGGCGATGACGATGGCGGCCGCGTAGCACAGACAGTGGCGCTGGCGCAGGACCATAGACGCGCATCCCTTCGATCACCGGCGCCGACTTGCCGATCAGCCGTGCGGTCTGCGCCGCCTCGTCGGCATTCTCGCTGGAAATGATGATCGCGGCGAAGCGGCCGAAGGGCGGGGCGTTGGCGCGCCGCCTGTTCTCCGTCTCGACCGCGTAGAAGCGCTCGGTATCCCCCTCGATCAGCGATTCGATGACCTCGCTGGTCGGCATCCGCGTCTGGATGAACACCTTCCCCGGCTTCTCGCCGCGTCCGGCGCGGCCGGCCACCTGCACGATCTGCTGGAAGGTGCGCTCGGCCGCCCGCAGGTCGCCGCCTTCCAGCCCCAAATCCGCGTCGATGACACCGACCAGCGTCAGGTTGGGGAAATGATAGCCCTTGGTGACCAATTGCGTGCCGACGATGATGTCGATGTCGCCTGCCTCCACCGACTTCACGAAATCTGCGGCGCGGGCAGGGGAACTCAGCGTATCGGACGTTGCGATGGCGGTGCGCGCCTGCGGCCACAGCGCCTTCACCTCGTCGGCGATGCGCTCGACGCCGGGGCCGCAGGCGACCAGGCTGTCCTCCTCCTTGCATTCCGGGCAGCGTCGCGGGGCGGGGACGACGTGGCCGCAATGATGGCAGGCGAGCCGGTGCGTCAGCCGATGCTCGACCATCCAGGCGGTGCAATTGGGGCACTGGAACCGATAGCCGCAGTGGCGGCACAAGGTCAGCGGCGCATAGCCGCGCCGGTTGAGGAAGAGCAGGCTCTGCTCGCCCTTCGCCATCACCTCGTCGATCGCCTTGACCAGAGGCGGCGCGATCCAGCGGCCGCGCTCGGGCGGGTCTGTCAGCAGGTTGATCCCCTCGATCGTGGGCATCTCCGCCCCGCCATAGCGCGATGGCAGCTTGATCTCCGCATAACGGCCCAGTTCGACCTGATGCCGCGTCTCGATCGCCGGGGTGGCCGATGCCAGGACGACCGGAAATTTCTCGATCAATCCGCGCATCACCGCGACGTCGCGGGCATGATAATGGACGCCGTCTTCCTGCTTGAAGCTGGCCTCATGCGCTTCGTCCACGACGATCAGGCCGAGATTGGGATAGGGCAGGAACAGCGCGGACCGTGCGCCTACCACCACCTGCGCTTGGCCCGTCGCGATGGCGCGCCACGCCCGCCGCCGCTCGCTCTGGCGCAGGCCGCTATGCCAGTTGACCGGCACCGTGCCGAACCGCTTCTCGAACCGTTCCAGAAAGGGTTCGGTCAGCGCGATCTCGGGCAGCAGCACCAGCACCTGCCGGTCGGCCCGGATCGCGGCGGCTATCGCCTCGAAATAGACCTCCGTCTTGCCCGATCCGGTGACGCCGTCGAGCAGGAAGGGCGCGAAGTCATGCGCCCGTACCGCGTCCGCCATGGTCGTCGCGGCGCTGGTCTGCGCCTCCGACAATATGGGTTGCGCATGGCCGGGATCGGGCATGGGGAAGGGCGTGTCGACGCTCACCTCCACCGCTTCGAATATGTCCTGCTTGATGAGGCCGCGGATCACCGCGTCGCTCACCCCGCCGATCATCGCCAGTTCGCGGATCAGCCCCTGCCGCTCGCCGATCCGTTCCAGAGCCTGCGCGCGCTGTTCGGTCATCCGGTCGGGCGCAGCCCCGGTGGCGCGATACTCGATCAACGTCCGCGCCCCTTCCAGCGCAGCCATGGAGGAGAGCGCCATGCGCAGCACCGCGGCAGGCGGGGCGAGATAATAGTCCGCCGTCCATTCGATCAGCCGGCGTAGCGGTTCGGGCAAGGGCGGGGCGTCCACCACCTCGACCAGGTTGCGCAGTCGATTGTCGCCTACGGTCTCGACATCGGGGAAGCTTTCCTCTTCCCACACTACGCCGACCAGTTGGCGCGGCCCCAGCGGCGCGACGACGATGCTGCCGGGCTGCACCGTCATGCCGTGCGGCACGCGATAGTCGAGCGGCCCCAGGGCGGCGTTGAGAATGAGGACACGGGCGCGCGAAGACATGGACCGTCCTTAGCGCGCCGGGCGCGCCAGGCAAATCGTCAGAGCCGCCAGCTCAGCGTCAGCCAGGGAATATGGGCGACCGTATCGGGCCGTCCGTCGCGAAAATTCTGCTGGCGCATATAGAGCAGTTGCGCGTCCACGGTCCTGGCGATCGGATGGCGCAGGCCGACCTGGTTGCGCATCGTCGCCAGTCCGATCTGGTCGTTCGGCCGTGCGCGGTTGAGGTGGAAGAAGATTTCGGTCGCTGCGATCACCGTCCATCGCTTCGCCCGGTCGATCGGCGCCGCCATCTGCACCCTCTGGCGCAGTCGCCAGCTCGCATGGTCGGCATTGTCGAAGAAACGCTGCTCGATCCGGGTTCGGCTCGTCCAGATGCCGCTGGCCAGCGTCGCCTGCTGGAACAGGCGCATTTCCTGGTCCACCTCGCTGCGCAGATAGGCGATGCCGCCGCCCAGTTGGAGCGCGGGGGTGATCCTGTGGTCGATGACGACACGGGCGAGAAACTGTTCGCCGCCGCTCTTGCCGTCAGACCGCAGGCGCTGGCTCGAATCGATGGTGATGATGTTCGACTCGCCCGCATGAAGGATCGCCTGTTCGGTGCTCCATGCCTGTGTTTCTTCCGTCGCCGCTCCCGCAGGCGAAGCGCCCAGCACGCCCAGGGGAATCGTCAGCAAACGGGCGGCGCGTTTCATGCTTGGTCCTTTGGAAAGGTGCGTCGGCCTTAGTCGCGCCCGGCAGGCGATGCAATTCATGCCGCCGGCATGGTGAATCCGGTCGCCAGCCGCTAAAGGAGCGCGATTCGCCCTATCCCCGGAGTCCCCCCATGAAATTCTTCGTCGACACTGCCGACACCGCCGAAATCCGTGAACTGGCCGCCACCGGCCTGCTGGATGGCGTCACCACCAACCCGTCGCTGATCCATAAATCGGGCCGCAAGTTCCTGGAAGTGGTCGAGGAAATCTGCGGTATCGTCGACGGCCCGGTGTCGGCCGAAGTCGTCGCGCTCGACCATGAGACGATGATGAAGGAAGCCGCCGTGTTGCGGAAGATCGCCGACAATGTCTGCATCAAGGTGCCGCTGACGATAGATGGCCTCAAGACCTGCAAGGCGCTGACCGACGATGGCGTGCTGGTCAATGTCACGCTCTGCTTCTCGGCCAACCAGGCACTGCTGGCGGCAAAGGCCGGCGCAAGCTTCATCTCGCCCTTCGTCGGCCGCCATGACGATAATGGTTTCGACGGCATGGCGCTGATCCAGGATATCCGCCTGATCTACGACAATTACGGCTTCGACACCGAAATTCTGGTCGCGTCGGTTCGCCACCCCATCCATGTGCTGGAAGCCGCCCGTATCGGCGCGGACGTGATGACCGCGCCGCCCGCCGTCATCAAGATGCTGTCCAAGCATGTGCTGACCGACAAGGGTCTCGAAGGCTTCGCCGCCGACTGGGCCAAGACCGGGCAGACCATCCTCTGACTTGTCCGGCCGGGGGCAGGAACCTGCGCCCGGCCCATTCATTCTCCTTGGGTAAAGGAGATGGGCGATGTTCGTCGCGGTCTATTGGTGGCGGGTCCATCCCGGCAAGGAGGATCAGTTCTGCGCAGCCTGGCGGCGCGGCACCGACCTGATCCGGGAAAAATATGGCAGCTATGGTTCCCGGCTGCATCGCGACGCCGACGGTCGTTTCGTCGGCTATGCCGAATGGCCTGACGAGACGACCTGGCGGACGGCATTCGAGCAGAAGATGATCTACGACGATCCCGCGACGCGGGCCGCCTTCGTCGATGCCATCGCCGAGGTGCCTGCGGACGCCGATCCGATTTTCACGATGACAGTCGTTGACGACCGGCTGGTGCGCCGCGTCGACGCCGAACAGGTAGACTAGCCGATGCGCGATCCAGACAAGCCCGATTTTGGTTTCTTTTGGTTTGCCCTGCTGCTCACCATATTCGGCCTGCTATTCATGATGTTCTACCGCTGAATATGGCGACCCCGGCTGGATTCGAACCAGCGACCATTCGCTTAGAAGGCGAATGCTCTATCCAACTGAGCTACGGGGCCATGCGGATGCCGCGATAGCGGGCGGGAATGCAGCTTGCAACAGGGCGGCTTGCAACAGGAGGGCTTGCCCGGCCGACTTGCAATCATCCAACCACGCGATATGCAGTATCGCATGGACAATGGGGCGGTTCACAAGGTCGATGCAGCGGCGCTGGGCGCGCGGCCGCTGCGCTATTACGACTTTTTCATGGCGGCGTTCGTTGCCATCCTGCTTCTTTCCAATCTGATCGGCGCGGCCAAGCTCTCGACGCTGGGCGGCTTCACCTTCGGCGCCGGCATCCTCTTTTTCCCGCTGGGTTATGTTATCGGCGACGTGCTGACGGAGGTCTATGGCTATGCCCGCGCCCGCCGCTGCGTCTGGGCGGGGTTCGGCGCGATGCTGTTCATGGCGTTGATGAGCTGGGTGGTCGTCGCGCTGCCGCCCGCGGATGGCTGGCCCGACCAGAAAGCCTATGAGGCGGTGTTTGGCAGTACGTGGCGCATCGTCTTCGCTTCGCTCGTGGCCTTCTGGGCGGGTGAACTGGCCAACAGCTTCGTCCTTGCCCGGATGAAGCTGCTGACGCAGGGTCGGCATTTGTGGATGCGGACCATCGGCTCCACCGTCATCGGGCAAGGTGTGGACAGCCTGCTCTTCTACCCGCTGGCTTTCTGGGGCGACTGGAGCAATGCGCAGGTGCTGACGGTGATGGTCACCAACTGGGCGATGAAGGTCGGCTGGGAAGCGGTACTCACGCCCGTCACCTATATGGTGGTCAACGGCCTCAAGCGGCGCGAGGGGCTGGACGTCTATGACAGCGGCACCGACTTCACGCCCTTCCGCACCCGCCTCTGAATTTTACGACTGCGCGGCGGCGTAATCACCTGTTTACCATTTTCCGTGCAAGAGCGGACGATGAGCAGGCAGTCGCACCGACAGTTCACGGGAACATTTTCAGGCAAATCTTTTTCCACGTCGGTGCCGGCTCCTTCGGCGCCGGCTCAGGTCGTGGGGGTGGACGGGCAGATCGCCGCTGCTCTCGCACTGGAGCAGCGCCGGTTCGAGGCGACCTTTCTCCATGCGCCGGTCGGCATCGCCCATGTGGGGCTGGACGGCGCTTTCCTGCTCGTCAATCCGCGTTTCTGCGAAATCAGCGGCTATGACGCGGAAACGCTGATCCGCACCGGATTCCAGCAGATCACCCATCCGGACGATCTCCATGCGGACGAGGCGCTGCTGGCGCGGCTCAACGCCGGCGAATTGCCGCGTTACGCGATGGAAAAACGCTATATCCGTGCCGATGGAACGATCATCTGGATCAACCTGACGGTCGCGATGGTGCGTGACGATGATGATCGCCCCGAACTCTATGTGGCGGTGATAGAGGATATGTCGGACCTGCGGCAGGCCAGTTTCGAGGCGATGCATGATCCGCTGACCGGCCTCCTCAATCGCCGGGGGTTCGCGTGCCGGGCCAAGGATGTGCTGGCCCATGCGGCGCACGCCCGGCTGAGCACCAGCTTGCTGTTCCTGGACCTCGACGGGTTCAAGCAGTTGAACGACGGTCAGGGCCATGCCGCGGGCGACGGCTGCCTGACCGATATCGCCCAGTTGCTGAAGGCGCAGGCCGACGCGGGCGATGTCGTCGCGCGGATCGGTGGCGACGAATTTCTGGTCCTGCTGGCGGATCGGGACGCGCAGGCGGTAGAGGCCTTTGGCGAGGACGCACGGCAGGCGCTTGCATCCTATGGCATGGGCGTCAGCGGCAGCTTCGGCCTCGTCACCGTCGACACACCCGATCCGGCCGATCTCGACCGGCTGATTGCCTGCGCCGACGACGCGATGCGTGCGGCCAAGCGCGCCGGCAAGAATCAGGTCTGCACCGCCGCCTTCATCTGACGGCCGCGGCGGGATAGGTCGCCTGCACGAAATATAGTCCGTCCGGCGGGGCGTTGAGGCCCAGCGCCGCCCGATCCCTGGCCTCCAGTGCGGCGCGCAGATCCCCTGCACTCCATCGCCCCATGCCGACCATCGCCAGGCACCCGACCATCGATCGCACCTGGTGATGAAGGAAGGAGCGCGCCGCCGCGTGGATCGCGATCCGGTCGCCGTCGCGTTCGACATCCAGCCGGTCGAGCGACTTGACCGGGCTTTGCGCCTGGCAATGGGCCGACCGGAATGTGGTGAAGTCGTGCCGCCCCACCAGTATCTGCGCTGCATCCTGCATCGCCGGCACATCGAGCGGCTGGATCACCCGCCACGCCAGTCCTTGCTCGAAGGTCAGCGGCGCACGGCGGTTGGCGATCCGATAGACATAGGACCGACCGATACAGGAAAAGCGCGCATGCCAGTCGTCGGCGACCGGCTGGCACGCCAGGATGGCGACCGGATGGGGCCGCACCCTGGCGTTGATCGCCTCCATCAGCCGAAAGGGCGCGATGACCTTGTCGATCTCCGCATGGGCGCGCATGGCCAGGCCGTGGACGCCCGCATCGGTGCGACCGGCGGCATGGATCACGGCGCGCTCGCCCGTCACGGCGAAGATCGCGTCCTCGATGGTCTGCTGCACGCTGGGGCCATGGGCCTGGCGCTGCCAGCCCATGAAGGGGCGGCCGTCAAATTCGACGGTGAAGGCGAACCGGGTCATATCCCGCCTCCGTTCGTTTCGAGCGAAGTCGAGAAACGGTTCCCGACACGCCCGAACCGAACGGCGTTCCCCTTATCCATCCACCCGGCTCCCCGCCGGCATATCGTATCCGCGCAACAATTCGCCGGGCGACATCGCCGCCTTGCCCGCGCGCTGGATCAGCGTCGGGCGGATCGAGTCATGGCCGCAGCCGATCAGCAGGCTGTCGTCCAGCAAATCTCCCGGCATTCCGGCATGATGCTCGACATGGGTGGCGAGAATGCGGAAGCGTTCGCCGCGATATTCGAAAAAGGCGCCGGGGAAGGGGTTGAAGGCGCGCACCTGTCGTTCGACCTGGTGCGCGGCGCGGCTGAAATCGATCCGCGCCTCCGCCTTGTCGATCTTCGACGCATAGGTGACGCCCTCTTCCGGCTGGGGCATGGGGGGATGCTGCGCAATGTCGTCCAGCACCTCGACCATCAGTTCCGCGCCCGCCTGCGCCAGTTCGGCGGTCAGCAGGCCTGCGGTCTTGTCCTCGACCGGCGTCACATGTTTGGCGCGCATCGGTCCGGTGTCCAGGCCCGCCTCCATGTCCATGATCGTCACGCCGGTGACATTGTCGCCCGACAGGATCGCCCGCTGGATCGGCGCCGCGCCGCGCCAGCGCGGCAGCAGCGAGGCGTGGATGTTCATGCAGCCATGGCGCGGCGCGTCCAGCACGGCGCGCGGAAGAATAAGGCCATAGGCCGCGACCACCGCGACATCGGCGTTCAGGGCGGCGAAGGCGGCCTGCACGGCGCCGTCCTTCAGCGACGCGGGCGTGCGGACCTCTATCCCCATCTCCTCGGCGCGGGCGTGGACGGGGGAGGGGCGCAACGCCTTGCCGCGGCCGGCGGGGCGGGGCGGCTGGCTGTAGACCGCGACGATGGCATGACCCGCCTTCGCCAGCGCGTCGAGCGCCGGAACGGCGAAATCGGGGGTGCCCATATAGATGATACGCATAGCGGATGCTCAAACCCCTTGTCTCTCCCGGTTGCAACCCCTTATCTCATGATATGGCTTCACCTGAAATCGAGACGCTGACCCAGGCGCTGTCCCGCCTGCCTGGCCTTGGCCCCCGTTCGGCCCGGCGGGCCGTGCTGCACCTGCTGAAAAAGCGGGAGGGCGCGATGGAGCCGCTGCTGCGCGCGCTGGAGGCGGTGAACGAACGGCTGGTCAACTGCCACATCTGCGGCAATGTCGATACGGTCGATCCCTGCGGCATCTGCGCCGATCCGCGGCGCGACGCTCGCGCACTGTGCGTGGTGGAGGATGTCGCGGACCTGTGGGCGCTCGACAAGTCGCGCCTCTTCCCCGGGCGCTTCCATGTGCTGGGCGGGCGGTTGTCCGCGCTGGAGGGGGTGCGACCCGAAGACCTGACCATCGATGCGCTGGTCGCACGGCTGGAGCCGGGCGGCGTGGACGAGGTGGTGCTGGCGATGAACGCGACGCTGGAGGGACAGACCACCGCCCATTATCTGGCCGAACGGCTGGAGCGCTTCCCCATCCGCCTGACCCAGCTCGCCCATGGCGTGCCGGTCGGCGGCGAGCTGGATTATCTGGACGAAGGCACGCTGGCCCAGGCGCTGCGGGCGCGACGGCCGGTGGGCTAGGGTGAGCAAGGACTTTATGTCCTACATGTGCATTTTGCTTTATGCAGGCAAGCGCGGCCACGACGTGATTTATGGTTTAATGTCCTATTCTTGATCGGATATTTCAAGATGGGCGGGAAATGTGCGAAGTTAAGTCCCATCCGGGCGCTTACCCTGCGTCGCGGTCGAAGGCGCGTCTCTATCCGCCCGCTGGCTTGAAATATCGCGCCGTTCCATCTATGTTCGACATATGGCAATCCTACCGATCCTTGAGGCGCCCGACCCGCGCCTGCGCACGATTTCGACCCCCGTCGATGCGATCGACGACGATCTGCAACGGCTGATCGACGACATGTTCGAAACGATGTACGACGCGCCGGGCATCGGTCTGGCCGCGATCCAGGTCGGCGTCCCCAAGCGGGTGCTGGTGATCGATCTGCAGGAACCCGAATCCGACGAAGAAGACGCCAAGCCGGTCAAGAAGCCGATGGTCTTCATCAACCCGGAGATTCTCAAGGGTTCGGAAGAATTGTCCGTTTATCAGGAGGGCTGCCTGTCGGTCCCCGATCAATATGCCGAGGTGGAGCGCCCCGCGGTGATCCGCGCCAGTTGGATGGACCGCGACGGTCGCATTCATGAGGAGCAGCTCGAAGGCCTGCTGGCCACCTGCCTGCAGCATGAGCTGGACCATCTGGAAGGGGTGCTGTTCATCGATCATCTGTCGCGCCTGAAACGAGACATGCTGCTCAAGAAACTGAACAAGGCCCGCCGCGCGGCCTGAGGCATTTTGCATCGCGATGTAGAACCGAATATCGCAGCGCATATTATTGTTGTAGCCAGGGGCGTCCTGACTCGGTCAGGGCCGGAGAAATCTATGCGCGCTTGGTTCGAACGACGTTATCTCGATGTGCTGGGCAGCATCTATATCTATAACGAACATCGCGGCTATACCGCGATCGATCGGGTGATCGAATCGGTCGTGAAGCGCTCTCCCGACGATGCCGTCCTCATCGCGCGGCTCAAGGCGCATCGGGCGGATGAGCGGAAACATTATCTCATGTTCCGCCGCTGGTTCGAACGGCGCGGCATCATGCCCTTTGCCGTGGGATCGACATTTGGCCACATCGACCGCTTCGTCGAAATCATGTTCGGCACGTCTATCGCCCGGCTCAAGACACAGGATGTCGTCGAAAGCGACAGGCTGTTCGCGCGCCTGTGCCGGGTCATCGCGCTTACCGAACGGCGGGGATATGTGCAGGTGGAAACCCTACTCACCAACCGGATCATCCTGTCGGACCCGATTCTGACGCGCATCTTCAGCATCATTCGCAAGGACGAACCCAGCCATTGGGCACCCTATGAGGATTGGCTCGATGCCCATGCGCAACGCAATCCGACATGGTGGGAACATATTGTAGATGGCGTCGTACATGCCGAACTTCTCTTCCTGAAGCTGCCCTTTCTGTTTCTCAACCCCTGGGCCAGGGCCCGCGACGATTGGCCCGACGAAGCGGATGAAGGCCTGTATGGGGCATCGGCCGCAGAATGAGTTTGGACGCCGAAGCGGATGGTAACAGCCTGTTGCCGGTACAATCGTTCAGTGCGGGCATCATGAGTCGGGTATTTTCCCTGCGCGCCGGGGCGATGTTGTTTCGCAACACGGTTGTCAGTTGTTCGGTTTTCGTGATCGGCCTGGGTATATTGTGGGGTCTGGTGAACCTCGGCGTCGGCAAGGTTATGGCTGCGGGCATCGGTTTCATCATCGCCAACAGCCTGCATTATATCCTCGGGCGGAGCTGGATTTTCCGCGGAACGGACAGAGGCGTCGGCGCCGGCTATGTGCTGTTCCTGGCGAATTCCGCTGTCGGCCTCCTCATCACCATGGGCCTCTATGCGCTGTTCCTGCATCTGACGTCGGTGAATTATCTTGTGACCCGCGCCGTCGTTTCGCTGTTCGCGGGCCTGGTCGTGTTTCTGCTGAATGCGCTCCTGAACTTCAGGCAGGTCTGATCGATGCGGATCGCGCTGTTTTCCGGTAATTACAATTATCTGCGCGAAGGCGCGAACCAGGCGCTGAATATGCTCGTGCGCTATCTGGAAACGGCGTGCGGCTTCACGGTGCGCGTCTATTCCCCGGTCACGGACACGCCGGCATTCGCGCCGGCGGGGACGTTGGTGCCGGTTCCGTCGATCGCTCTGCCGGTGCGCAGCGAGTTCCGCCTGGCGCTTGGCCTTCCGCGCAATATCCGAAACGACATCCGCGATTTTGCGCCCGACCTGGTGCATGTGTCTACGCCGGATATATTGGGAACGCGTGCGCAGACCTTCGCCAAGCGGCTGGGTGTCCCGATCGTTGCGAGTATGCACACGCGGTTCGAAACCTATCTGCGTTATTATGGGATCGACTGGGCGCGACCCGCACTCGATGCACATCTGCGGCGCTTCTATCGACGCAGCGATTATGTGCTCGCACCGACCGGCGCGCTGGTCGAGGAATTGCGCCTGTCGCGTGGCGACGATCGGGCGAGCGTCTGGAGCAGGGGGATAGACGCCGCGCTCTTCCATCCCGGCCGACGGGACATGCACTGGCGCCGCATACAGGGGCTGGACGATGGCGACATCGCCATATTGTTCTTCGGACGCGTAGTGCTCGAAAAGGGCGTGGACCGGTTCATCCAGGTGGTGCAGCAACTCCAGGCGCAATCGCCGCGGGTCCGGGCGCTCGTCGTCGGGCATGGCCCCGCGGTCGACCTGTTCAAAACGCTGCCCCGAACGATATGCGCAGGACATCTGGCGGGGGATGATCTGGCTCGGGCGGTTGCGAGCGCGGATGTGTTGCTCAGTCCCAGCACCACCGAAACATTCGGCAATGTCATCGTCGAAGCCATGGCCTGCGGCTTGCCTGTCGTGAGCGCCGACGCCCAAAATGCCCGCAGCATCCTGACCGACGGTCAGGACGGGTTTCTTTGCCGGCCGACGGGTTGCGGACATTATGCATCGGTCCTGGCCAAGCTTATCGAAAGTCCGGATTTGCGACATGCGATGGGCTTGGCGGCGCACCGCACCAGCCGGCTCTATTCCTGGGACAGGGCGTCGGAAAGCGTCGCGAATGTCTACCGTGCTCTGACCGCCGGCGTTTGAACGGATCGGCCCGCAATCGCAAAAAGCCTCCCCAAATCTCTTTGGAGAGGCTTTTGCTTGAACCACAATTGCCGGGTTGCGCGCCTCAGCCCACGCCCTCGGTATCCAGCGCGTAACCCGCCGACCGCACCGTGCGGATGATGTCCTGATATTGGCCATCGCCGTTGATCGCTTTGCGCAGGCGGCGGATATGGACGTCCACCGTGCGCAGTTCGATGTCGCTGTCCTGGCCCCAGACACTGTCGAGCAACCGCTCGCGCGAAAAGACCCAGCCCGGATGCTCCAGGAAATGCTTGAGCAGGCGGAACTCGGTGGGGCCGAGCGGGATCACTTGCCCGCTGCGGCGCACCTTGTGGCCGACCGTGTCCATCTCCACGTCGGAGAAGGTCAGCGTCTCGCCGGCCAGCGCCGGGCGCACGCGGCGCAGCACCGCGCCGACGCGCGCTACCAGCTCGCGGGGGCTGAACGGCTTGGTCACATAATCGTCCGCGCCGGTTTCCAGCCCGCGGACCCGATCCTCTTCCTCACCGCGCGCGGTCAGCATGATGATGGGGATATTGGCGGTGCCGTTCATGCGGCGCAGCCGGCGGCACACCTCGATCCCCGACAGGCTTTCGACCATCCAGTCGAGCAGCACGATGTCAGGCACATTTTCCTGCGCCATCAGCAACGCCTCTTCGCCGTCGACCGTATGGGCGACCTCGAAATCCTCGCGCTTGAAATGCCAGATCAGCAGTTCGGCCAGTGCTGCGTCATCCTCGACCAGCAGCATTTTCGCTCTTGCCATGGTCTAGTCCTCCGGCTGCATGTCGGCGCCGCGCTCGCGCTCTGGCAATGTCTGGCCGGTCGCGGCATAATAGACCATCTCCGCGACATTGGTCGCATGGTCGCCGATCCGCTCGATATTCTTGGCGATGAACAGCAGGTGCGCGCACTCGCTGATCGTCTTGGGGTTCTCGACCATGAAGGTGACGAGTGTGCGGAACACGCTATTGTAGAAATCGTCGACTACCGTGTCGCGCTCGACCACCGCCAGCGCCAGGTCGGCGTCGCGCGCAGCGAAGGCGTTGAGCGCATCATGCACCATCTCGCCCGCGACCTGCCCCATGGAGGGCAGCAGGGAAATGGGTTCGAGGATGCGGGTGTTGGTGGCGATCAGCGGCACGCGCTTGGCGATATTCTTGGCATAGTCGCCGATGCGTTCCACCACGCTCACGATTTTGAGCGCGGCGATCACGTCGCGCAGGTCGTTCGCCATCGGCGCGCGGAGCGCAATCACCTGGATCACCAGCTTCTCGACCTCCGCCTCGATCGCGTCGATGCGCTTGTCGCCCTCGACGACATCGGCGGCCAACACTTTGTCCTGCCGCTGCAACGCCAGCATCGCATTTTCGATCGCCGCTTCCGCGCGCCCGCCCATTTCGGCGATCAGTCCGCGCAGCCGGTCGATTTCCTCGTCAAATGCCTTGATCGTATGTTCTGCCATGATCTCTCTCCCCCGGATCAGCCGTAGCGACCGGTGATATAATCCTTGGTCCGCTCCTGGCGGGGATTGGTGAAGATATCGGACGTCACGCCATATTCGACCAGGTCGCCCAGGTGGAAGAAGGCGGTCCGCTGCGACACGCGCGCGGCCTGCTGCATGTTATGCGTCACGATGACGATCGCATAGCGGCCGCGCAGTTCGTGGATCAGCTCCTCGATCTTGGCGGTCGCGATCGGATCGAGCGCCGAGCAAGGTTCGTCCATCAGGATGACTTCTGGTTCGACCGCGATCGCCCGGCCGATGCACAGCCGCTGCTGCTGCCCGCCCGACAGCGCCGTGCCGCTGTCATGCAACCGGTCCTTCACCTCGTCCCACAGGCCAGCGCGGCGCAGCGACTTTTCGACGATCACGTCTATGTCCGCCTTGCCCGCGGCCAGGCCGTGGATGCGCGGGCCATAGGCGATATTTTCGTAGATCGACTTGGGGAAGGGGTTGGGCTTCTGGAACACCATGCCCACCCGTGCGCGCAGCTGCACCACGTCCATCGACGCCGCGTAGATATTCTCGCCGTCCAGCGTGATCTCGCCCTCGACCCGCGCCGACGCGACGGTGTCGTTCATGCGATTGAGCGTCCGCAGGAAGGTCGACTTGCCGCAGCCCGACGGGCCGATGAAGGCGGTGACATGGTCCATGCCGACGTCGATCGACACGCCCTTGATGGCCTGCTTCTCGCCATAGAAAACCTTGACGTCGCGGGCCGACATCTTGGGATTGTCGATGGTCAGGTTGATTTGGTCTTCTGTCATGGGTGTCATTACCACCGTGTTTCAAACTTGTTGCGCAGGTAGATGGCGAGGCCGTTCATCGCGAGCAGGAAGGCCAGCAGGACGATGATCGCGGCGGATGTCTTTTCGACGAAGCCCTTGGAGACTTCGTCGGACCACAGGAATATCTGCACCGGCAGGACGGTCGCCGGATCGGTGATCCCGCCCGGCGGGGTGGCGATGAAGGCGCGCATGCCGATCATCAGCAGCGGCGCGGTTTCGCCCAGCGCGCGGGCCATGCCGATGATCGTGCCGGTCAGGATGCCGGGCAGGGCCAGCGGCAGCACATGCTGGAACACCACCTGTACCGGGCTTGCGCCGATGCCGAGCGCGGCGTCGCGGATGCTGGGCGGGACGGACTTGATCGCGTTGCGGCCGGCGATGACGATGACCGGCATCGTCATCAGCGCCAGTGTCATGCCGCCCACCAGCGCCGCGGATCGCGGCAGATGCGCGAGGTTCAGGAAGATAGACAGGCCCAGCAGGCCGAATATGATGGAAGGCACCGCCGCCAGATTGTTGATCGACACTTCGATGATATCGGTCCACCAGCTCTTGCGGGCATATTCCTCCAGATAGAGCGCCGTGGCGACGCCGATCGGGAAGCTGAGGATCAGCGTCACCAGCATCGTCAGCAACGATCCCTTGAACGCCCCCCAAATGCCGACCTGGGTCGGATCGGTGCCGTCGCTGGCGGTCAGGAAGCTCAGGTTGAAGCCGGTCGACAACAGGCCCTGCTGTTTCAGCCGCGTGACCGCGGCCTCCATTTCCGGCGATCCCTTGCTCTTGGCGGCCAGGTCAAGCCCGGTCGAGGCCGGCACGCTGATCGTCTCGCTCCGGCTCAATATCTTGGGGTCCGCCTTGATCGCGTCCCGGATGCTGATCCAGGCGGTCGGCGATAGCAGCGCGTCGGCATCTGCGCCCAACAACTTCTTCGCGACCGCGTCGGTCACCATCGGCAGATTGGCCTGGCTCAGCGATTCGTCGGTGATGGCGGCGGGATCGAGCAGCAGCGGGGAGGCCGGGAAATCGATCTTGAGCGCAATCTCGGTCCGGGTGAAGCCACGCAGGCCGTTGCCCATCATGGTGACGAGCAGGAAAGCCAGGAAGGACGCGGACAGCAGTACGGCGAACAGGCCGGCGAATTTGAAGCGGCGTTCGGCGGCATAGCGCCCCGCAATCCGCTTGCGCATGGCCTCCGACTTCCAGTCGGTGGGGTTGCGAGCAGCAGTCATTCGTAAGCCTCGCGATATTTCTTCACGACCCGCAGGGCCACGATGTTGAGCAGCAGGGTGACGATGAACAGCACCAGGCCCAGCGCGAAGGCGGCGAGCGTCTTGGCGCTGTCGAATTCCTGGTCGCCGGTCAGCAACTGGACGATCTGTGTCGTCACTGTGGTCACGCTGGCGAAGGGATTGACGGTCAGGTTCGCGGCGAGGCCCGCGGCCATGACCACGATCATCGTTTCACCGATGGCGCGGCTGACGGCCAGCAGCACGCCGCCGACGACGCCGGGTAGCGCGGCGGGGATCAGCACCTTGCGAATCGTCTCGCTGGTGGTCGCGCCCATCGCCAGGCTGCCGTCGCGCATCGATTGCGGCACGGCGGCAATGCTGTCGTCGGCCATGGAGGACACGAAGGGGATGATCATGACCCCCATGACAAGGCCGGCGGCCAGCGCGCTTTCGGAGGATGCGCCATGGATGCCGATCGCGACCGCGAAGTCGCGGAGCGCCGGGGCGATGGTGAGCGCGGCGAAATAGCCATAGACCACCGTCGGCACGCCTGCGAGCATCTCCAGCGTCGGCTTCATCCATTTGCGGACGGTCGGGCTGGCATATTGGGTCAGGTAGATGGCGCTCATCAGGCCCAGCGGGATGGCGACGATCATGGCGATGATCGCGCCGATGAAGATGGTGCCCCAGAACAGCGGCACCGCGCCGAACGCATCGTCATTGCCGTAGCCCATGGCGGCCGACTGCGGCGACCATTTGGTGCCGAACAGGAAATCGATGGGATTGACCATCGAGAAGAAGCGGAAGCTTTCCCACAGCAGCGACGCCACGATACCGACCGTCGTGACGATCGCGATCAGGGATGCGATCAGCAGCGACGCCATGACCAGCCGCTCGACCCGCGTGCGCGCCCGGAAATCGGGGCGCACGCGGGTGAAGGCATAGGCCCCCCCGGCGAAGGCCAGCACCAGCGCCAATACCGCGCCGGCCACGCCATATTTGTTGAGCGCGTGTGCGTAGGGTTCGACCAGTCCCTGGGACAGCGGATTGAACGCCCCCGCCTGATCGCCGTTGGCGATCGCCCGCGCTTCGCCGAGGATGGCGGAGCGGGAGAAGCCGTCGAGCGGCAGGCTCTGCGCCGCCGGGTCGGCCAGCACGCTTTGCGTGACCAGGCCCGGCGCGACATTGGCCCAGACCGCCAGGAAGATGGCGGCCGGGATCAGCGTCCACAGCGCGACATACCAGCCATGATAGCCGGGTAGCGAGTGGACGGCGTCGCGCCGCCCCGTCGCCCGCGCCGCGGTCTGGAGCCGCAGCGCGCGGGCGCGGGCGCTGACCCAGGCGATCGCGCCCAGGCCCGCCAGCAGCAGGAGGATTGCAGGACCGGTCATGTCGCCCTTACTTCAGCTGCGAACCGTCGAGGACGGTCAGCGCCTTGACGGTTTCGGCGCTCTTCTTGCGCACGTCTTCGGGCGCCGCGACCATGCCGCGCTTGGTCAGCGCACCGTCGGGGTTCCAGTTGGCGGCGAAGGTGTTCAGGAAGCCCTGAAGGCCGGGGATGGCCGTCATGTGCGCCTTCTTCACATAGATGTAGAGCGGACGCGCGCCGGGATACTGGCCGGTCGACACGGTTTCGTATGTGGCTTCGACGCCGTTGATCGGCACGTCCTTCAGCGTGTCCTTGTTTTCCTCAAGGAAGCTGTAGCCGAACACGCCGACCGCATTGGGATTGGCGCCCAGCTTCTGCACGATCAGATTATCGTTCTCGCCCGAATCGACATATTTGCCGTCTTCGCGAATGCGGGTGCAGGTCGCCTTATATTCGTCTTCGTTCTTTTCCTTGAGCGCCTTCATTGCTTCGTCCGACTGGCAGCCCTTTTCCAGGATCAGTTCGGCCAGCGAATCGCGTGTGCCGCTGGTGGACGGCGGGCCGAAGACGGAAATGGCGATCGCGGGCAGGCTGGGGTCCACATCTTTCCAGGTCTGGGCCTTGTTCGGACCCTTGCCGTACGGATTGGCGGCGAGCGCTTCATAGACGATCTTGGGGGTGAGCTTCAGGCCCGGACCCTTGTTCGATTCGGCGAAGGCGAGGCCATCGACGCCGACCTGGATCTCGACGATGTCCTTCACGCCATTGGCGGCGCACTGCTCGAACTCCGCCTTCTTCATGCGGCGCGATGCGTCGGCGATGTCGGGATGCTGGGCGCCCACGCCCGCGCAGAACAGCTTCATGCCGCCGCCGGTGCCGGTCGATTCGATGATCGGCGACTTCATGCCGGCATTGCCCTGCACGAACAGTTCGGCGACCGCCGTTGCGAACGGATAGACGGTGGAAGACCCGACCGCACGGATCTGGTCGCGCGTCTGGCCTGCGCCGCCGCCGGACTGGTCGCCGCAGGCGGCAAGGCTGAGAACGCTCACGGTCGTCGCGGCGAGCAAGGCGAATGTCTTCACGGGAACCTCCAAACAATAGAGCCGCGATTCGCTTGTCGCCGCCCCCTCGGGAAGCGCCCTAGTCGCGGACCATCGCGCCTTTGTGACAGTCAGGTTTCATTTTCATGACATCGTTCCGGAAAGCGCCGACGGGCGCCTTTTCTCGTCGCTTTTATTTGGCGCCTCTTCCATCGGCGGGGGCAGCAGCACGGTGATGGTGGTGCCTTTGCCCAATGTGCTGGCGATGTCGAAGCGCCCGCGATGCCGCTCGACGATATGCTTGACGATGGCGAGGCCCAGGCCCGTGCCGCCCATCGCCCGGCTGCGCCCCGAATCGACGCGGTAGAATCGCTCGGTCAGGCGGGGCAGGTGATCGGGGCCGATCCCTTCCCCTTCATCGGCGACCGTCAGCCGTGTCATGCTGCTCGGCCCTTCGTTCAGCGTGACGCGAATCGGCGTGCCGGGGCGGCCATATTTGATCGAATTGCCGATCAAATTGTGGAGCAACTGCGAGAGCTGCGCCCGGTCGCCCTGAACGCTGGGCAATTGCGGTGCGATCTCCATTTCCACTTCGCGACCGCGGTCGCCATGGCTGGAGCGGAAGACGCCGACAACCTCGGCGGCCAGTTCCGACAGATCGACCAGCGTGTCGGGTGCGCGATATTTCTCCGCCTCGATCCGGCTCAAGGAGATGAGATCGTCGATCAACCGCTGCATCCGCCGCGCTTCGCCGTCCATGATTTTCAGGAAGCGCTGGCGGGTTTCTGTATCCTTGCCCAGTTCGGGATCGGCCAGCGTCTCGATGAAGCCCAATATGCCGGCCAGCGGCGTGCGCAATTCATGGCTGGCATTGGCGACGAAATCGACGCGCATCCGCTCGGCGGCATGAGTGCCGCTATGATCGACCAGATGGACCAGCCGCCGCATGTCGGCGACCTGCCCCACCGGCGCGATCCGCATCTGCCAGCGCTGGTCGCGGCTACCCAGGCCGACCAGTTCGACCATCACAGGTTCGGCGAGCGGGGCAGTGCTCGCCAGCCGTTCGGCGGCGGCGGGGTGGCGGATTGCAATGCGTGCATCCTCGCCCTCGATATGCGTGCCCAGCAGGCGTTGCGCGGCCCGGTTGGCGCGGACGATGCGGCTGCGCTCGACCAGCATCAGCGGATCGGAAATCCCTTCCAGCAGGCTGGCGAAATCGGGATGGCCTAACAGGTCGGGCGCATCCAGCGGAGCGGGCGCAGGCTGCCGCGTCGATACGCCCTCGGCGCAGATCAGCAGGACGAGCAGGCCGCCCAATATCGGCAGGGCGATGGCGATGGGCGATGCGCCCAGCAATAAAGCGCCCCCGGTGCCAAGCAACAGCATGGCGAGGGAGGCGGTAATCTGCGAAATTGTCAGTCGATTCATGGTTACCGCGCTGGATTTGTCGCGCAATTGCTGCGATGGCTTATCCCAATAGCGTGCAATCTTTACGCTTTGGCAAGCGTGACGAGCGGATCAGGACGATATGAGCGACCCGAAGCCCGGACAGGATAGCCCCGAAACCGGCGATGACGCGCCTTCGCTGGCCGTCCCGTCGCGTCGGCAGTTGTTGATGGGCGGCGCTGCGGCGGCATCGGCGATCGTGTCGATCCGCCCTGCGCTGGCCAACACCGCCGCGTCGGTGCTCAACTGCACCATCCCGGTGCCGGACCAAGGCCGGGCGGGCAATTTCATCGCCCCCAACGGCCAACTGGTCCCGGCCGGCACGCCAGGCGCCTATCCCGGCACCGGTCGCAGCTTCACCGGTGAGCAGGTCAAGCAGGCGTTGCGCGGCCGGCCGCTGCCCGGCACCGGCTATGAACAGAACCAGGCCTATCTCAACTATATCCGCCGCTTGCAGCGCGGGACGAGCGGTTTCACCTGCTACGCCTCACTGCAGATGCCGCGCTGAACCGATCGTCGCAACCGTAACGATTTGAACGGATACGGGTTATCCGCGTTGACGGCGTCGAACCTGATATGGTTCGACGTTCGGCGAGGCGTTTCATGTTTCACACCCGCCGCCCTACAGGGCGTGCATTTTCAGTGGCGGTCTATCTCTACCAGCCCGGCGACGGTGGCCTTGATCGCGTCGCCATATTGCTCGCCAATCATCTGCTGCAGCGCGGCGTCCCGGTGGAACTGTGGATGGCGCGAACCGATGGTCCGGCGGCCCATCTGATCGACCCCGCGCTGACCGTGCGCCGCGTTCCCGCGCCCGGTGGCATCCGCCGCCTCTCGATGATCGCGCAATTCCCGGCGCTGGCCGGGATGGTGCGGCGTTATCGGCCCGACATTCTTTATTCGGCCGGCAACCAGAGCAATATGCTGGTCGCGCTGGCGGCGCTGGGGACCGACACCAAGGCAGTCGGCCGCATCTCCAACCCCATCGTGCGACCCGGCCAGCGCGGTCCCGGCGCCTGGGCCCGGCTGATGCGTTTCCGCGGTATCGCGCGCCTGAGCGACCTCACCATCGTCATGGGCGAGCATGACCGCACCCTGCTGGCGCAAAGCGGCGACGTTCGCCTGCTGCCCCGCCCGACGGTGACGCGCGCGATGGAACAGGCCCGCGCTGCCCGGGCGCCGCGCGGGTCCGGCGATCCCTGGCGATTGCTGATGGTCGGGCGACTGACTCGGCAAAAGGATCAGGCGACGGCGCTAGCCGCGCTGGCGCGCCTGCGCCATATCGACTGGCGACTGACCATCGCCGGACAGGGGCCGCTTCGTGCGAGTCTGGAGCAGCAATGCGCGGCGTTGGGCATTGCCGATCGGGTGGATTTCGCGGGCTATATCGGTGATGCCGGCGCCCTTGCGGCGTTGATGGCCCGCACTGACCTGCTGCTCCAGCCGTCGCGCTGGGAGGGGCTGTGCGCCACGCTGATCGAGGCGCTGGCCTGCGGCGCGGGCGTGGTGGCGACTGACAGCACGCCCAATATCCGCTCGCTTCTGGTGGAGGCCGGCCAGCATCCGGCGGTGCGCGTAGGCGATGCGGCCGCTTTTGCACAGGCCATCGAACGCGCTTTGGCGCATTCGGCGTCGCCCGCGCTGCTGGCGGCGGCGACGCGCGACCATGGCGTCCAGCGCGCGCTCGACCGCTATCTGCGCGCGTTCGAGGGTCTGGCCGGGGCGCCTGCGCCGCAATCCGTCCGGTCGCCAGCGATGTCCTGATGCGTTAGGCACTTGGCTACGTCTTTCGCGCTACAGCGACATGGACAGTAGTATGGGATGCCGAATTTGGACGGAGCGACAGCCTATCGCCGGGACGAGGCGGACGCGGTGGCGACCTGCGTCCTCGACGATCTCGTCCTGCTCTACCATCATCGGTCGGGCCAGACCCATATGGTCATCAGCCCGGTGCCGGAGATATTGGCGCGCATGGCCGACGGCGCGCCGGTGAGCGCGCAGGCGATGCACGACCGGCTGGCGCGCGACTATGATCTGGGTCCGGTAGCCGACGCCGTGGCGGAGATCGGCGCGCATCTCGACGCGCTGGTCGCGCTAGGCCTAGTGCGCCCGGCATGAGGCACGCCATCACCCTGCGCATCGGCCCGGCGACCTTCCGCATCGGCTCCGCCTGGCCGCAGCCGATCGCGGAACTGGCCCGGCTCTATACCGCCTATCCCGACGTCCGCGGCGCGATCGCCGACTTCACCGTCCGGCTCCAGCCCATCAGCCTGGCGCGGCGCTGGGTGCGGCCGTCCATCTTCATCACCGGCGATCATGGCCTGGCCGACGCCGCGCCGATGAGCCTGGCGCATGGGCTTCTCGCCGCCGAAATGGGGATGAACCTGCAAATGGCGTTGGGCTGGCGGCGTCACCTGCTGCTTCATGCGTCGAGCGTGGAGAAGGACGGGCGCGCGCTGGTGATGACCGGCGAATCTGGGTCCGGCAAATCGACGCTGGCGGCCTTGCTGGGCGAGCGCGGCTGGCGCTTCATGGGCGACGAGTTCGCGCTGCTCGACATGGATAGCGGCGCGATCCTGCCTTTCCCGCGACTCGTCAGCCTCAAGAACCGGGCGATAGACGTCGTGACGCAGGCGGTCGGCGTAGCGCGCATGGGGCCGCTGCTGGCCGCAACGGCGAAGGGCGACATCCGCCACATGGTGCCGCGCACCGATGCCGTGGCGCGCATGGGCGAGGGGGGAATGCCCGCTTTGCTGCTCTTTCCCCGTTTCGGCCATGATGCGGCGGTGCGACCGCTGGGGCAGGGCGAAATCTTCATGCGCCTGACCCAGGCATCGACCAATTATGTCGCGCTGGGCGAGCCGGCCTTCACCGCGCTCACCCGCTTCGTCGCCCATGTCCCGGCGCGGGCGATCGATTTCCCCTCCGGCGACGATGCCATCGCCATGGTCGATCAGCTATGGGAGCAACTGGCATGAGCGCGGCGCTGCTGGTGCGCACGCTGCGCGATCCGGCGTCGGCCGGGGCGCTCGACGCGGATGGCTGGAACCGCCTGCTCGCCGCAGCGCGGGCGGAGCGGCTGATCGGTACGCTCGCCTATCGGCTGGAGGGTGCCGCCCTGCCGGACGCGGTATGGCCGATCCTGGATGACGCCCGGCGCGACAGCGGGCGGGAGGCGCAGCAGGCGCTGTGGGAGGCGGACCGGGCGGTGCAGGCGTTGCGCGGCCTGGATGTCAGGCTCGTGCTGCTCAAGGGCGCGGCCTATGTGGCGGCGGGCCTGCGCGCGGGGCAGGGGCGTTTCATCGGCGATCTCGACATATTGGTGCCGCGCGACGCCATGCCCGCCGTGGAGCGCGCGCTGATTGCGGCGGGATGGGAATGGGTCAAGGAAGACCCGTATGACGACGCCTATTATCGCCAGTGGATGCACGAACTGCCGCCGATGATCCATGTCGAGCGCGACCGGATGATCGACGTGCACCACACCATATTGCCGCTGACTGCGCGCCAGACGCCGGATGCGGCGGCGATGATTGCCGATGCGGTTCATATAACCGATGGATTATATATTCTCTCGGTCGAGGACCGCATCGTCCATTCGGTGGCCCATATGCTGGCCGATGGGGACATGCAGGGCGGCCTGCGCAACCTGTGGGACATATATTGCCTTCTGCCCGATGCCGATCGTGCAACGCTGGAGGCGCGCGCGACGCGCCACGGTCTTGCCCTCCATGTCCGGCAGGCGCGGCGACTGGCGGGGGCGATCTATGGGGCGGGCGCGCGCCTCACCCTGTGGGACCGGCTGGTGCGCGCGCGCTTGCTGGCGCGCGACGGCTGGGGCCGCGAAAGCCGCAAGCTGCTGGTCTTCGCCTTCTTCGTGCGATCGCACTGGCTGCGGATGCCGCCGCTGATGCTGGCGCGGCACCTGTTCACCAAATGGCGCAAGGGGCACCGCCCCCAATAGGGGCGCAATAGACCTTCGCAATAATGACAGAAGCGGGTCAAGGTGATGACGAACGCTGACTTGCAACTTTAACCGTACCGCCATGGTCCGGACATGGCCATGACCCACGGCCCGGCTAGAGCGGGGCGGGGGTCTTCATCATGTCAAAGCCAGCGCGCGCCTTGTTCTTTGCGAGCCTGACGGCATTACTTGCCGCCAGTTCGTCCAGCGTCAGTTCGTCGGCCGCGCCCGATGCTGCATCCGCCCGACCGCAGGGCGCAACACTGCCTCTGTCGATCATGACCTATAATGTGATGGGCCTGCCCTGGCCGGTCGCCTTCGGTCGGGACGAGGCGCTGGGCCGCATCGCCGACCGGCTGGCCGTGCTGCGCGGGGAGGCGCGGCAGCCGCATGTCGTCCTGTTGCAGGAAGCCTTCATCGCCGATCCGGCGCAGTTCGCCCGTCGCGCCGGCTATGCCCATGTCGCGGCCGGGCCGGATGCGCTGGTCCGTACGCCGATCGCCCGCACCGCCGCCGACGCCGATTTTCTGCGCGGTGCGCGCTGGGACCGGGGCGAAACCCTGTCGAAGCAACTGGGCAGCGGTCTGCTGATCCTGTCCGACTATCCGATCATCGGGATCGACCGGCTGGCCTATCCGGCCTTCGCCTGCGCGGGCTTCGACTGCCTCGCCAACAAGGGTGCCTTGATCGCCCATCTGCGCGTGCCGGGCGTCGCCGCGCCGGTCGCGGTGGTCAACACCCATCTCAACGCGCGCAAGGCGGCGGGCGTGCCGGTCGCCCGGTCGCTCGCCGCGTTCGACCGGCAGGCGCAATTGTTGAGCGGCTTCGTGGCCGCCCATGTGCCGCGGGACCGGATGATGATCCTGGGCGGCGATCTCAATATCGGGCGCGATCCCCGGCGGGTCGAGGCTTTCTTCGCCCGCTGGCGCAGCGCCGGTCTGGGCTTCGTCGCGGCCGCGATGGGCGGCGGGCGACGGGCGCTGGCCGGTGCGTCGGTCGTTGATCCCGCCCAGCGGCGCGACCTGTCCGAAGCGGTGGCGCGGGGCAAGGATTGGTTGTTCGCCCGCGATGGCGACGGCGCGCCGATGCGGGTCGCCCGCGCGCATGTCCCCTTCGGCGGGGAAGCGCAGGCGCGGCTGTCCGATCATGTCGGCTATGCGATCAGCTATGCGCCGGCCGCCGGGCAGGCCGTGCGCTTCGCCGACGCAGGAGGCCGCTGATGCGCGCCCGTACGCCGTCGCTGGCGCTGCTGCTGGCCTCTCTTGCGACTCCGGCAGCGGCCGATTCCTTGGCAGAGCCCTTTTGGCCCGACCATGCCCGTTTCGCGCTCAAGCCCCGCCTCATCCTGCGGGTCCAGCCCGCGCCGCCTGCGCCGCCGCAGCGGCAGGCCCGCATCTACGCCATCGAACTGGCCCCATCACCTGCCGATCCGGCCGACCTGCGGCTGGCCCTGCAACGGCGGCGCCAGCGTTTTGGCGGACTGCCCCTGGTGCGCGCCGCCCAGTCGCCCGGCGCGGATATGCAGCCGCGCAGCAGCGTGATGCTGGCGGATGCGCGGGTCGACCTGCCGTCGGAGATGCTGCCATGGGGCGATCGTCTGTCCGCGACCCTGGGGTGGCAAGCGGTGAAGATCAGCAACCGGGCGGTCAATGCGACGTCGCCCTACACCCGCGACGATCTGCGCGCGCGCGACGGCTTCCTGCCCTCGGCCCGACTGGCGCTGGCGGCGACGTCGAGACTGGATCTGCGCGCCGACTATCGCGAAACCATCCGCGCCTATGCCGACAGCGGCACGATCGGCGCGCTGGGACTGGACCAGCCCGGCTTTCGGGCGTTGCGGGCGGCATTGCGGCCCGAACGCGACAGCCTCAGTCGGATCGGGCTGCGTTGGGCGGCAGTCCCCGCCCTGCGTCTCGCGATCGACGCTTATGACGGGCAGGTGCGCAACCGGCTGTCCTTCGTCGACCATGGCTATCTGCCGCGGACCATGGGGTCGGCGCAGGCGCATGGCGTGGCGATCGAGGCCGTGCACAGCCTGTCCCCGACGCTGCAATGGCGCCTGCGCTACGACCTTGCGCGGATGGATGTGGAGCATGGGGAGCGCCGCACCGAAACGCGCCTGGCGGTGCGGGGCGAATGGCGGCGCGGGCCGTGGCGCGGCGCGCTGTCTGCGGCTCGGACCAGCGCGCCCTTCTGGGCGGAGCCGGGCCATCGACTGCGGATCGAGGGCGGCATTGACTATATGCCGGACGATCTGTTCGGCGTGCGGCTGGGCCTGCATCTGGCCGATCCCGACCGGCTGGCGGTCACGCGCCTCGCCGACCAGCCGCAATCCGGGCCGGTGCGGGCCGCCGATCAGGCGCGCGCACTGATGTTCACTGCGGCGCTGCGTTTGTAGCGCCGCCATTTTTCTGTAGCATTCCCCGCCTATCCGCACGCATTTCCGAGATGAACGATGCGCTACGCGACGATCATGCTGGCGATGACGGGGCTGCTGGCCGCAAGCGCGGGCAGGGCGCAGGACGCCGATGCGCCGTCCCCGTCGCCCGCGCCCGTCGTGCATCGTCTGCCTGCCCCCGAAGCACGGCAGGGGGTGGCGTCGGACGGGGTGCATGTCTACGCGATCGACAATGACCGGATCGGCAAATATCGCATATCCACCGGCCAGCGGGTCGCCTCTTGGCAAGGGGAGCGCCGCCTCTTCCCCCATATGAACAGTTGCACCGTGGCGGGGCGCGAACTGGTCTGCGCCGCATCCAACTATCCCGCCGTGCCGCAGACCAGCGCGGTCGAGATTTTCGACACCCGCACGCTGCGCCATCTGCGCACGGTCAGCCTGGGCTTCGGTCCCGGATCGCTGACCGTGCTCGATCGTCATGCCGGCAAATGGTGGGCGGTCTACGCCAACTATGCCGGCAAGGGCGGAGAGCCGAACCGCGACTATCGCTACACGCTGCTGGTGCAGATGGACGACGCCTTCCGGCAGGAGGCGGCCTGGACCTTCCCTCAACAGGTGCTGGCCCGCTTCGCCCCTTTCAGTTGCTCGGGCGCGAGCTGGAGCGCGGACGGACGTTTCTACGTCACCGGCCACGACCGGCCCGAAATGTACGAACTGGCGCTGCCCGATGCCGGATCGGTGCTGGAATGGCGGCGCACCATCGGCATCGCGTCGCCGGGGCAGGCGATCGACTGGGATCCGGTCGTTCGCGGCCGCCTCTGGTCGGTCGATCGCAAGGACACCGCGCTGGTCGCCAGCGATATCGCCGGCGACTAACGTTCGGCCAGCACGGCGGCGATCGCCAGTCCCGCCATGTGGGCGACCGCGACCAGCCGATCAACGGGCGTTCCCGCGCGCGCATCTGCAGACAGGCCGGACATGACCGTCACCATGTAATCCGCCACGACTTCCGCCTTGTCGGCATGGGTCGGGGTGAGGAAGTCACGCATTCGCTGCGCGCTCGCCACCTTCCAGTTGCGGGCGCAGCAGGCCGCTTCGGCATCCGCGCCGCGCGCGCCCTCCAGCACCATGCAGCCGGCCGTTTGCGGGTCGGCGGCATAGATGCGTGCGGCTTCGTGCAGCAGTGCGCCGAGTGCGGCGGTGGGTGGCGCGCCGGGCGCCAGCAACATGTCGATCGGCAGGCCGTTGCGGGCGTAACGGCCCAGCACCTCGTCGAACAAGGCGGCCTTGCTGCCGAAGGCGGCATAGAGGCTGGGCGGATTGACGCCCATCGCCTGCGCCAGCGCGGCCACGCCGACCCCGTCATAGCCCTGCGCGTGGAACAGCGCCTGCGCCTGATCCAGCGCGGCTTCCCGGTCGAAGGCGCGGGGGCGGCCGCGGCCTTTCGATTTTTCTTTAACAGTCACTACAAAATTCCTTGACCCGATCGATCTTCAATTTATATAGCGATCATTATAAAAATACAAGGAAGACCGACATGACTGATTTCACCTCGAAGAAGACCCTCGTTCTCGGCGGCAGCCGCGGCATCGGCGCCGCCATCGTACGGCGTTTCGCGGCCGACGGTGCGCAGGTAGCCTTCACCTATGCCGGGTCGCATGACGCCGCGCAGGCGCTGGCCGCAGAATCCGGGGCCAGCGCGATCCGCTCCGACGCGGCAGATCGCACGGCGGTGATCGATGTCGTCGCAGCGCAGGGGCCGCTCGACATATTGGTGGTCAATGCCGGCGCCGCCATCCTGGGCGATCCGCTGGAACAGGATGCCGACGCGATCGACCGGATGATCGACCTCAACGTCCGCGCGCCTTACCACGCCGCGGTCGAAGCGGCGCGGCGCATGCCCGACGGCGGGCGCATCATCGTGATCGGATCGGTCAATGGCGACCGGATGCCGTTCGAGGGCGGGGCGGCCTATGCGCTGACCAAATCGGCGCTGCAGGGCATGGCCCGTGGACTCGCCCGCGATTTCGGCGCACGCGGCATCACCGTCAACGTCATCCAGCCCGGCCCGACCAATACCGACATGAATCCGGCCGATGGCCCGATGGCCAGCCTGATGCATGGCTTCATGGCGATCAAGCGTCATGCCACGGGGGAAGAGATTGCCGGCCTGGCGGCCTATCTGGCGGGACCGGAAGCCGGCATCATCACCGGCGCGATGCATACGATCGACGGCGGCTTCGGCGCCTGAACATCGCGCGTCAGGCGGCGACGATGCCCGGCGGCTGCAGGTCGTCGGACATCAGCCACATCTCCGCCGGCAGTTGCGACGAAAAGGCGGCGACGATCGCCTCGCCCAGACGAGCGCGGACGTAAAGCTTGTCCGCGACATTGGCGACCAGGATCGCAACCCGGTCGGTGGGCAGGTAGGTACGATCCATATGCCACAGGATGCGTGCCTCGATATCGGGCGCCTGTCGCTCCGCTTCGGTCACGTCGGACAGGATGCGGATCGGCAATCCGTTGCGCCGCCGGTCTGCGATGATGAGCCCGAGATGGCCATAATGGCGATCGACATCTGCGATCGTCCACACGCCCGTCGCGTGCACGAAGATGATTCCGTCCGGATCGTCCAGTTCGCAAGCAATCATCTCGCGAATATAGTGCTTGGTAAGTTTCGTTAGCAAACGACTTTAACGAAACGATCGCGGAAAATGCATTCCGCGATCGTTTTTCCATAATTCACTGTTTCTTCAATATGTCGAGCGCCAGCACGGTCATGGCTTCACTGGCGGTCGCGATCACCTTGTCGGATTCCGGCGCCCAGAAGGGGCTGTGCAGCGAGGGCAGGCTGGTCTGCCCTGCCTGCGCCGCCGCCAGCTTGTCGGCCGGGACGCCGCCGACCCAGAATATGAAGCTGTTGATGCTCTTGTCGGCGCGGTAGAAGCGGCTGAAATCCTCGCCGCCCATCACCGCGCTCGTCTTGACTACACGGCCGTCGGGGAAATGGCCTTTGAGCAGGCCGGCCATCTGTTCAGCGAATTCCGGCGGGTTGAAGGTGGAGGGGGTGAACTCGTCCTTCACGCTCACCACCGGCATCCGGTCCTCCGGCACGCCCGCCGCGATCGCCTCGCCGCGACTGATCCGCTTGATCCCTTCGATCAGCTTGGCGCGCGTCTCGTCCGAATAGCTGCGGATGGTCAGCAGCAGCTTCGCTTCGTCGGGGATGATATTATGCTTGGCCCCGGCCTGGAAGCTGCCGACGGTCACGACGGCGGGGTCTTGCGGGTCTTGTTCGCGGCTGACCAGAGTCTGGAGCGAAGTGACGATGCGCGACGCCAGCACGATCGGGTCGCGGGTCGTCTGCGGATAGGCGCCATGACCGCCCAATCCCTTCACCAAGATATCGACGCTGTCGACATTGGCCAGCGCATAGCCGGGCGTATAGCCGATCTGGCCCGCCGCCATATTGGCCGCGTCGTGAAAGGCGATGGCATGGGTCGGCTTGGGGAAGCGGGTGTAGAGCCCGTCCTCCAGCATCATCCGCGCGCCCTTGCCCACTTCCTCGGCCGGTTGCAGGATCATGACCAGTGTGCCTTTCCACGCGTCCTTGCGGGCGGCGAGCAGCTTGGCCGTCTCGATGAAGGCGGTCATATGGGTATCGTGGCCGCAGGCGTGCATGACGCCGGTCTCGACCCCTTCGGGCGTCTTGGTGCGGACCTTGGACGCGAACTCAAGCCCCGTCTGCTCGACCACGGGCAGCCCGTCCATGTCGGCGCGGATCAGCAGCGTCGGGCCGGAGCCGTTTTTCATCACCCCAACGACGCCGGTGCCGCCGACCTTTTCGGTGACGTCGAACTTGAGCGCCTTCAGGCGCTTGGCGAGCTTGGCCGCGGTGTTGACTTCCTGCAACGACAGTTCGGGATTGGCGTGCAGGTCGCGATAGAGCGTCATCAGCCCGTCCATGTCCTTGGCCACCGCCGCGCCGATGGCGCTCTGCGCGGGCGGAGCGGGCGGCGGGGTCGGCACGGTCTGGGCGGTGGCGATGGACGAAAGGCTGGCTGCGGCCAGAACGGCCGTGAGCGCATGGCGCATGTTGATAATCTCCCTTGCTGGACGCGAGCATAAGGGGATTTTACGACTGTTAAAGGGGGAGTTTCTCCTGTCGTCGGGCGCGTGCTTGAAATCGGCATGCCGCGACACCATTTCACAAGTGAAAGGAACGATTCGGCGCGTCATGCGTCCTTATGATCGTCCGACCTGTTGCGGCGCGGCCGCGTCTGCGCTGATTTTCATGCGCCTCTTGCCGCTGCTCCGTTTCCATTCTTTCGCTCGAAAAAAAGGAGCCTGTCCCATGGCCCAGACATCCGCATTCTGCCTTGCGCAGCAATCGTTGCACCAGGCGCGCGCATCGTCCGAAACCCTGCCCAATGCGCGCCAGATCGCGCAGCGGGCGGCCAATGCCTGGGGCCGCGAGGCGGAACTGGCCGCGGGCGCCGAGCGTCGCCGCGCCACGCGCGCGGTCCTGTCCGAAGATGAGGCGATCGTCGCCGAATTCCGCGCCGAAGACGAGGCGGCGCGCGCCGCGTTGTAATATTTATGCGATTTGCCTCTCATGGTCTGCGGCTCCGAGGCGGCAGATGATTCCATAGGATGAAAAATCGCTCTTATCTGCCGATCTTCAGGAAGGACTGACCATGGCCAAGAGCCAGAAGAAATCAAATCGCGAAGTGCGCAAGCCGAAGGCGGAGAAGCCGCCCAAGGGTAATGCTTCCAACCCCTCGACCAAGCCGGGCGTGGTTGGCATCGTGACGTTGAAAAGCTGATCATGGCGATCGATACGCCGGCAGATCCGGCCCAGCCTTCGCCCAATGGCGGCCGCAGCATGTCCGGGCGGCGCTTCACCCCGCGCAACGCCGTCCGCCTGGCCCCCGACGCCGCCGAGCGGCAGGGCCGCATCACCCGCATGGCGATCGATGCGCTGGGCGCATCCGACGCGATCCTGTTCCTCAACAGCCAGCATGACGGCCTGGCCGATCGCCCGCTCGCTCTGGCGACAACCAGCGAGGACGGGCTGCAATCGGTGCTGCGCCTGCTGAATCCGACCTCGATATGACAAAATCGCCCATCGGCCGGTCAACGGCCGATGGGCGTTTCTATCCTATTGTGCGGTCCAGCCGCCATCGATGCTCATATTGGCACCGGTGATATTGGCCGCGGCATCGCTGCACAGGAACAGCGCCATGGCGGCGACCTGCTCGACCGTCACGAACTGCTTGGTCGGCTGGCCGGCCAGCAGCACGTCGTTCATGACTTGCTCGCGCGTCATGTTCCGCGCTTTCATCGTATCGGGGATCTGGTTTTCCACCAGCGGCGTCCAGACATAGCCGGGCGAGATGCAATTGGCGGTGATGCCGTCGGTCGCCACTTCCAGCGCCACCGTCTTGGTGAAGCCCGCCAGCCCGTGTTTCGCTGTCACATAGGCGCTTTTGAACGGCGATGCGGTCAGCGAATGGGCCGATGCGGTCTGGATGATGCGTCCCCATTTCTTCGATTTCATATAGGGGATGGCGAGCCGGCTGGTGTGGAAGGCGCTGTTGAGGTTCAGCGCGATGATGAGGTTCCACTTGTCGACCGGGAAATCCTCCACCGGTGCGACATGCTGCATTCCGGCATTGTTGATCAGGATGTCGACCCCGCCGAATGTGTCGGCGGCGTCCTTCATCATCGCCTCGATCTGGTCCACCTTGGTCAGGTCGTGGCCCGAATAGAGCGCCTTGGCGCCGCTCAGCGCCTCCAGCCCGACGCGCTCCTTCTCGATTCCATCGGCGTCGCCGAACCCGTTGATGACGACATTGGCGCCTTCGCCGGCCAGCGCCTTGGCATAGGCCAGGCCGATGCCGGATGTGGACCCGGTGATCAGCGCGGTCTTGCCCGCCAAGGACTTTCCAGACTCCGACTTGCTCATGCCTTTTTCTCCTTGAGATGATCCGGTTCGTCGAGGTCGAATGTCGCGCTCTTGCCGTCGAGGATATTGCGCGCGATCAGGTCGCCCTTGTGCATCACTTCCTCCACCGCGTCGCGGCCCTGGCTCCAATGGTCGAGCATGGTCGCGCGGGAAAATTCGAAATCCTTTGCGCCGCTTTCCCAGGCGCGCGATCGGTAGATGAGGTGGACGATGTTGACCGATCCGCCATCCAGCATCTCGCGCAGGCGCTGGGCTTCCGTTTCGCCCTGCAATTCGGGCGGCAGCTTGTCGAGTAGCGCCTTGATCGCGCCATGCTCGCGGCGCAGGCGCAGATACTGATCCGTCACCTGCCGGGTGCGGCTGCTATACTGGATGTCCTTCATGCGCGAATAGACGTCGGTCATCTGCCGCGGCATCGGCCCTTCGGCGGGGAAGAGGTCGACCTGGAATACCAGCATATCCTCGGTCTGGTGATTGAGGACATGGGCCAGCGGGGTATTGGACACGATGCCGCCGTCCCAATACCAGCGCCCGTCAATCTCGATCGGAGGCAGGCCGGGGGGCAGGGCGCCCGACGCCATGATGTGGCGCGCGTCGATCCGGGTATTGCCGCCGGGGCCGCGCGTGTCCCAATAGGCGAAATTGCCCGTTTCCACGTCGACAGCGCCCACCGACAGGCGGACGGGGCCGTCGTTCAGCAAATCCCAGTCGACGCAGGCGTCCAGCGTGTCCTTCAATGGCGCGCTGTCGTAGAAGCTGATCGCACCCGGCGTGCCTTCGGGCATCAGGGTGGCGGGCCAGAGGCGCGGACGGAACATGCCCGGCACGCCGAATCCGGCGACCACGCTCGCCGCGCCCAGATGCATCGCTTCGCGAATATGGTCGATTTCCGGCAGGATCATGTTGGGCATCCCGCCCGACACGGTGTACCAGAATTTCTTGAGCCGGCTGAGCCGCCGATGCGGCAGATTGCCCGCGATGATCGCCGCGTTGATCGCGCCGATCGATATGCCCGCGACCCAACTGACGTCGACACCCAGTTCGTCCAGCCGTTCATAGACGCCGGACTGAAAGGATCCCAATGCCCCGCCGCCCTGCAGCAGCAACGCGACTTCGCGGGGGAGGGGGAGGGGTGTGCGGGCGCGACGAAGCGGTTTCGCCTCGGTGCCAAAGGGTTCGGTATCAGCCATGTCGCAGTGCAATATAGTCTTTGACGCCGCTATTCCAACTTAATGTCTCGTAACAAATCACGGCCCGCCGCAACCTTCGCGTCGGCGGACTGTTCCCCGAACGCATTGAATCGCGTAGGCAACGATCAAGAGAAAGGGAGGGCGCCATGCGGCTCGACGACGAACAGGAAAGCAGTCATTACGAGGTGCAGGACGGCCGTAGCGGCGGCGGCCTGGGCGGCGGTGGATTGGGTGGCGGACTGGGCATGTTGCTGCCGCTGATCGGCAGCCGTTTCGGCTGCGGCGGGATCGTCGTGGTGCTGATCATCATGTTGGTGATGGGGATCAACCCGCTCAGCCTGATCGGCGGCGGCGGCGGCGGCGGCGGTGGAGGACAGCAGGTCCAGACCGAGCGACCCGCGGCCGGCCAGCTCACCGACGTCCAGCGCACCTCGCTCAAGGTGCTGGGATCGACCGAACGCCGCTGGACTGACATCTTCAAGGCGGAAGGGCAGCAATATCCCCCGCCGACTTTGGTCTTCTACAGCCAGAACGGCCAGTCGGGCTGCGGCGCGGCGCAATCGGCCATGGGGCCTTTCTATTGCCCGGCGGACCAGCGCATCTATCTCGACACCGATTTCTTCAACGAGATGGAAACCCGCTTCAACGCGCCCGGCGATTTCCCGATCGGCTATATCATCGCGCATGAGGTCGGCCATCATATCCAGACCATCACTGGTGAGGCGGACAAGATCCGCAAGGCGCAGCAGGGGGCATCCGAAGCCGAAGGCAATGCGCTTCAGGTGAAGATGGAATTGCAGGCCGACTGCTATGCCGGCGTATGGGCCGCGCGCGACACCAATTTGATGGAGGCGGGCGACCTGGAGGAAGGGATGCGTGCGGCCGAAGCGATCGGCGACGACACGCTCCAGAAATCGGCCGGCCGGCGACCGGTGCCCGAAAGTTTCACCCATGGCACCAGCGCGCAGCGCATGGAATGGCTGCGCAAGGGGCTGTCGACCGGCGATCCTGCCCAGTGCGACACGTTCCAGGGTGCAATCTGACCCTTATTCCGCGTTTGGCGATCCGGCGGGGGCATCCTGCGGCGAAAAGCCGGGGGCCATGCCACCGCTGATCGGCGGCGCGGACGTGTCGGGCAGACCGGCGCCGGGGGCCAGCGCGGGCTGGTCCGCCCCGGCCATGGGCTGGCCGAAGGACGAGGCGGCATCGACCGTCGGCGCGCCGGGCGTCACGACCGGCGCAACCGGTACGGGCACGGGCGGCGGCGGCACGTCGGCTATGATGGCGGACTGGCCCTGCGGCGCGGGTTCGTGCTTGGGCAAAAGGGCTTGGGTGGCCATCACGATCAGGGGGGCGGCCAGCAGCGTAGCGATGGCGAAATTGCGATAGAGCATGGACGTGCGACTTTTCTGGAATGACAAGCCCCGACTTCTATCCAAAATGGGTAAATAAAGCCCTGCTATCATTTGGCGAAGGCGTGGCCGGTCAGTGCCGGTCCAGCTTCGCCAGCAGCGCCATCATGTCGTCGGGCACCCCGTCACGGCCGGGCGCATAGGTCGCGCGCAGGGCATTGCCGACGCCTTCATATGGTTCCGGCACATCGACGGTCACGATTCGACCGCTGCCGCTTTCGCGCCCCGCTGCCGATCGGCCTGAAGATTTGTGCTGGATGTCCATAAGGACTGAACGGCTTTGTAACCCAAAAGTTTCTGGCATTCGTCGCAAGCCCAAGCGATAGCGCCCGAAGATAAGGGAGAGCAATGTGACCGACTGGCTGCAAACCGAAGCCCGCATCAGGGGCCATTCGCCCTTTCTGGCGCGCGCGCTGGACCGTTTCCCGGCCGTGACCGAGCGGCTGGCGGCCGGCGACCATGACGGCGCGCTCGCTGCGGCACAGGCGGCGGGCAGCCCGGAAGACAGTGTCGCCCGGTCGCTTCGCCGCCGTCGCGGGGCGATCGCGCTGGCGGTGGCCGCCGCCGACCTGGCGGGCGCCTGGGACATGGATCGCGTCACCCGCACCCTGTCCGACTTTGCCGACCAGGCGCTGGAAGAAGCGCTCGCGGCCGCGATCCAGGAACGCTATCCAGACGCCGACCATCGCGGCTTCGTCGTCCTCGCGCTGGGCAAGCATGGCAGCCGGGAGCTGAACTATTCGTCGGATATAGATCCGATCCTGCTCTACGATCCCGCCACCCTGCCGCATGGCGAGCGGGAGGATGTCGCCGACGCGGCTGTCCGCATCGGCCGCCGGATGAGCGAACTGCTCACCGCCCGCGACGGCGACGGCTATGTCTTCCGTGTCGACCTGCGCCTGCGGCCTTCGCCCGAAGCGACGCCGATCGCCCTGCCGGTGGAGGCGGCGATCGGCTATTATGAATCGACCGCGATGGGCTGGGAACAGGCCGCCTTCATCCGCGCGCGCCCCGCCGCCGGCGATATCCCGCTCGGCGATTATTTCATGCGCCAGATTCGCCCCTTCGTCTGGCGGCGCAGTCTGGATTTCGGCGCGATCGACGCGATCGTCGACATCAGCCGCCGCATTCGCGACCATTATGCGCAGGGGCAGGCGTTCGGGCCGGGCTATGACCTCAAGCGCGGACGCGGCGGCATTCGCGAAGTCGAATTCTTCGCCCAGGTCCACCAACTCATCCATGGTGGTCGCGACCCGTCGCTGCGATCGGGCAATACCCGCGAGGCGCTGGCCGCGCTGGCCGCGGCGAATGTGATCGAGACCGACGTCGCCGCGCGGCTGGACGAGGCCTATATTCTGTTCCGCACGATCGAGCATCGGCTCCAGATGGTGGAGGACCGCCAGACCCACGAACTGCCCAAGGCGGCGGCCAGCCTCGACAATGTCGCGCAACTGCACGGCCTGCCCGACGCGACGGCGCTGCTCGACCTGTTGCGCCCGCATGTCGAATGGGTCGGCCGCAACTATGACCGGCTCAGTCCCGAAAAGGATGATGCCGCGCTGTCCCAGGACGAGGAGCGGCTGAAGGCGCAACTGGTCGAGATCGGCTTTGCCGACGCGGAAACCCCGCTCGCCCGCATCACGCGCTGGCGTGGCGGCACGATCCGGGCGCTGCGCAGCGCGCCCTCGCGCGAGGCGCTCGAAGCGCTGCTGCCCGGCCTGATGCGCACATTGGCCAAGGCGCCCGACCCCAGTCGCGCGCTCAATCGCCTCGACGACATGATCGGCCGGCTGCCGAGCGCGATCAACTTCTTCAAGCTGCTCGCCGCACGTCCCGCGCTGGTCGAACTGCTGGCCGAGATATTGAGCCACGCCCCGACCCTGGCTGACGCGCTGGGGCGCCGCGCCGAACTGATCGACGGCCTCATCGACGCCTCCGCCTTCGATCCGCCGCCGTCCGTGCCGCAACTGGCCCGGCAACTGGGCGCATTGGAACCGGGCGAGGATTATCAGGCATTGCTCGACCGGGTGCGCCAGCGTGTGGGCGACCGACGCTTCGCGCTGGGTGCGCAGATCATTCGTGGCGGCGATCCGCTGGAGGCGGGAAGGGGCTATGGCCGCGTCGCCGAAGCCGCGATCGAGGCGCTGGCCGCCGCCACCGTGGCCGAATTCGAAACCGCCCATGGCAAGGTGCCGGGCGGCGACATGCTTATCCTGGCGTTGGGCCGCATGGGCGGCGGGGTGTTGACCCATGCCTCGGACCTCGACCTCGTCTATCTTTTTACCGGCGATTTCTCGACCGAATCGGATGGGCCGCGACCGCTGGGCGCGACCCAATATTTCAACCGCCTTGGCCAGCGCATCACCAACGCCCTGTCGGTCCATACCGCGTCCGGCCCGCTCTACGAGGTCGATACGCGGCTGCGCCCGTCCGGCGCGCAAGGATTGTTGGCGGTCAGCCTCGACAGTTTCGCCAAATATCAGCGGGAAGAAGCCTGGACGTGGGAGCATCTGGCGCTCACCCGCGCCCGGCCGGTGTTCGGTTCGCCGCAGGCGCGGGCCGCGCTTGACGAGATCCTGGCAGAAACGCTCCGGCGCCCGCGCGATTTCGACGATCTCGCGCGCCAGGCGGTGAAGATGCGCGCGGACATCGCCCGGCATAAGCCGCCGGCCAGCGATCTGGACGTCAAGCTGGTGCCAGGCGGCCTCGTGGACCTGGAATTCCTGATCCATGTGAACCAGTTCCGCCACGGCATGGCCTTCGACCCCGATCTGGGCCAGGCGCTCGCCGAACTGGTCGCGGCCGGCCACCTGCCCGAGGAGTTGATCGCGGCGCATGACCTCATCACCCGCTATCTGGTGGTGTCGCGGCTGGTGTCGCCCAAATCCACCGAGCCGGCGGAGGCCACCCGGTCGCTGGTCGCGCGGGCCTGTGGCGCGGCCGATTGGGACGGGCTGCTTGCAAGCTACGCCAAGGCGCGGCAATGCGTGGGCGAAGCCTGGGCCGCGCTTGCCGCGCCCTATCAGGAGAAAGCATGATGCTGGAACAGGGTATGTCCGTCCCCGCCGTGACGCTGACCGACGCCGACGGCGTGGATTTTACGCTGGACGCCTATCAGGGCAAACCGCTGGTCGTCTATTTCTATCCCAAGGCGGACACGCCCGGCTGCACCAACGAGGCGAAGGATTTCACCGCGCTGGCCGATGATTTCGCCGCTGCTGGCGTGCCGATCGTGGGCATTTCCAAGGACAAGCCGGGCAAGCTCAAGAAATTCGCCGACAAATATGGCCTGCGCGTCATCCTCGCCTCCGACGAATCGGGTGCGGCGTGCGAGGCGTTCGGCACCTGGGTCGAAAAGTCGCTCTATGGTCGCAAATATATGGGGATCGAACGCGCCACCTTTCTGGTCGGTGCGGAAGGCGCGATCCTGCGGGTCTGGCCCAAGGTGAAGGTCAAGGGCCACGCCGCAGAGGTGCTGGAGGCGGTGCAGGCGCTTTGACCCTGCCGGCAGCCGTAACCAGCGTGGGCGCGGGTTGCGCCCATGTCCTGCTGACCCCCGATCCGCGCGCCAAGCTGATGGCGGCGCGCGCGGTCGCGCGGGCCTGGCGAAAGGGGCGGCTGGCGCATCGGTTCGACGTCGTCCTGCCGGATCGTCCGGCGCGGCCCGCCACGCCTATATTGCTGCCGCCCGGCCAGATGCCCCGACGCGGCAGGATCGGCTCGGATCGGGCGCGGATCGCCATGCTCCATGCGATCGCCCATATCGAACGCGTCGCGATCGATCTCGCCTTCGACCTGATCGGCCGGTTCGGTGGGCAATTCCCCGCCGCCTTCACCGACGAATGGATGCAGGTCGGGGCGGAGGAGGCGATGCATTTCGCTTTGCTCGAACGCCGGCTGCGCCAGATGGGCAGCCATTATGGCGCGCTCCCCGCCCATGACGGCCTGTGGCAGGCGGCGGAGGAAACGGCGGGCGATGCGCTCGCCCGGCTCGCCATCGTGCCGATGGTGCTGGAGGCGCGGGCGCTGGACATCACGCCGGCCACGATCGAACGGTTCGAGGCGGTGGGTGACGTAGCATCCGGCCGTATGCTGCGACGCATCATGGCCGACGAAATTCGCCATGTCGCGGCAGGGACGAAATGGTTCGTCGTGGCGACGAACCGATTGGGCGTAGACGCCGCCAATCATTACCAAATGCTTGTGAAACGCCACTTTAGGGGCAGCGTTAAGCCTCCGTTCAACGACTCGGCGCGTCGGCAGGCCGGTCTGACGGAAGAATTCTACGTCGCGCTTGCAACATGAGCCGCGATTTGCAGTCTGCATCCGGCGGGGGCGATCCAGGTCGCCAATAAGTTAAACACGGGAAGCGCCGAGGGGCATCAAGCCTCCGGTGACATAGTCGGGGTCTGCATGTCGGTTCTTCACACGGTAAATGCTCGCGGGTCGCGTTTGTTCCAGACGAGCAAGGTTAAGACGATTTTAGCCAGCATCGGGATTGTCGGCGCGCTCTGCGCGACCGCCCCGGTCCACGCCACCGAAAGCGACGATCCCTATGGCGATGCGTCGGAAATCAACACCAGTCCGCTTGGGCCATCCGACGTCGGCTTCTCCAACCTCTTCTCCAGCCTGCAGCGCCTGGACGGCAATGCCAAGACCGCGGCCTATATCCCCTCGGGCCGCCCGGTCGAAAAGCTGACCCTGACCTCGAACTTCGGCGTCCGTTCAGATCCGTTCAACCGCGCTGCCCGGATGCACAAGGGCATCGACATTCCCGGCCCGATCGGCACCCCGATCCACGCGACCGCCGACGGCATCATCAGCCGCGCCGGCTGGGCCAGCGGCTATGGCAACCTCGTCCAGATCTCGCACGGCAGCGGCATGGAAACGCGCTACGGCCATATGTCGAAGCTGCTGGTCGCCGAAAATAGCTATGTGAAGCGCGGCCAGATCATCGGCCTGATGGGTTCGACCGGCCGTTCCACCGGCAGCCACCTCCATTATGAAGTCCGTGTCGATGGCGCCGCGATCAACCCGCTGCCCTTCGTCGCCGGCCCCGACTATCTGGTCGCGATGAACACCAAGCCGCCACTCGCCATGGGCGGCCCGACCAAGGCGGAAGAAAAAGCCGCCGACTAAGGCCGGTTTCCCGGAAATTCGCCAAAGGCCCGGCACCCTATGGCTTGTCGGGCCTTTTGCTTGACCCTATCTAGGCAGCATGGCCGACATTGATCTCACTCCTTCCGCTGCCGCGCGTGTCGCTGCGATCGCCGCCAAGCAGGGCAAGCCTGCGATCCTGCGGCTGGCCGTGGAGGGTGGCGGCTGTTCCGGCTTCCAATATCGCTTCGGCTTGGCCGATGGCGTGGAAGCGGACGATCTGTCGGTCGAGCGCGATGGCGTGACCCTGGTGGTCGATGATGTCAGTCTGGATCTGGTGCGCGGTTCGGCGGTCGATTTCGTCTCCGACCTCGGCGGCGCCGCCTTCAAGGTGACCAATCCCAACGCGACCGCCGGCTGCGGTTGCGGGACCAGCTTCTCGGTCTGAATCCTTCCGTTTGAAAATCCGCGTGCTCCTGCGTAGGCAGGAACCCAGACCGAACCTTGGAACTGGGCTCCTGCCTGCGCAGGAGCACACATAGATTGAACGGATTGCCAGCCATGCGCATCGCCACCTTCAACATCAATGGCATCAAGGCGCGGCTGCCGCGCCTGCTGGAATGGCTGGACGAAACCCAGCCCGACATCGCCTGCCTGCAGGAAATCAAGACCAGCGACGAAACCTTCCCGGTCAAGGATATCGAGGCGGCTGGCTATGGCGTGATCTGGCACGGGCAAAAGGGGTTCAACGGCGTCGCCATCCTCGCGCGTGGCGAAACCCCTGTGGAGGTGCGCCGCGGCCTCGCGGGCGAGCCGGAGGATGAGCATAGCCGCTATCTGGAGGCCGATGTGAAGGGCGTGCGCGTCGCATCCATCTACCTGCCTAACGGCAATCCGCAGCCCGGTCCGAAATTCGATTACAAGCTGCGCTGGATGAAGCGCCTGCGCGACCGCGCGACCGAAATATGGGCGGAGGAAATCCCCGCCATCCTGGCTGGCGACTATAATGTCATCCCGCGCGATGTAGACACTTTTTCGGTCAAGGCGATGCAGGACGATGCGCTGATGCAGCCCGAAAGCCGCGAGGCCTATCGCCGCCTGCTGGGCGACGGCTGGACCGACGCGATTCTCGCCCGCCATCCCGCCGGCGGCGTGTGGACCTTCTGGGACTATCAGGCGAACAGCTGGCCGCGCGACGCCGGTTTCCGCATCGATCATCTGCTGCTCAGTCCGGCTGCCGCCGACCGCCTGGTCGATGCGCAGGTCGACAAGGCATTTCGCGGCCGGGAAAAGGCCAGCGACCATGCGCCGACCTGGGTGGCGCTGCGTCCGGAATAATTATCCGGGTAATATTGACTCAATTTATTCCGGGTAATAATAGCTATGTCGAAGGAGATTCGACATGGAACGGACATTGACGGCTTTTGCAGGCGATCTGTGGATCGCTACCGGCGACGACGGGGAAGTGCGCGAGGCACTGCGCGCCATGGGCGACGACGCCCAGGCCGTCCTGCTGTTCGACGACGCCACCGGCCGCCAGGTCGATATCGACCTGCGCGCCGGATCGACGGCCGCGCCGCGGGGCAGGGGACGCCCGAAACTGGGCGTGCAGCCGCGCGAGATCACCTTATTGCCGCGTCATTGGGACTGGCTCGCCACCCAGTCGGGCGGCGCCTCCGCCACGGTGCGGCGACTGGTGGAAGCGGCGCGCAAGGCCGATGCCGAAAAGCCCAGCCCGCGTGCTGCCATGGACGCCGCCTATCATTTCATGACGGCGATGGCGGGCGACCGGCCCGGCTATGAAGCGGCGATCCGGGCGCTCTATGCGAAAGACGAACAACTGTTCAATTCGCTGTCGCAGGACTGGCCATCGGGCATCCGCGACCATGCGCGGGCGCTGGCGGCGCCAGCATTCGGGGGGTAGATTTCAACGGCGCCAAAGGGATGGGCGATTGGCCGCAGTCAACTTGTAAGGAGATTGCAGTTCATGGAGCTTTGGCTGTGGCCCCTGTGCTTCTTCGGCGGTTGATGGATAACTTGCCATGCATCCCTGATCTTTTCCAAGGAAGCTATGCACCGCAATTGCTCCGGAGCATCCTTCCCAAATACGGTGATTTTCCCTCCATCGCGCGCCAGAGTGAAGGAGCATTGCTTGACCGACTTTTGCTGCCTGCATCATAGCTGCTCGATATGAAGCGTTAGCGCCTTCTCATTTCCCGCGTTCGCCCACAGCGCCGCTAGCCTGTCGCCATTCCCTATCATCGCATTCGCTTCTAGATCGTGCCAGATTGCAGCGTTCAACTGTCCGTCAAGTGGCGCGGCAGGGACTAAGAATACGGCCGTGGCGGCGAGCAGAATATTTGGGATCATGCTGGCCAACTTATGCCTGTCAGTGGCAGCTATCTACAGTAATTCGCGTGGCATCCGAATTGGGTAGAACAACCCCGCCCTATGCCGCTAGCCGCAAAAACGGCACGGGCTGGGTCGATCGCAGCACGATCGGCTTGCCCTCGGACGCCTCGAACAATTCGCCGTCCAGGATCACGCTGCTGCGATCGCCCTCGATACGGATCGTGTCGCCCTGTTCCAGATGGATGCCCTGCATCTTGTGCTTGCCCACCCGCTTGAACAGGCTGGCCCATACCAGCCGCAGCAAAGACGGCAGATTCTGGTCCACCGCCATCAGCTTCATATTGCCGCGCCGGCTGTCGCCCGGATCGACGCCCAGCAGCAGCCGTTCCAGCGTGGTCACGATCAGCACGGCGAAGCGCCCGACCAGCTGGCCATCCCGGATCAGCGATATGCTGACCGGCCGGCTCGACGGCGGCAGGAACTTGGCGCGGATGCCGAACAGCAGCGAAAACACCACCGCAACGGCGGTGATGACATGGCTCAGGCCATTGGACAGGCCCAGCGGATAAATCTGGTTGCGGCAATAGAGCATGTAATCGGCCAGCCCTGCGCCGCCCAGAAACATGCCCAGCACCGGGCGGCTGCCGACCGCGCCGTCGGACAGGGCGATCAGTTCGCGCGCGACGACATGGTCGTCCACGCCCGCCTTGGCGATCTGCACGATCCGCTCCAGCGCCTTGATCGGGTCGCCATGAATGCCAAGGTCCAGCGCGATCAGGTTGGTCTTGCCATTGGGCAGCACCGCGATCGGCGGCACCCGGCCCTTGAAATGCTCGCCCTGGTAAAGCTCGGTCAGCGAGGCCTGCACCGTGCCGTCGCCGCCATTGATGACGATGACGACCGGATCGACGCGGGCGATCGTCTGGAACGCCCGGCCGATCTGGTCGACCTGTTCCACTTCATAATGGAAGATGTCGGGGTTGCTGGCGCAATAGCTGCGCACCAGCGGAAGGGTCTGCCGGTTGCCCGTGGACTTCGGATTGGACAGGAGCGCGACGCAGACCATGGCTTTGGATCACATATATTTGAGGTTGATCGTGATTTTCGTCACGCCTGGCCCGGCATGAAAGGCCGCCTTCTCCACACCCGGCTTGCCCAGGTTGAAGATGCTGATCGCCGGATTGTTGGAAAATCCGCCGCCGTCCCGCGAAATATCGGTCTTGCCATTGCCGTCGCGATCGTGCCGCACGGCGATGCCATATTCGCCTGCCTTGGGCACCGGCACGCAGAATCGCATTGCGCCATTGGACGGCCTGACCGCCGTGTCGATGCGATTGATCCATTCGCCCTTGGCCAGCCACGCCGCCTTGGTGGCGGGATAGGACTGGACGCGCACCTTGCCGGTGGCGGCGGCGAAACCGCGGACGTCGACCAGCACGGCCGGTCCCTTGGCGCTGCTCTCGCACCGCCCCAGATCGTTAGCGATTTCCTCGCCATGGGCCATGGCCGGTATCGCCGCGACCAGCGCTGCGACCGACATCAGACCCATTGCAACTTTTACCATGACCATCAGACTCCTGGAAGCTATAGCCGCCGATATGCATCGGACGGCGAGCCCCTGTTCGCCCCGCATTTTTACCTGACTCGCATATGGGCGGGGTTTGCGGCCAAAACATGGTGATGGGACGACGACTTAGAGAATGCTGACCGCCACCGACCGTTATCTCGCCCGCCTGATCGCGGTGCCCATGCTCGGCACGCTCGTGATCGCCGCGATGCTGCTTGTCCTCGACAAGATGCTCAGCCTGTTCGATTTTGTCGCAGCGGAAGGGGGGCCGGTCAGCGTCGTGTGGCGGATGCTCGCCAATATGCTGCCCGAATATCTGTCGCTCGGCATCCCGATCGGGCTGATGCTCGGCATCCTGCTCGCCTTCCGCAAGCTCGCCCTGTCGTCGGAACTGGACGTGATGCGCGCGGTCGGCCTGTCCTACGGCCGGCTGCTGCGCGTGCCCTATATGTATGCGATCGCGCTGGCTCTGCTCAATTTCGGCATCGTCGGTTTCGTCCAGCCCTTGTCGCGCCACGCCTATGAAGCGCTGCGATTCGAATTGCGCTCCGGCGCGCTCGGCGCCTCGATCAAGGTGGGCGAATTCACCAATCTGGGCAAGCGCATGACGCTGCGGATCGAACGCAGCCTGGACGAAGGCCGCAACCTGCAAGGCATCTTCGTGCGCGCGGTCAGCCGCGACGGCCAGTCGGTCGCGGTCACGGCGGCGCAGGGCACCTTCCTCGCCACCGACGATCCCGACGTCATCATCTTCCGCCTGCGCAACGGCGTGCTGGTGAACGACGCGCCCAAGTACAAGACGCCGCGCATCCTGTCCTTTTCCAGCCACGACCTGCCGATCGATCTGCCGCAGATCGAGAATTTCCGTGGCCGCGACGTCGATCGGGAAAAGACGATTCCCGAACTGATGGTGATCGGCCGCAGCCCGGCCACGCCCGACAAGCTGAAGGCCGAAGTGCGCGCCAATTTCCATTTCCGCATGGTCGAGGTGGTGTTCATGTTCTTGCTGCCGCTCGCGGCGCTGGCCTTCGCCATTCCGCCCAAGCGATCGACCTCCGCGCTGGGCGTCTTCCTTTCGATCGTGTTCATCGTGACCTATCACAAGGTGAACCAATATGGCGAAAGCATCGGCGCGCTGGGCAAGGTGGACCCGATCATCGCGCTGTGGGGGCCGTTCATATTGGCGTCCGGGCTGGTGCTGTGGATGTATCATGTGATCGCCAATCGACCCGGCGGGCAGCCGATCGGCGCCCTCGAAGTCGCCTTCTCCAAGCTCGGCAAGCAGATCCTCCGGCTGCTGCGCTTCGGCCGACGCCGACCCGCCGCGGAAGGAGCGGCCTGACCCATGCAGTTCAATTTCTTCCCGTCGCGCCAGATCAGCTGGTATATGGCGCGCCTGTTCCTGACCCGGACCTTCGCCGTGCTGGCGCTGCTGGTCGTCGTTCTCCAGACGCTCGACCTGCTCGGCAATTCGGGCGACGTGCTGGCCTATCCCGGCAATGGCGACCCGGAATTGTGGCATTATGTGGGACTGCGCGCGCCGCAGATCGTCGCGCGGTTCCTGCCCTTTTCGGTGCTGCTCGGCACGCTGGTCATGCTGGCGACGCTCAACCAGAATAGCGAGATCATCTCGATGAAGGCGGCGGGCCTGTCCGCGCACCAGATATTGGCGCCGCTGATCGTGACGGCGCTGGGCGTGTCCGCCATCAGCTTCGTCTTCAACGAACGGATCGTCGCTCGCTCGACCGCGGCGCTCAGCGCCTGGCAGGCGGTGGATTACGGCCCGATCCCGCGCGACAGCGGGGTCAAGAGCAATCCCTGGGTGCGCGACGGCAACAATCTGGTCAACGCGGCGATCGTGGCAGGGCGCGGGACCGAGGTGCAGTTGCGCAAGGTCCAGATCTACAATCGCATCAACAACAGCCTGACGACCATCGTCCAGGCGCCCAAGGGCCATTATGACGCCGCCAGCAAGAGCTGGCTGCTGGAAGGCGCGCGCCAGTTCGACGTGGCGCGCGGTACTGTCCGCAATGTCGGCACCGTCCGTTTCGGCCGCGACATCCGCCCGGACCAATTCACCCTGGCGAAGGTCGATCCCGACGCGCTGACCTTCCGCGAACTGGAAGCGGCGATATCGGACTTGCATGACGCCGGCCGACCGACCGCGGAGCTGGAGGGCAGCCTGTGGCACAAGCTGTCGGGGCCGCTGTCTGCGCTGCTGATGCCGATCCTGGGGTCGGTCGCCGCCTTCGGTCTCGCCCGGTCGGGCCAGTTGTTCATGCGCGCGGTGCTGGGGATGGCGCTGGGCTTCGCCTATTTCGTCGCCGACAATTTCTCGCTCGCGATGGGGAGTCTCGGCGCCTATCCGCCGGTGCTGGCCGCCTGGGCGCCCTTCTTCCTGTTCCTGCTGGTCGGCGAAACCGTGTTGTTCAGGACCGAAGAGTGATGGCCGCGAGGCGGGAACCGGCGGCCAGATAAAAAGGCCCCGGCGACCAAGGGGTGTCGCGCGGGGCCTCCAGAGGGGGCGTTCCGATCCTCATAGGGGGGAGGGGAAAGAGACCGGAACGACCCCGATATAGGCCGCGCCAAATCAGGTTTCAACAGGCAACGGAAATTAATCGATCCACCTCAGCGCGCCACCATCGTGCTGCGCGCGATCTTGCCGACCAGCGGCAGCATCCCCGGATAATTGCCGCGATGATAGGGCGATTCCCCGTCCAGCGTGGCGATCAGCCGGGCATGGGCCTTGCCCAGCGCATGATAGGGGACGCTGGGCAACAGATGGTGCAGCGCATGATAGCGCAGACCCACCGGTGCCCAGAGCGCGGGCAGCGTGCCGGGCGGGGGCACGTTGACCGAATCGAGATATTGCGCCGTCACCGTCATCGGCTCGCCCTCATTCTCCCACAGATGCGCGACCAGCGTGCGCAACTGGTTGATGACGGTCATGGCCGAATGGATCGCCATATAGACGAGCAACGGCTTCCAGCCGAAGGCGAAGACGCTGCCGACCAGCGCCAGCGCGAACAGGGATGCGCCCGCTTCCTGCCACATCCACATGCGGGCGAAATCGCCTTCGGGCGCACGGCGACGATAGGATGGATTGATCGACAGGGCCGACAGTTCCGCCACCACCTTGGCGCGCAGCGGCGGGATCAGCAGCGACAGCGGCGTCAGCACGCCGAAGCGCAGGATCAGGCCCACCGGCGCCAGCGAGGCGACAAGGATGAACAGCGGCAGCGACCAGGGCTTCATCAGCGCCAGCGGCAGATATTCCGGGTCTTCGGCAGTGCCATAGCGGGTGCGGGCATGATGCTGGGTATGAACCCCTTCATACATGAAGGAGGGGATCATCAGCGGAATGCCGACGATCAGGTTCCAGCCCAGGCGAAAGCCGGGCAGCGCGCCCTTGCGGATGTGGGTCAGCTCATGGATGAAGCTGGCCGCGCGGTAGAGCGCCAGCATGGCAACGAACGCGCAGGCGATCGCCACGGCCACATTCTCCGCCAGAATCGCGCCGGCCAGCGCGCCCCAGCCCAGCAGCGCGGACGCCAGCAGGTCGGGCCAGTAGATGCGTGGATTGGCGACCGCATAGTCGCGCGTCAGTTCGGCCGCGGCACGCAGCATCGCGCTATCGTCGGGGATCGCGGCGCGCGCGCGTTGGGCGGCGGCCAATATGGGATCATGCACAGTCATGCGGGCGGTCCTAGCCTCCAAATGCGCTGAGATCATGGCAGCACCATGACATATTCACCATGTTGTCGCCCCGCCCGGCGCACCTGATTGACATTCCGGCAACAAGGGGCGAACTGCACATCCATCCCGTAATTTCCTCGAAGGCGGCATAAGTGGCGCAATCTGATCTGGTCATCACCCCCGTTTCCGGCAAGGCCGATTTGAAGGCCTTTATCGACCTGCCCTGGCGCCTCTATGCCAACGATCCCGCCTGGGTGCCGCCGTTGAAGGCGGAGGTGAAGGAACTGCTGACGCCGGGTAAGAACCCCTTTTTCGGCCATGCCGAGGCGCAATATTTTCTCGCCCGCCGCGGCGGGACGGTGGTTGGCCGCATTTCCGCCCATATCGATCATCTCGCGCTGGAACAGCCCGTCGAACAGGGGATGGGGCCGGGCACCGGCAATTTCGGCCTGTTCGAAGCGGAGGACGCGGAGACCGGCAAGGCATTGATCGCGACGGCGGAGGATTGGCTACGCGCAAAGGGCATGACCCGCGTGCTGGGGCCGATATCGCTGTCGATCTGGGAAGAGCCGGGCCTGTTGATCGCGGGGCACGACCATCCGCCTACGGTGATGATGGGGCATAACAGCCCGGCCTATCACGCGATGATCGAGGGAGCGGGCTACGTCCCGGTCAAGCAGCTCAAAACCTATGAACTGGACATCACGCGCGATTTTCCGCCGCTGATCCAGCGCATCATCAAGTCGGGCGAGAATAACGACCGCATCCGCATCCGCCGGGTCGACAAGTCGAAATTCGATGCCGAGGCCGCGACCATCCTGGCGATCCTGAACGACGCCTGGGGCAATAATTGGGGCTTCGTGCCGATCACCGACGCGGAAATCGCGCATACCGGCAAGAAATTGAAGCCGATCGTGTTCGAAGACCTTATCATGGTCGCCGAACTGGACGGCGAGCCGGTCGCGTTCATGATGACGCTGCCGGACCTCAACGAAGCGACCAAGTCGCTCAATGGCGCGCTTTTCCCCTTCGGCTGGATCAAGCTGCTGCGCTGGCTGCGCAAGCCTCAGGCGCGCACCATGCGGGTGCCGCTGATGGGCGTGGTGCAGCGCCTGCAAAGCTCGCGCATGGCGGGCCAGCTCGCCTTCATGATGATCGAAACCATCCGTCGTCAGGCGATCGCCGATTATGGATCGACGCGGGGCGAGATCGGCTGGGTGCTGGACGACAATCAGGGCATGAACGGCATCGCCGAGGCGATCAACAGCACCGTTAACAAAATCTATCAGATTTACGAAAAGCCCCTGTAAAAGCTTCGTTTCGCCTGCGTATCGTCGGCAACCCTTTGTGCGGTGCATCGTTGAAACTTGCAACCACCCTGAAGGAGTAATGACATGGGCGAAGCAACCGACAAGCTGAAGGCCGCAGGCAACAAGGCGGCTGGTGCCGTCAAGGAAGGCATCGGCAAGGCGACCGACAATGAACGGCTGGAAGCCGAAGGCAAGGCGCAGAAGGCCAAGGGCACCGTCCAGGACGTGTCCGGTTCGGTCAAGGGTGCGCTCGGCGACAAGATCTGATCTGATCCCTGGCCGTGAAAAAAAGGCCTCGCTCCGGAAGGAGCGGGGCCTTTTGCCGTTCAGAAGATGCGCGGCTGAAACCAGGGCTGAATGTTGATGGTCCTTAGGCCTCTTTCGCCAGATAGGCCCGGACGTCCCGCCGCAATTCCCCGGCGCACAGATACAGCGCAATGACGTTGGGGATGGCCATCAGGAAAAAGCTGCTGTCGACGATGCCGACCACGCGGCCCAGGTCGATCGCGGCGGCGGGGGGCAGGGCGACGACATAGAGGATCTTGTACGTCCATTGCGCCCGCGGCCCGTTGCCGAACAGATAGCCCCAGGCCTGCAAGCCATAAAAGCCCCAGGCGACCAGTGTCGAATAGGCGAACAGAAAGACGACGACCGCCAGCAGCCAGGGGAACCAGGGCGACACCTGGGCGAAGGCGGCCGATGTGATCGCGATCCCTTCCAGCCCCGTATTCCACGTTCCCGCGACCACCAGCGCCAGGCCGCCCAGCGCACACACGATCATCGTACCGAGCAGCGGCTCCAGCAGCGCGACCAGCCCTTCCGATACCGGATGCTGGGTCCGCGCCAGGCTGTGCGCCATGACGGCGGACCCCACGCCCGCCTCGCTGGCGAAGACAGCGCGCCGCATCCCCGCGACGAAAGCGCCGACCGCGCCGCCGGTCGCGGCCTGTCCGCTCCATGCGCCATTCCAGATCAGCGCCAGCGCGGCGGGTATCTCGCCAAGATGCAGGATCAGGATAGCCACGACGCCCAGCAGATAGACGCTGACCTTGAGCGGGGTCAGCCGCTTGGCCACTTCGCCCAGCCAGGCCGCGCCGCCCAGCGTTACCAGCGCCACCGCGCCGGCCAGGAACACGCCATAGGCCCAGCCGTTGGTCAGGCCGGTGACGACCTTCACCTGCGCGAAGCTCTGGTTGACCTGCACCATCGGAATCGCTCCGAACAGCGCGAAGAAGGCGTAGGCGCCGCCCAGCGCCAGCCCGACCTTGGGCCAGCCGCGCGCCGCGCCCACGGCTTTGAGCACATACATCGGCCCGCCATGGACATGGCCCTGCGCGTCGAACACGCGATATTTGAGGCCCAGCGTGACCTCCGCCATTTTCACCGTCATCGCGAACCAGCCGATGATGAACATCCACAAGATCGCGCCCGGCCCGCCCATGGTCAGCGCCACCGCGACGCCGGCGATATTGCCGAGGCCGATCGTACCCGACAGCGCGGTGGAGAGCGCTGCCCACTGGCTGACATCGCCCTTCGCCTCGCCTTCCTGCGGCTGCGTGCGCAGGATATGGATCGCGCGCCCGACCTGACGGATGTTGGGAAAGCCCAGCCAGAGCGTGAAGAACAGCATCGGCAGCGCCAGATAGAGCACGATCAGTTCGATCTGCGCGCCAAAGAGCGGCACCTTGAAAAAGACGGCGGCGGACAGGCCGTCGACAAAGGCGTTGAAATTTTCCATCACCCCCGGATGCCGCCGGATGCATGGAAAGTCGATTAAAGATTGCTCATGCGATCGCGGCGGGTTGATCGGGCGGCCCCGATGGGTGCAAGGAAGGGGCATGAGCAGGCAATATTTCGGCACCGACGGCATCCGCGGCCGCACCAACCAATGGCCTATGACGGCGGAACTGGCGATGAAGGTCGGCATGGCCGCCGGCACCCATTTCCTGCGCGGCAGCCATCGCCATCGCGTGGTGATCGGCAAAGATACCCGCCTGTCGGGCTATATGGTCGAAAATGCGCTGGTCGCGGGCTTCACCGCCGTGGGGATGGACGTGGTCCAGTTCGGGCCGATCCCGACGCCGGCGGTCGCGCTGCTCGCCCATTCGATGCGCGCGGACCTGGGCGTCATGATCTCGGCCAGCCACAATCCCTATTTCGACAATGGGATCAAATTGTTCGGGCCGGACGGCTATAAGCTGTCGGACGAGGATGAGCTGAAGATCGAGGCGCTGATCGGGCAGGATATCCCGCTTGCCGCATCCAAGGATATCGGCCGCGCCCGCCGGGTCGAGGATGCGCGCGGCCGCTATATCCATGCGGTCAAGTCCAGCTTTCCCGCCGACCTGCGCCTCGACGGGCTCAAGATCGTGGTCGATTGCGCCAATGGCGCCGCCTATCAGGTCGCGCCGTCGGCCCTGTGGGAACTGGGCGCTACGGTCGTGGCGATCGGGGTGACGCCCAACGGCACCAACATCAACGACGGCTGCGGATCGACCGCGCCTTTGCTGTTGCAGGAAACCGTGGTGTCGTCCGGCGCCGACGTCGGTATCGCGCTGGACGGCGACGCCGATCGGCTGATCGTCGTGGACGAACAGGGCCAGATCGTCGACGGCGACCAGATCATGGCGCTGATCGCCGCCAATTTCATGGCCGAGGGCACATTGCGCGGCGGTGGGCTGGTCGCCACGGTCATGTCGAATCTTGGCCTCGAACGCTTCCTGGCGGCCAGGGGCATCGCGCTGGAGCGCACCAAGGTCGGCGACCGCTATGTGCTGGAACGGATGCGCGAGGGCGGCTTCAATCTGGGCGGCGAACAGTCCGGTCACATGATCCTGTCCGATTACGCCACCACCGGCGACGGCACGGTCGCGGCGTTGCAGGTGCTGGCGGCCTTGGTGCGTTCGGGCAAGCCCGCCAGCGAGACGCTGCACCAGTTCGATCCCGTGCCGCAACTGCTCAAGAATGTCCGCTTCTCCGGTGGCAAGCCGCTGGAGCATGACGAGGTCAAGCGCGTGATCGCGCAGGCGGAAGCGGAACTGGACGGCACCGGCCGCCTCGTCATCCGCCCGTCCGGCACCGAACCGGTGATCCGCGTGATGGCGGAAGGCGACAAGGCGGATCAGGTCAAGGATGTGGTGGAGCGCATCTGCGCGGCGGTCGAGAAGGCGGCGGCGTGATGCTTGAGATGCGCCCCGATTGCGAACGCTGCGGCACGGACCTGCCCGCCGACGAACCCGGTGCGTTCATCTGTTCGTTCGAATGCACCTTTTGCGCCCCCTGCGCCGAGGCGCTGGACGATCGCTGCCCCAATTGCGGCGGCGAACTGATGGACCGGCCCAGCCGCGTGGGCAAGGCGCTGGCGAACAATCCCGCCTCGACGGAGCGGCACTTCAAGGGATGAAGCCTGGGCGCATCCTCATCATCGCCGGTTCCGACAGCGGGGGCGGCGCGGGTATCCAGGCGGACATCAAGACCGTGACGATGCTGGGCGGCCACGCCATGACCGCAATCACCGCGCTCACGGCGCAGAACACGCTGGGCGTGCAGGGTGTCCATCCGGTGCCGACCGCCATGGTGCTGGCGCAGATCGAAAGCTGCATCAGCGACATCGGCGTGGATGCGGTGAAAATCGGCATGATCGGATCGGCGCAGACGGCGGCCGCCGTGGCGGAACGCCTTGCGCAACTCGATGCCGTGCCGATCGTCTTCGACCCCGTCATGGTGGCCAGCAGCGGATCGCTGCTGGCGGATGAGGCGACCGTCGTCGCATTCGATGCGCTGATGCAGGTGGCGAGCGTCATCACCCCCAATGTCCCGGAGTTGCAGGCGCTGACCGGCAGGACGATCGGCGATGTCGAGGCGCTGGAGGCGGCCGGACAGGCGCTGCGCGATCGCACCGGCGCGGTCATCTTCGCCAAGGGCGGGCATCTGCCGCAGCAGGCCGACGACGATCGCCCGTTGATCCACGATCTGCTGATCGATGAGGATATGGTCGCGGACTATGCGGTCGCGCGGATCGAAACCCGCAACAGTCATGGCACCGGCTGCACTTTGGCCAGCGCCATCGCGACCGGCTTGGGCGGCGGCCTGTCGCTGGCCGACGCGGCCGACCGGGCGGAAGCCTTCGTCGCGGCGGTTCTGGCCGCGGCGCCGGGGCTGGGGCAGGGCCATGGTCCGATGGGCCATGCGCTGGGTCTGACGCCCTTCTACCATCTGTTGGCGGCGGTCGACCCGACCGGCTGGGACGCAGCGGCCTTGGCCGCGCGCTATTCCGACCATGCCTGATTTTTGCCACGAGATGCGCCATCATCCAGGCCTGGTCGCCGGCGTGGACGAAGCGGGGCGTGGTCCGCTGGCGGGACCGGTGGTCGCCGCCGCCGTCATCCTGCGCGCGGAGGATTGCCCCGACGGCCTCAACGATAGCAAGCAATTGACGGCCAAACGCCGGGCAGCGCTGGAGGTCGAGATCAAGGCGCGCGCACTCTGCTGGGGCGTCGGTGTCGCCAGCGTGGAAGAGATCGACCAGATCAACATTCTCTGGGCGACGATGCTGGCCATGACCCGCGCGGTGGAAGCGCTGGGGCACGATTGTGCGCATGTGCTGGTGGACGGCAATCGCTGCCCGACATGGCGCTGGGCCTCGACCGCGATCGTGGAGGGCGACGCCAAATGTCTGTCGATCGCGGCCGCCTCGATCATCGCCAAGGAAAGCCGCGACCGGATGATGGTGGAGGCCGCCGCGCAGCATCCCCATTATGGCTGGGACACGAACAAGGGCTATGGCAGCGCCCGGCATCTCGCCGCCTTGCGCGAACATGGGCCGACCCCGCTGCACCGCCGCAGCTTCGCGCCGGTCGCGCAATTGATATTGCTTTAAGCCGGCTGCACCGTCGGCGCGCCCATCAGCAGCCGCTGCGCCATCACCATCCCGCCGCCCAGCGCCAGCCAGCCGAGCATCAGCCAGATTTCGACCGGCATCCCGTCGCTGACGCCGAACGGCGTGGCGATGGCGGCGCTCGCCACCACGGCGGCGCCGCTGCTGATCGCGACCAGCAGCGGACTGCCCCCTGCCAGCACGAAAGCGGGCGGAGTCGCGCCCTTGTCGCGGCTGCGCAGCCGCATCAGCGCGAGCATCGCGACCGCGGCGATGGCGGTGGTGCACATCGTCCCCATGGAGATGATCGGGCCGATCGCCCCGCGCCCTGCCAGCACGCCAAGGCAGGTCCACAGCCCCACCAGCAGCGCGGCCCGCCGCGGCGCGCCGGTGCGCGCGTCGATATGGGCGAGGCTGGCGGGCAGGAAACCCGCCCGCGCCTGCGCCAGGATGACGCGCGTCGCGGACAGGTGCATCGCGTTCCACGTCTTGAGCAGGGACGCCATGGCGACCAGGATGATCCCCTTGGTGGCCAGCCCTCCCGCCAGCGCATGGTCGAAGGCGGCAGCGACCGGCAGCGCGCCCGACGTCAGGTCGCGCCATGGCGCCAGCGATGCCGACGCCAGGATGATGAGGCTGTAGAACAAAGCCGCGACCGCCACCGCCGCCATCATGGCGCGGGCGACCGTGTGGAAACTGGTGCCGGGCGCGCGTTCCTCCACCGCCGACGCGGCGGTCTGGAACCCCGACAGCCACATGCCCGCAACGCCCAGCATCACGAACATGCCGCCGGCGAAGCTGCGATCCTGCGCCGATTCGAACAGCGGGTGCCAGTTCCCCGTATCGCCCTGCGCAAAGCCCAGCAGCACCAGCACGGCCGACGCGGTGAGGAAGGCGAAGGTCACGATCTTCTGGAAGCCCACCGCGATCGTCGCGCCCGATGCGTTGAGGATGGTCATCACCACCGCGCCCGCCAGTCCGACGATCAGGTCCATCGCCGTGATCGGCCGGCCGAGCAGCGTATAGAGCGGGGCCTGCCCGCTGAGCGACGGCGCCAGATTTTCCAGGAACCAGGACAGGGCCAGCCCCTCGAACGCAGCGATACCGACGAAATAGAGCGTCAGATACCATCCGGTGACGAAGCCGGGCCATGGTCCGAACGCCTTTTCGACGAAGACGAACTCCGCCCCTGCGCGCGGCACGCGGGCGACCAGTTCGGCATAGGCGGCCGCGACCGGCACCATCAGCAGGGTCATGCCCAGAAAGGCCAGCACCGCGCCGCCCGGTCCCGCGGGCGCGACCCATTCGCCCATCAGCACCATCCAGGCGGACCCGACGATCGTGCCGAAGGCGAGCGCGAAATAGCCCGGTCCGGTGACGCCGCGCTTCAGTGCTGGCTCCGCCGCAACATTCATCGGCGCAACTGCACCAGGCAGAGCAACTGGAACAGCATCTGGGCAGCGGCCTGCGCCGTCACCGTGGTCGGATCATATTCGGGCGCGACCTCCACCACGTCGCCCCCGATGATGTCGATCCCCGCCAGCCCGCGCAGCAGGTGCAGCGCCTCGCGCGTCGACAACCCGCCGATTTCGGGCGTCCCGGTGCCCGGCGCATAGACCGGGTCCAGCCCGTCGACGTCGAAGGTCACATAGGTCGGCCCGTCGCTCACGACCTCCAGCGCTTTCGCGACGACGGCGTCCATGCCCATCGCCGCGCAGTCCTCGGCATGGATCACGGTCATGCCGCTGGCGTAGGAAAATTCCCACAGATATTCCGTCCCGCCCCGGATGCCGATCTGGATCGATCGCCTTGGGTCCAGCACGCCTGCCAGCACGGCTTCGCGAAAGGGCGCGCCATGGTGGAATTTGGAACCTTCATAAATGCCGCCGGTGTCGCAATGGGCATCGAAATGAACCATGCCCATCGGCCCTTTGGCGGCGGCCAGCCCCTTCATGATCGACCCGGTGATGCTATGGTCGCCGCCGACCGATAGCGGGATTGCGCGGGTGGCGCCAATCATCGCGTAACATGCTTCGATGTCCGCATGGCAGAGCGCCAGGTCGTAGCGGCTCTGCATCGCGACATCGCCCACGTCCGCAACCGTCAGCGCGTTCATCGGCGCGACGCGCAACTGATGTTCATAGGGACCGATCCGGTCGATCGCCCGCACCGCCCGCGGGCCATAGCGCGCGCCCGGCCGGTTGGTGACGCCCAGGTCCATCGGCACGCCGACCAGCGCGACGTCCAGCCGGTCGAGCGTCTCCGGCGCCAGCCCGCCGGCGATATAGGGCGCGTCCAGCAGCGTGGAGGGCTGGGCGAAGGGCCAGCGGCGCTTGTCGCCGTTCTTGAATTGCAGCCCGGCCACCTCGCGGAAATGGGGGTCGTGAATGTCTGCCCCGCCACCCCCGGCATAGAGGCGGCGGAGTGCATCAAGGTCGATCGGATCATGGGCCATGACCGTCAGTCTGGACGGCGGCCAAGGGGCGGCAATGGGGTGAAGGACGTATGGCCTGCCGCGTTCCGGCCGTTGCGCTGCGCGGCAAAGCGGGGGAGGGTGGCGCCATGACCCCTATGGATTTCGACGCGCTGGTGGCGCTGCTGGCCCGCATCTTTCTCGCCAATGGCACGTCACCGGGCGTGGCGGATATCCTTGCCCGCAATTGCGCCGGGGCGGAGCGCGACGGGGCGATGAGCCACGGCCTGTTCCGGATGCCGGGTTATGTCGCGACGCTGCGCAGCGGATGGGTCGACGGGCGAGCGCAGCCGGTGGTCGAGGATGGCGGCGCGTCCTTCCTGCGCGTCGATGCCGCCAACGGTTTTGCCCAGCCCGCGCTGGCGGCCGCTACGCCGATGGCCATGGCAAGGGCGCGTGCGACCGGCGCCTGCGTCGTCGCGATCCGGCGATCGCATCATTTCGCGGCGCTCTGGCCCGATGTCGAACCCTTTGCGGAGGCGGGGCTGGTTGCGATCGCCATGGTGGACAGCATGGCCGTCGTGGTTCCGCCCGGCGCGAAAAAGCCCGTCTATGGCACCAATCCGCTCGCCTTCGCCGCGCCGCACGCGGGCGGGAAGATCGTCGTGTTCGACCAGGCGGTGAGCCTGCTGGCCCATGGCGACGTACAGATCGCCGCGCGGGAACGGCACGCCCTGCCCGAAGGCGCGGGCGTCGATGCGGCGGGCCGGCCGACCCGCGATCCCCGCGCGGTGCTGGACGGCGGCGCGCTGCTGCCCTTTGGCGGGCATAAAGGGGCAGCGATCGCGATGATGATCGAGATCATGGCCGCCGCCCTGACCGGCGGGCTCTACGCGCATGAGGTCGACTGGTCGGGGCATCCCGGCGCGCAGACGCCCTGCACCGGGGAGTGTGTGATATTGATCGACCCGGCGCGCGGCGGATCGGCGGCGGGGTTTGCGGCGCGGGTCGAGCAACTGGTCGAAGCGTTGCGGGCGGCGGGGCAGGAGCGGATGCCCGGCGACCGTCGTTTCGCCGCGCGGGAGAAAGCGTTGCGGGAGGGGGTGGCGGTCAGTGCTGAGATGCTGGCGCGGCTGGAGGGACTTGTTGCGAACGGAACGTCGCCTTCCCCTCTCCCGACGTCGCCTGACGCGCTGCGCGATTAAGGCTGCATATCCTCTCTCCCTGGGGGAGAGGGGGGGCTCAATGCGCGATCACCCGCACCGCGAAGGCGGCCGCCGCGGCCCGCGTTTCCACGCCCAGCTTCTCGAAAATCTGCTCCAGATGCTTGTTCACGGTGCGCGGGCTGATGACCAATATCTCGCTGATGACCCGGTTGGGCTTGCCGTAGCTGATCCACAGCAACACTTCGGCCTCGCGCTGGGTCAGGCCGAAATGGCTTTGGAGCCGGCCGATGTCGGCCTGCGGGTCGATATGGTTGAGGCGGATCAATATCTCGTCGCGGCGCGGTCGCCCGACGATGATGAGTTCGACCGTATCGCCCTGGCCGCTGTCCGCCTTCGCCGTCGCTCCGGGGGCGAGATCGTCGGCCAGTAGCCGTCCGACGGCGTTGCGCAGCAGCGCAGGCGGCGCGGCGTCGCCGCGCGACCAGCCCGGCGCCAGCGCCTCCATCAATTTCTCCGCACCCGGCGTGCTCCAGCTCAGCCGCCCGTCGGTTGCGACCGCGATCAGGTTCCGCCCCGTGGCGTCGAGCGCGAACTGGCCGCCCTGGGTCTGGCGCGCATTGGCCATATGCACGCGCACGCGGGCCAACAGCTCCTCGACCACGATCGGTTTGCGCACATAATCGACGCCGCCCGCCTCCAGCGCGTGGACGACATGCTCGCTTTCGGTGAGGCCGGTCATGAAGATGATCGGAATCGGCGCGCCCGCAGGCATCTGCTTGATCGCGCGCGTCGTCTCGAACCCGTCCAGCCCCGGCATCACCGCGTCCATCAGAATAAGGTCGGGGGCGACATGGTCCAGCAGTTCGATCGCCGCGTCGCCGCTGGTGGCGATCAGCACGGAGATATTGGCCGCCTCCAGCGTGTCGGTCAGGAAGCGCAGCGATTCGGGTGTGTCGTCCACGACGAGGACGGTATCGGTGTGGGAAGGCGTGGTCATCGGGCGGCCCTTATGGTTCTGATCAGCCCCTTGAGGTCGAAACGGTCGAGATGGGCGAGGAGGCGTCGGGTCAGCGGCGCGGCGTCGGGCACGGTTTCCTCCAGCGTGCGGATGCTGGATTCGATGCCGCGGACATGGCCGATGATCGCCTTCTGCTCGATATCGGCCAGGATCGGCGCGGCTTCCTGCGGCAGCGGCGGCAGCGCTTCGTCCCCGATGGCGGGGACGGGTGCCGGCAGCGCGTCGCCGGTCCAGCGGATGCGCAACTGGTCCGCGATCGCATCGAGCAACGCGTCGAGATCGACCGGCTTCATCAGGAACATGTCATGCGCCGCGCGGCCATCGCCACCGCGATGGAACTCATGCGCATTGGCCGACACCATGACGATGCGGACCGCGCCGCCCAGCGTCTCGCGCAGCGCCCGGCACACGTCCCAACCCGATTCGCCGGGCATGGAGATGTCGAGCAGGACGATGTCGGGCTGTTCGCGTGCGGCGATCTCCATGCCGGTGCGTCCGTTCAGCGCCTCGAACACGATGAAGTCGAGCGGCTCCAGCAGCCCGCGCAGCACCGCCACCTGGACGGCGTCATCGTCGATCAGCAGCACTTTGCGCCGGTCGCCTTCATAGCCTCTGATCGTTTCGACCGGCTGGCTGTCGGCCACGCCCGCGACATGGCCCAGCATCAGCCGCACCGTGAATTGCGTGCCCTGCTCCGCGGTGCTGACCACGGACAGGTCGCCGCCCAATATCTGCACCAGCGCCTGGGTGATGGCGAGGCCGAGGCCGATGCCCTTCTGCTTTTGCGCGTCGGGATTGGAGCCGCGCTCGAACGGATCGAAGATGCGTTTGAGGTCATCGGCGGCGATGCCGATGCCGGTGTCGACGATGTCGAACGTCGCCATCTGGCTGCGATATTGGACGCGGAAGGTGACGGCGCCGGACCGGGTGAACTTGATCGCGTTGGACAGCAGGTTGATGAGGATCTGGCGCAGCCGCTTCTGGTCGGTCCGCACGAAATCGGGCAGCTTCTCGGGCCGTTCGTAGAGGAAGTCGATCCCCTTGGCCTGCGCCTGCGGCCGGAACATATTGGCGATCTGGTCGACGAAGGGAGACAGGCGCACCGTTTCGCTGCTGATGCGCAGTACGCCGCTTTCGACCTGGCTGATGTCCATCAGCCCTTCGACCAGATTGGTCAGATGCTCGGCGCTGCGGCGAATGACCTTGGCCGCTTCGATCGGGGCGATCTCGTGACCGCGCTCCATAAGCTGGGCATAGCCGTAGATGCTGTTGAGCGGGGATCGGATTTCATGGCTGACGCTGACCAGATAGCGGCTCTTGGCGGCGTTGGCGGCTTCGGCCGCCTCCTTGGCGCGTTGCAGTTCCGCGCCGGTCACGTCATGGGCGATCACCTCTTCCATCAGTTTCTGCACATGATGCTCGCTTTCCTGCATCGCCGACCGGCGGCTCTGGTGTGCCAGCACGATCATCCAGGCGATGACCCCGCCGAACAGCGAAAAGAGCAGGAACAGGCCCAGCATCAGGCTGGATGTCTGCGCGGCGATGGATGGCGCACCCCGCGCCACTTGCCAGCCGATGCCGCCCAGCACCGCGCCGTTCGCCAGGGTGATGATGCTCATGACGGCGATGAAATGGCCGACGGGCGTATGCACATGTTTGGCGATGGCGCGGGGCAGCAGCCGTTCCAGCCAGCGCGCGGCCTGCTGCGTCGCCCGGCTGTCGGTCTTGCACCGGTCGTGGCAGCGCGCCTCCAGCGTGCAGCAGAGCGAGCAGATCGGCGCAGCATACATCGGGCAATGCGCCATGTCGGCATGCTGGAACGCGTTTTCGCAGATGATGCAGGTCTTTATATCGCTGCCTGCGGGCCAGTGGGACCGGCGGGCGATATAATAGCGGCCATGGGTGACAAGCGCGATGATCGGGGCGGTGGTGAAAGCGACCGCCATGCCGATCACCGGGGCGAAGGCGCGGGCTATGTCGCCCATCAGGCCGAAATGGGCGAGAGCGGATACCGCGATGGACAGCAGCATCGCGCCAATGCCCACCGGATTGATGTCGAACAGATGCGCCCGCTTGAACTCGATTCCCGCAGGCGACAGGCGCAGCGGCTTGGAGATCATCAGGTCCGCGGCCAGCGCCCCGATCCAGCCCGCCGCGACCGTGGCGTAGAGGATCAATATCGCCTCGATCGCGTCGAAAATGCCGACTTCCATCAGCAGCAAAGCGAGCAGCACGTTGAAGATGAGCCACACGACCCGGCCGGGATGGCTGTGCGTCAGCCGGGCGAAGAAATTCGACCAGGCGATCGATCCGGCATAGGCGTTGGTGACGTTGATCTTCAATTGGCAGATGATGACGAACAGGCCGGTCAGGATCAGCGACAGGCCGGCATGGCCCGTCATGGCGGTATAGATCGCCTGGAACATCGCGGTCGGGCTGGACGCCTCGCTCTGCAAGGCGGCGCTCTTGACCAGGAAATGCGCCAGCCATGACCCGAGCAGCAGCTTCATGCCGCCGATCAGGGTCCATCCCGGCCCGCCCGCCAGCATCGCCGCCCACCATTTCCCCCGGCCGATCGTCGCCTTGTCCGGCAGGAAGCGCAGATAGTCCGCCTGCTCCCCGATTTGCGGCAGAAGGGAGAGGAGGGTGGACAGCGCGAAGCCGAAATAGAGCAGGCTGACGCTGCCGTCCCTGGCGCCCAGTTGCCCGGTGAAATGGCTCCATTCGGCCAGCGCGGCCGGGCCGGACCAGAGGATATAGGCGATCGGCGCGACTTGTAGCGTGATCCAGACCCATTGGGTCGCGTTCTGGAACCGGGTGATGGCGCTCATGCCGTAGAGTGCGATCGGGATGACCACCAGCGCGCTCGCCAGATAGGCGAGGCTCATCGGCATCCCTGTCATCGCCCGCAGCGCGACCGCCATGATCGTCGCTTCGACCGAAAAAAGCAGGAAGGTGAAGCTGGCGTAGATCAGCGAGGTGAGGGTGGACCCCAGATAGCCAAAGCCCGCGCCGCGCGTCAGCAGATCGATGTCAAGGCCGTGCTTGGCGGCGTGATAGGCGATAGGCAGGCCGATGACGAACATCAAAGCGACCGCGGCGGCGATCGCGGCGACGCTGTTGGCGAAGCCGTAGGTCAGGGTGATCGACGCGCCGATCGCTTCGCAGGCGAGGAAGGCGGTCGCGCCGATCGCGGTGCCCGCCACCTGTCCCGCCGTCCAGCGCCGCGCGCTGTCGGCGGTGTAGCGCAGGGCATAATCCTCCAATGTCTGGCTCGCGACCCATTTATTGTAGAGCCGCTTTTCGCGCAGGACATAGGCGGCGCGGTCCATCAGATCGCGGCGGTATCGGCGTGCCAGGGGCGCAGGCCGCCGGTCGCGACGATGAAGGCGATGACGGCGGGCAGGCCGATATTGTCCTTGAGGTTGGTGAAGAGGAAGGGGCGCTGCCCGCGCATCTTCCTGGCGTCCCTGTCCATGACGCCCAGGTCCGCGCCCACCAGCGGGGCGAGGTCGATCTTGTTGATGAGCAGCAGGTCGGACCTCGTGATGCCCGGCCCGCCCTTGCGCGGGATCTTGTCGCCGGCCGACACATCGATGACGTAGATGGTGATGTCGGCCAGTTCGGGGCTGAAGGTCGCGGCGAGATTGTCGCCGCCGCTTTCGATGAAGATGACCTCCAGGCCGGGGAATTTCCGGCTCATCTCGTCCACCGCAGCCAGATTGATGCTGGCGTCCTCGCGGATCGCGGTATGCGGGCAGCCACCCGTCTCCACGCCCATGATCCGTTCCGGCACCAGCGCGCCGGAGCGGGTGAGAAATTCCGCATCCTCGCGGGTGTAGATGTCGTTGGTGATAGCGGCGATATTATAATGGTCGCGCATCGCCTTGCAGAGCCGGTCGGTCAGCGCGGTCTTGCCGGAGCCGACCGGGCCGCCGATGCCGACGCGTAAGGGACCGTTACGAGAGGTCATGAGCGGAAGAGCCTTGTGTAGAGGGTTTCATGGGCGAGGCTGGCGAGTTCAAGGTCGGGCGCGGCGGTGCCGAGATCGTCGAGCGACGTAATCATCGCTTTGGCGGCGATGGCCGGAATGGCGTGGGAGAGGGCGGCCAGCGCCAACTGCCCGTCGGTCTGGCCGAGCGGCACGAGGCGCACCCCGGCCGATACCAGATTGGCGGCGGTGGCATGAAGCCAGCCGTGCAGCGCGGGTTCCAGCGGGATGGCATGGGCGGCGCAGGCCAGCGCCATCACGACCGTATGCGCCATCGGACGCCCTTCCCAGCGCGCCGCAAAGGCGTCGAGCGTCGGATGGGGCCAGGCCTTGCGCGTGACCGACAGGAAGGAGCCACCCTGCTGTCGGCTTTCCAGCGCCGTTTCGCTGCTGCCCCGGAACGCGCCCGCCAGTTCGGCGATGGCATCGAACGCTGCGGCGTCGCCTGCCGTTTCATAAGCATGGACGAACAGCACCGCATCCACCCAGCCGCCGCCGCGCGCCAGCACCGCCTCGACATAGGCGGCGACATCGGTCGCGGTGCGGACGCGGCCGTCCTCGACCGCGGTTTCCAGGCCATGGCTATAGGTGAAGCTGCCCACCGGATAGGCAGGCGAGGTCCAGGCCAGAAGGCGGTGGAGGGCGGCGTCAGCCAGCATGGTCGTGGTGGTGGTGATCGTGGCCATGGTCATGATCGTGCGCATGACCATGATGATGGCCGCCACCCGAATAGGCGCCGCCTTCGGGGGTGAAGGGCGCCTCGATCTGCGTCACCGTCGCGCCCAGCCCTTCGAGCATGGCGTTGATGACATGGTCGTCGCGCAGGCGGATGGCGTGGGGATGGAGTTCGGCGGGCAGGTGCCGGTTGCCGATATGCCAGGCGAGCCGCATCATCGTCGATGCACTGTCGGCGGTGACCTCGACTAGCGCTTCGGGGGCGGCGAGAATTTCAACCAGCCGCCCGTCCGACAGTTGCAGCGCGTCGCCATGCCCCAGCACCGTGGCGCGGGCCAGGTCGAGCAGGAACATGGTGCCATGGTCGGCGGTGTAGACCCAGCGCCGACGGTGCCGCGCGTCATGATCCAGCATGATATGGTCGGCGGCTGGACCCGACCAGTGGCCGTGGGGGATGACGTCATGGGCGGTCAGCATGATCGGGCCTTCATCAGAACAGGAAATAGCGCTGCGCGAACGGCAGCACGCTGGCCGGTTCGCAGGTGAGCAGTTCGCCGTCGGCCCGCACTTCGTAAGTCTCGGGATCGACCTGGATGTCGGGCATCGCGTCGTTCAGGATCATCGACGCCTTGCCGATCCCGCTGCGCGTATTGCGCACGGCTTCGAGCGGCCGGGCGAGGTGCAGCCGTTCGCCGATCCCGTCCGCAATCCCCGCAGCCGACACGAAATGCACCGCCGACAGCGCGCCTGCCCGGCCCATGCCGCCGAACATCGGGCGGTAATGGACCGGCTGGGGCGTGGGGATGCTGGCATTGGGGTCGCCCATCGGCGCGGTGGCGATGCTGCCGCCCTTGATGACCATGTCGGGCTTCACCGCGAAGAAGGCGGGCGACCAGAGAACGAGATCGGCCAGCTTGCCAACCGCGATCGACCCGACGATATGGCCGATGCCATGGGCGATCGCCGGGTTGATCGTATATTTGGCGATATAGCGTTTCGCGCGGAAATTGTCGCTGTCGGCATCGTCCGATCCCAGCGACCCGCGCTGCTGCTTCATCTTGTCCGCACTCTGCCAGCAGCGGATGATCGTCTCGCCCACGCGCCCCATCGCCTGGCTGTCCGACGACATCATCGAGAAAGCGCCCAGATCGTGGAGAATATCCTCCGCCGCGATCGTCTCCTTGCGGATGCGGCTGTCGGCGAAGGCGACATCCTCGGCGATGCGCGGGTCGAGATGGTGGCAGACCATCAGCATGTCGAGATGTTCCTCGATCGTGTTGACGGTATAGGGCCGGGTCGGGTTGGTGGAGGAGGGCAGGACGTTGGGCAGGCCCGCCACCTTGATGATGTCGGGCGCATGACCGCCACCCGCACCCTCGGTATGGAAGGCGTGGATGGTCCGCCCCTTGAACGCGCCGACCGTGCTTTCGACGAAGCCCGCTTCGTTGAGCGTGTCGGTATGGATCGCGACCTGGATGTCATAGTCGTCGGCGACCGACAGGCAGCAATCGATCGCGGCCGGGGTCGTGCCCCAATCCTCGTGCAGCTTGAGGCCGCAGACGCCCGCGCGGATCATCTCCTCCAGCGCCTGGGGCTGGCTGGCATTGCCCTTGCCGAACAGGCCGAAATTCATCGGCATGGTTTCGAGCGCCTGCAACATGCGTCCGATATGCCAGCCGCCGGGCGTACAGGTCGTCGCCAGCGTACCGTGCGCCGGGCCGGTGCCGCCGCCCAGCATGGTGGTGATGCCCGCATTCAGCGCCTCGTCCACCTGCTGGGGGCAGATGAAATGGATATGGGCGTCGATCCCGCCCGCGGTCAGGATGCGGCCTTCGCCCGCGATGATCTCCGTACCTGGCCCGATGGGAATGGTGACGCCGGGCTGGACGTCCGGGTTGCCCGCCTTGCCGATCGCAGCGATCAGGCCGTCGCGGATCGCCACGTCGGCCTTCACGATACCCCAATGATCCAGGATCAGCGCATTGGTGATGACGGTGTCGGGCGCGCCGTCCGCGCGGCTCATCTGGCTTTGCCCCATGCCGTCGCGGATCACCTTGCCGCCGCCGAACTTCACTTCCTCGCCATAGATGGTCCGGTCTTCCTCGACCCGGATAAAGAGCGAAGAATCACCCAGCCGCACGCGGTCCCCGGTCGTGGGGCCGAACATCCCGGCATAGGCGCGGCGGGTCATGGTCACGGGCATGTCAGAGCTTCCCCATCACATCGCCGCGGAAGCCGATGACCATCCGGTCGCCGGCATAGGGGATGAGCTGCACGTCGCGCGTCTGGCCAGGCTCGAAGCGGACGGCGGTGCCCGACGGTATGTCTAGCCGATAGCCGCGCGCCGCTGCCCGATCGAAGACCAGCGCCGGGTTGGTTTCGGCGAAATGATAATGGCTGCCGACCTGGATCGGCCGGTCGCCGCTATTGGCGATAGCGAGGGTGACGGGGACACGCCCCTCGTTGAGCAATATGTCGCCGCTGGCGGGGATGATCTCGCCGGGGATCACCGGATCGGCCTGTGCACGGTGACCAGCTTCGTGCCGTCGGGGAAGGTCGCCTCGACCTGTATGTCGTGGATCATCTCGGCTATGCCCTCCATCACCTGATCGCGGGTCAGCACATGGCCGCCGCTCGCCATCAATGCGGCGACCGACTGGCCGTCGCGTGCGCCCTCCACCACATGGTCGGTGATGAGCGCAATCGCTTCGGGATGATTGAGCTTCACCCCGCGCGCCAGCCGGCCGCGCGCGACCATCGCGGCCATCGCGACCAGCAGCTTGTCCTTTTCCCGCCCCGTGAGATTCATGGCCCTAGCAGTAACAGATGGTTGGCATGGTTGGCGACAATCCGAAAATGGCGGCGCGCAATATGCCCGCCGCGCGCATCACATCCTTGCGCAGCGCCTGCGGATCGGCGGCGGTCAGGCGCAGGATCAGCAGGCCGTCGAAACTGGTCGCGCCCGCACCCGGCCCCTCGAACAGGCTGCGCGCCAGGTCGAGATAGTCGCCCGCATCCGCTCCGGCATAGACCAAAGTGGCGATCGCGATCGCATCGCCGAAGCCGAAAGGCGCGCGGCCCTGGCTTGCGAAATCGCCTTCGACATGGAGCGTGTCGGCCCAGACCAGCCGCCCGTCGCGCCGGATGCGCCAGGCTTCGTGGATCAGGCCGCTGGTGTAGCTTTCCCCCATCGCGCCGCGCCCCAGCACCAGCGTCTCCATCGCCAGCATCCGCGCGTCGGGCGCCAGGTTCGCTTCGAGCGTGCGCCGCATCCGGCTGCGGTCGAACAATATCGCCTCCTGCGCCAGCCATTCGCAGGTCGCGCCCGCGCCGATGCTGATGCGGGTGTCGATGCGGGTCGGTTCGTCCTCGTCCAGCGCGCGGTACAGCTTTTCGGCTGCCTGCGGCACGATCGTCGCCGCCGCGCCGGGATCGACGATGACGTCGAGCGCCAGCCGGTCGCCGCCGGTCAGCCCGCCGCTGGTCGTGACGGTGACGGCCAGGGGAAAATCGCCCTCGCGCCCATCGGGGAACAGCAGCCGCGCCGGCGCCACCTGCATCATGTCGCGGACGCCGCGCGGGGAAAAGGCGACCATGGCGCGCCCGTCCACCCGCTGGTGCCGGGACTTGGGCGGCACGGTGATGGCGCTTTGCACGGTCATATAAGACATGTGGTTAGCGCAGGCAGGTCGCGACATGGGGCATATGACGTATGTAACGAAAAGGGTGGCCCGCGTCCGCCAGCTACCCCTCCGCATTCCTTCGCAATAACCCGATCAGGTCGTCCGCCGACGACCGCCCCGCGCGAAACCGGGATCGACCTTCTCCGCCTTGCCGTCCTTGGCCGCCTTGTCGCCATAGTAGGGCTGGCCATGTTCGGTGGTCAGGTCGGACAGATAGCCCGCCTGCCTGATCCCCTTCTTGCGCATCGCCACCCCGGTCAGGCAGGCGTGCATGATGAAATTGGCGTTCAAGGCGCTGCGATAGGTCGGGTCCAGCACTGGGGCGAGTTCCACGATCTCGAAACCGATCAGATCATTTTCGGCGCACAGGCGGCGCACGATCGGGATCGCCTCCCGCATCGTCAGCCCGCCGGGGACCGGGGTGCCGGTGCCGGGGATGAAGGCGGGGTCGAGCACGTCCACGTCGAAGGAGACGTAGAGCTTCTTGCCGCTCTCCCGCGCTTCCTTGAGCGCGCGTTCCATCGTCGCGGCCCATCCATTCTTCTCGACCTCCGGCATCGCATGGTAGCGCACGCCATTGTCGCGCATCCATTCGAAGCCTTCCTTCTCCGGCCATGGCCCGCGCAGGCCCACCTGGATATAATTCTTGCCCAGCACATGGCCTTCCTTGACCGCGCGATAGACCGGGGCGCCATGGGTGATGAAATGGACACCGCCCTTGCCCGCATCATAGTGGGAATCAAAATGGACGACGCCGAAACTGCCCTTGCCATGGACGTCGGCGATTCCCGCGACGTCGCTATATTCCAGGCTATGGTCGCCGCCGACGATGAAGGGGATGGCACCGGTGCGCGCGATTTCCGCTACCCGCTCGCGCACATGGGCGACGGTGCGCTCGGTCGACATATTGTCGACGGCGATGTCGCCATAATCGACGATCTTCAATTCCTTGGACGGATCGACCATCGTGTACATGTCGATGCCGCCCGCGCCATATTGGGTGCGCATCGCGGACGGCCCGCCCTTGGCCCCGCGATAGCCCGATCCCATGTCCAGCGGGGCGCCGACGATCGCGACGTCGACCTTGCCCGCGACCAGATCCTCCGGGAAGATCGCGACCGGCGCGCCGGCGAAGGTCGCGATGCCGCCGCCATAAACGCCGCCGCCGCGACCATGGGCGTAATAGCTGAGTTCAAACGGCCCCGGTTCGCGCTTGGGGTCCAGGCCGCTGGGCCGGCGCAGTTTCCAGCCGTTGAAATTTTCATTGTCAGTATCGAGCGGGATAGCCGCCATGTCGGTCTTGGCGTTGAACTTCGATGCTGCCACCGCGTCCATCATCGCCTCGATATAGGCGCTGATTTCTTCCGGCGTCTTGGTCGCCAGCCGCTCGAACAATTTGTCGTAGGAGCCGGCGAACATCTCGGCCGGGTCGGAAGTCAGGAAATCGCGCTTTTCCTTGGACAGTGTCTTGATCTTGGCTTCCAGCGCGGCGGGCAAGGTGGGCTTGTCATTCTGGGCGACGACCGCCGCCGACGAAATCACCGTGGCGGCGAGCAAAGCGCCCAGCAGCGCATGTTTCGGCCTCATCGCATTACCCCCTTTGACACCCTTGACCTTTGTCACGGAAGCTAGGGGCGGGCGGCGGAGCGGCAATGGGGTGAACGACGTAGCATTGCGCGCTTACCCCAATATGACGGCCCGGACCCACAAGGAGTCCGGGCCGGAGCAAGCCGCTATGGGAGAGGCTTTTTGCGTACTTGCTGCGAGGCGGCCTGCGCCGCCCAAAGGGTTCCTGCGAACGACCCTGCGTCCGGCATAGCGGGACACCCGGCCGAGGCCCTACGTCAAACGCCCTATCGAGCGGCGCGGATCGCCGGGTTAGCGCCATGCTCCAATGTCTGTGAGCATGACCGCCTGGTGCTGATCGCGTCTCTCTTCCTTCTCTGGATCATCGTCATCCTGCTGGTCGTGGCGGTGGTCGCGCTGGCGCGCCAGGTGCGGCTGTTGCAGGATCGCGCCATGCCGATCGTGCAGCGCGCCGGCCTGCCCGGTCCCGGCGGCGCGGCCCCGGTGGTCAGCGCGCCGACCCTGGCCGGGGACATGCTGACGATCGGCGGGCCGAGCGCGGACGGGCGCGCGCTGCTGCTGCTGTTCATCCGCCCCGATTGCCCCGCCAGCCGCGCCGTGATCCGCGACGCGCTGGCGCTGACCGATCGCAAGCGGCTGCGTCTGCTTTTCCTGGGGGAAGGACGGGCGGAAGACTATGGCGACATGCTGCGCCAGCATCATATCCGCGACACCGACGTCATCATGAGCGCCGAGGTGATGCGCGATTTCCGGTCCGGCGACCGACCGTCCGCCGCGCTGATCGACGCGCGCGGGCGGCTGCTGGCGCGCGGCGTGGTGGAGGCGCGCGACCAGCTCGACGCGTTGCTGGTCCATGTCCAGCCGCGCCCGGTCGCGCGCGACAGCGGGGATGTCGTACCGCTGCTGTCATGACGACTGGACAGACGCGTGCAGATGCGCCTCTATTGGCGGCAAGAGAGACGGGGTAGACATATGGCGATCAGCTTCACGGTCAATGGTCAGAAACGACAGGTCGATGGCGACGCCGCCAAGCCCCTGCTCTGGGTGCTGCGCGAGGATCTCGACATGGTCGGCACCAAGTTCGGCTGCGGCGCGGGGCTGTGCGGCGCCTGCACGGTGCATGTCGGCGGCGACGCGGTGCGATCCTGCCAGACGCCGCTTGGCGATGTCGCCGGCAAGGCGATCACCACGATCGAAGGCGTGCAGACGGGCGATCCCGGCAAGCGCATCGCCGCCGCCTGGGTGAAGCATGACGTGCCGCAATGCGGCTATTGCCAGGCCGGGCAGATCATGAGCGCCACCGCTTTGCTCGCGACGACGCCAAAACCCAGCGATGAAGAGATCGATGCGGCGATGATGGGCAACCTCTGCCGCTGCTCCACCTATGTGCGCATCCGCGCCGCGATCAAGGACGCCGCCGGCATCCAGGACGTGCAGGCATGAGCGCCGCCAACCTTTCGCGCCGGGGCTTCATTTCCGCTTCGCTGCTGGCGGGCGGCGGCCTGTTGTTTGACCTGAATGTGCCGCTGGCGCGGGCGGCCGACGGGACACCGGTGATCCTGACCGCCTTCATCCGCATCCTGCCCGACAATCGCGTCGTCATCGGCGCGAAAAATGCGGAGATCGGGCAGGGCGCCAAGACGATGCTGCCGATGATGATCGCCGAGGAACTGGGCGTCGACTGGAGCCAGGTCACGATCGAGCAGACCCATGCCGACGCCAAGGTCTTCGGCGGCCAGAGCGCGGGCGGCAGCCGCACGACGCCGCGCGAATGGCTGCCCACGCGGCAGGCGGGGGCCGCGGCGCGGGCGATGCTGGTCGCGGCGGCCGCGCAGGGCTGGGGCGTGGTGCCGGAAACGCTGAAGACGTCCGCCGGCACGGTCAGCGATCCCCAATCCGGCAAGTCGGCGACCTATGCCTCGCTCGCGGCGGCGGCGGCGAAACTGCCCGCGCCTGATCCGGCGACGCTCAAGCTGACGGAACCCGCCGATTTCCGCATCATCGGCCAGTCGGTCGTCGGCGTCGATACCCCCGCCATCGTCGCGGGCAAGCCGCTGTTCGGCATCGATTTCAAGCTGCCGGGCATGCTCTATGCCGTATTGGAAACCTGCCCGGCCTTCGGCGGCGCCATTAAGTCCGCCAATCTGGACGAAGTGAAAGCGCTGCCCGGCATTGCCCATGTGCTGACGATCAAGGGCGACGGCACGCCGGAATCCGGCTTTGAGGGCATCGCCATCCTCTCGAAAAGCTGGTGGAGCGCCAACCAGGCTCGCGACGCGCTCAAGATCCACTGGGATGTCAGCGCGGTCAGCGGGTTTTCGACCGAAAGCTATGCGAGCCAGGCGGCGGCGAAGCGCAAGGGCAAGGCGGATGCCGACATCGTCCGCACCGGCGATATCGATGTCGCCTTCGCCAGCGCGGCAAAGACGGTCGCCGCCGATTACGACTATCCCTTCCTCGCCCACGGCACGCTGGAGCCGCAAAATTGCACCGCCCTGTTCAAGGACGGCGCGGTTGAAATCTGGGCGCCGACGCAGAACCCGGAAAATGGGCGCGGGCTGGTGGCCAAGGCGCTGAACCTGCCGCCGGACAAGATTCGCATCAACTTCACCCGCATCGGCGGCGGCTTCGGTCGGCGGCTGATGAACGACTATATGGTACAGGCGGCGTCGATCGCCGCGCAGGTGCCGGGCGTGCCGGTCAAGCTGCTGTGGAACAGGCAGCAGGATATCCAGCGCGATTTCTATCGCCCCGCCGGCTGGCACGGTTTCCGCGCCGCGCTCGACAAGGGCGGCAGGCTGACCGCCTTCCACGATCATTTCGTCACCTTCGGCAAGGACGGCAAGCCGGTGCGATCGGCGGAAATGCCCGCCAGCGAACTGCCCGCCGGTTTGATCGACAATGTCCTGCTGGAACAGAGTTTCCTTTCCACCAACATGCCGACCGGCTGGCTGCGCGCGCCCGGCTCCAACGCGCTGGCCTTCGTCACCCAGGCCTTTCTCGACGAGGTCGCGCAGGCGGCGGGCAAGGATCTGCCGACCCTCATGCTGGAGCTGCTACGCGATCCAAAGGAACTGCCGCGCGGCCCCAACCAGCCGCCCTTCGTTACCGCCCGCGCGCAAGGCGTGATCGAAAAGGCGCTCGCCATGGGCGGCTGGGCGACGCGCAAGGCGCTGCCCAAGGGCACGGGCAAGGGCTTCGCCTTCTATTACAGCCATATGGGCTATTTCGCCGAAGTGCTGGAAGTGGCGATCGTCGATGGGATGCCCAAGGTGAAGACCGTCTGGGTCGCGGGCGATGTCGGCAGCCAGATCATCAACCCGATCAACGCGCTGCATCAGGCGCAAGGGTCTGTGATCGAGGGGCTGGGTCAGGCGCTGGCCGGTCAGCAGATCACCCAGGTCGCTGGCGCGGTGGAGCAGGCCAATTACGATACCCACCCCTATCTGCGCATCGCCGATGCGCCGCGGATCGTGGTGGAGTTCTTGAAGACCGATTATCCGCCCACCGGCCTGGGCGAACCCGCCCTGCCGCCGGTCATCCCCGCCCTGGTCAACGCCATCCATGCCGCGACCGGCAAGCGCATCCGCACCCTGCCGGTCACGGCGGAGATGCTGGCTTAGCAGGGGGCATGATAGCTTTTAAACATGCCGGCGAATGCTGGCATCCCGCCTCCTTGTTCGTGGCGCAGGCAGGCAGTGCGATCCCGGCCTTCGCCGGGATGACGGCAGGGGGCCAGGAGGCGTGGTCCGACCCATGCGTCATTTGACGTAGAGGGGCGCGGTGGCAGGATCGTCATAAGCTGGACGAAGAACGTCCGCCCCGCCGGGCGGCTGTGAAAGGATGTCCGCGCTGATGCGCCGTTTGACTGCCCCGCTGCGCGCTTTGGCGGCGCGCGATCCCTTCCTCGTCTTCCTGGCCGTGTCGGGCGGGATCTTCCTGCTCTATTGGGCCGTCAGCGCCCGGCACCAGACGATCGACGTGCCGCTGTCCGTCCAGAAAAGCCTGTCCGACGATTATGAGATGATGGCGGGCAGAAAGCCCGATGCGCAGGCGAAGGCCAAGCTGATCCACGATTATGTCGCCGACGAACTGCTGTTCCGCAACGCGGTGGAGCGGGGGATGCATATGACCGACAAGACCACCAAGCAGCGGCTGATCGACCGGGTCCGCTTCATGATCGCAGGCGCCCCGGCCGACCCGAGCGAGGACCAGTTGATGGGCTATTATGCCGCGCATCGCGATCTCTATCGCGCCGAACCGCGCATGTCGCTCGACCATGTCTTCTTCGAACGCAAGCCCGCCGATGCCGCCGCCCTGCTCGCGAAGCTGCAAGCGGGCGGCTCGGTCAAGGGCGACGATTTCTGGATGGGCCACGACCTCCCCAATTACGGCGAATCGATGGTGCGCGGGATGTTCGGCCAGCCCTTCACCGACGCGCTGAAAAAGGCGCCGACCGGCCAATGGATCGGCCCGCTGCCATCGACCCGCGGCTGGCATTTCGCGCGGGTGCGCGATCGCGGCCCGTCCGCGATGCTGCCCTATACCGATGTGCGCGATCAGGTCAGCCAGGACTATCTGGCCGCGCAAACCGGCGCGCTGGTCGAACAGGAAGTGCGCAAGCTCGAAAGCGGCTATCGCATCCAGGTGGAGCAATGATGGTGCGCCGCCTATTGCTGATCCTGACGCTGCTCTTGGGCTTTGCCGCCCCGGCGCAGGCGGACGTGTTCCGCGTCGGCGACTTCACCATCCAGCAGGGCGCCGACCCCGGCAGTTTCGAGTTGAGCGCCTCGGTCCCCTCGGTCCTGGCCAGCGACCGGCCGCTCGGCCTGCCCGAAGGGTGCCGCGAAACGAGCCGGGATAAGCTGACCGAAACGGTGATGACCCGCTATGCGATCGGCATCGCCTGCGACCGGGCGCTGGCGGCCGACGATGCGATCGTCACCCCCTGGGCGGTCGATGGCGGCACCTTCCTGTCCACCGCCACCGGCGCGCGGGTGCAGCAGGCGCTCCAGCCCGATGGCGACAGCCTGTCCCTGCCGATCGGCGAAACGGCGGCGCGCAGCCGCGCGCTGCCCGAAATCGCGGTCGAATATACGGGACAGGGCATCGTCCATATATTGGGCGGCTGGGATCATCTGGCCTTCGTCCTGTGCCTCTGCCTGCTGGCGCGCGGGCGCTTCCTGCTGGGGCTGGTGACGACCTTCACCCTCGGCCATTCGCTCAGCCTGGCGCTCGCCTTCTTCGACATCGTCACCGTGCCGGTGCCGCCGGTAGAGGCGGTGATCGCGCTTTCCATCGCCTTCATGGCGCGCGAAGCGATCCGCGCGAAGGCGGAGGACGGGACCGATCCGGCCAAGCGTCGCCGGCAACTGGCGGTGGTGGCGGGCTTTGGTCTGCTCCATGGGCTGGGCTTCGCGACGGTGCTGCGTGAACTGGGTGTCGCGCCGCAGGAACGGCTCTCGGGTCTGCTCTTCTTCAACGGCGGGGTCGAACTGGGGCAGTTGATCTTCGTCGCCTGCGTGCTCGGCGCCCTGAAGCTGGCGGCGATCTTCGACCGCGACCAGTGGGTGCGGCAGGCCGCGCTCTACGGCGCGGGGATTATCGGCTGTTTCTGGGCGATCGAGCGGGTGGCCGGCTTCACCCTGGGGATGGCATGAGCCTGGAGGCGCTGGCGCGCGCGGCGCTGGCGCGGGGCGACCTGCCCGCCGCCGCGCAGGCGGCGCAGCGGCTCGCCATGGCGCAGCCCGAACGCCCCGCCGGTTTCTTCCTGCTGGGCATGGCCGCCGCCGAAGCGGGGCAGGTGGCCCAGGCGCTGCCGATGCTGGAACAGGCGGTGGCGCGCGGCGGGCAGGCCGAACATCTCGCCCAATATGCGCGCCTGCTGATCTTGCTGCGCCGCGATGGCGAGGCGGGCCGGTCGGCGCGCGCGGCGCTGGCGGCCGGGCCGGAAGATGCCCTGACGCATGACACGATCGGCTGCGTGCTGGCGCGGCTGGGCGATCATGCGGCGTCGGTCGGGCCGTTCGAGGGGGCGGTCGCGGCCGAGCCGGATAATCTGAGCTATCGCTACAATCTCGCTGCCGCCTGCGGCTTCACCGGTCGGGTCGATGCGGCACGGGATCATTATGAAGCGATATTGCGCATCGATCCCGGCGATGCGCGGGTCCATTATGCGTTGGCCATATTGTCGCGGCAGACGGCGGAGGCGAACCATGTCTCCCGCCTGGAAACCATACTCGCCGCTGCGACAAAGCCCGAAGACAGGCTGCGTATCCGCTATGCGCTGGCCAAGAGCCATGAAGATATGGGCAACGCCGCCCAAGCCTTCGCCCATCTGTCCGCCGCCAATGGCGCGCACAAGCAGGCCATCGGCTATGATGGCGCGGCCGATGCGGCGATCTTCGATGCGATCGAACGGCTGTTCGCGGACGGCGCGCCGCAGGGCTGGGGGGCAGGGCTGGAGGAACCTGCACCGATCTTCGTCACCGGCATGCCGCGCACCGGCACGACCCTGGTCGACCGCATCCTTTCCTCCCATCCGCAGGTCGGGTCGGCGGGCGAGTTGCAGGCGATGCCGCTGGCGGTGAAGCAGCTTGCCGGCACGCGATCCCGCCTGGTGATCGACCCGGACACCATTGCCGCCAGCGCCGCGTCCGATCCGCGGGCGCTGGGACAGGCCTATATGGCGCGCGCAGGCCATCACCGGGCCGATGGCAAGCGGCGCTTCATCGACAAGCTGCCGGCCAATTTCCTGTATATCGGGCACATGTTGCACGCGCTGCCGCAGGCGAAAATCATCTGCCTGCGCCGCCAGCCAATGGATACGGTGTGGAGCAACTACAAGAATCTCTTCGCCAGCCAGTCGGCCTATTATGCCTATAGCTACGACCTGATGGACATTGCGCGCTATTATGCGCGGTTCGACCGGCTGCTGGCGCTGTGGGACCGGCTTTTCCCCGGCCGGGTGCTGCAACTGTCCTACGAAGCGCTGGTCGCCGATCAGGAGGGCGAGACGCGCCGCCTGCTGGCGCATGTCGGGCTGGGGTGGGACGCGGCCTGCCTGTCCTTCCACGAAAACCAGGCCGCCGTCGCGACGCCCAGCGCGGCGCAGGTTCGCCGCCCGCTCAGTGCCGATGCGGTGGCGCGCTGGAAACGGCATGAAGGGGCGCTCGCCCCGGTTCGCGACTGGCTGGCGGGGCAGGGAATCGCGATCGACTGATCTTTCCTACACCGGAACTGTCGTGATAAAGGCTTGATATCACAGGCTCTTATCCATCGTAAAATCATTCGCAATAGCGCATATGCATGAAGTTCGGGAAGTTCCGGGCAGCATGCGCGCCATTTATGCTGCCAATTCAGCCCCTTGGCGTCAGGCGCCCTTTGGACGTCGCACAGGGGACGGCGGGCCGGAACGGGCAAAAAAGGCGCCTTCCGCCTGGGAAGACGCCCTTTTTACGTCATGCAGGTGCCGGATCAGAACTTGACGCGGCCCTCGACGCCCATGGTGCGCGGCTGCGCGACCGACTGGGCATAGCCGCGATAGATGATGCCGTCATTGACCTGGCCATAGCGGGTCAGGTCGTTCGACACGCCGGTCAGGGCATATTTGTCGAAGATGTTGTTCGCGAACAGGCTGATTTCCCAGACGTCCGTACTGTATGTCGCCGATGCGCGATGCATCACATAGGACGGCAGGCGCTCGCCACCGCCGCGCGCGCCCGGACGGGTCAGGATGCCGCCGGTATAGGTCGCGGTCCAGCTCAGGCGGAGGTCGTTGTCGCCCATCGGCATGGTGTAGACCGCCGACGCCGCGCCCGAATTTTTCGCCGATCCGGGCAGGCGATCGCCGGAGAACAGGTCGGCGCTGCCGGTCGCGGTCGACAACAGGCCTGGCACGTCCTCCGTCAGCTTCGCATCCAGATAGGAATAGTTGCCGCGGACGGTGAACTGGTCGGTGATGCGGGCGTTGAAGGTGAAATCGACGCCCTGGGACTTGGCCTTGCCGCCATTGGCGGTGATGCCGATCGCGCCGTTTACCGTCTGGCTGGCCAGCTGGATGCCGTCCCATTTGATCTGGAAGACGGAGATGCTGGTGGACAGGCGCCGGTCGAACAACTGGGCGCGCATCCCCAGTTCCAGATTCTTCACCTTGTCCGGTCCGAATGTCAGTTCGTTCGGCAGGGCGCACAGATTCTGGCCGGCGGGCAGGGGCTGGATACAGGGTACGACGCGGTTCACGCCGCCGATGCGATAGCCCTTGCTGTAGGTGGCATAGGCCATCAGGTCTGGCGTGAAGTTGAACGACGTGTTGAACTTCCACACGAAACCGTCGTCCCCCGCCTGTCCGCTCCGAACCCGCGACGGATCGATGGTCAGGCTGGGATAGGGCATCCGTCGGCGCCCCGAACGGGTCATAGGCGTATCGGAACCGCCGGTGATCGACGTATCGTAGCGGAAATAGCGGCCCCCGGCGGTGATCTGCCATTGCGGGATCGGCTTGAAGCTCAATTCGCCGAACACGGCCTGCTCCTCCGTCTTCGACCGGGTGAAGGAGACATATTCCGCGCCATCCGGGCGGACGAGGCCATCGTAGAAGCCGCCGTAAATTGCGCTGCCGATCGGCGAGGCGGCGAATTCTGCAAAGCCCGGCAGTCGTTCCACGCTGTCGGACCGGAACTTCATGCTGTTGTAAAAGCCGCCCACGACCCAGCTGAACGGGCCGCCATGGGTCGAAACCAGCCGGATTTCCTGGTTGAACTGCTTGCGGGTGTTGATGCCCGTCGTATAGCCGGCAAAGGCCGGGAACAGCTCATAATCATAGTCTAGATCGAGCAGCAGGTCGGTCACGTCGCCGACGGTATTGTTCTTCGTCTTGGTGAAGGCCGATGCCCAGACAGCCTGCGCAACATCGCCCAGTTGCGCTTCCATCTCTAGGCTGATCAGCTGCGACCGGCGGGTCGACGGTTCGGCATAGCGTCCCGCCGCTTCATATTTGCCTTCGCCCACGACACCGGCGGTGGTCGCCTGCCTGCCGGCCGTCCGCGTCTTTTGATAGGCATAGGTCAGATAGGCGTTGAAATCGGGGACGGAAATGCCGAGCTGGTTGCGGGTCGTGAACGTCTTTTCGAAGTTCAGATCCTTGCGGCCGGCGAAATTGGCGTCCTGCTGCGCCTGGGTGCCGAGCGGATTGTCCACGCCGCCCGGCTGGGCGATCGACACGCCGGGCTGCGCCACCAGGAACGGATAGTCGATGAAGCCGGGATCGTAATAATAGCCGGTCGCCGTGCGGAACGCCAACACGTCCTTGATGATCGGAATGTTCAGCGTGGCGTCGCCGACATATCCGACGCCCTTGCTGTGGGCGACGTCATAGGCGCGACCATGGACTTCGCCGCTAAAACGGGTCGGATCGGGCCGGTTGGGAATGTAGCGGATCGCGCCCGCCAGCGTGCCCAGGCCATAGAGAGTGCCCTGCGGACCCAGCAGCGTTTCCACGCGCTCGATATCGATGAACTTGAAGTCCAGGTAGAGCGGGATTTCACCCAGATAGGTACCGATCGCATTGTCGTAGTTGGCGCCGGACGCGCCACTGTCATCGGCGGAAAGGCCGCGCATGACGATGGTGGCCGCGCCGCGCGGGCCGGTGTCGGTGACGGTGATGCCGGGCGTGAACGCGCCCAGGTCGCGGACGTCGTCCAGCCGTTCGCTGGCCAGTTCGGCAGCCCCGATGGCCGAAATGTTGATCGGCGTTTCCATCAGCGTGGTGCTGCGGCGGGTGCCGGTGACGACGATCATGTCGCCTTCCGCTTCGGCCGCCGCCGCGGCGGTCTGGGCCATGGCGGGCATGGCCGCGACGGCGCCGGATATGATCGTCGCGGACAATAGTGCCAGCTTGAGCTTTGCGCGATACGACATGGTGTTCCCCTTCTTTTGCAATTTTTCCCCGGTCGTAATCCTCTGCCTGGATCGGCCACGATGCGTCGGTGATGCAGCAATGGCGCGGCGGGCGGCGTGATCCGCCACCTCCTTTTCTGGCATGGGGGAAGGCTATGGAGCGCGCAGGCACTCAGACATGGGGCATTTGACGTAGCTTATCCGTCTCTCCCGCCATGGACCGGTCCTACGTCAAATGCCCCATTGGGATGCGGTGCGTCGCCCGCCTACCCATGGCGCGATCAGCAGGATTTCCTGCCCTTTCCTGACGCCTATGCCCGCTTGTGGGGCTGGAGAACATGCATGCCGTCAATGACCGCCATCACCGGATGGAGCATGGCCGGGATCGCTGCGATCGGTGCTGCGGTCGCTGGCGACCTGCCTTATCATGCGCCCGACCGGAACGCGGGGACTCCCGCGATGCAGACGCCGCTGGAAGACGATATGGGCCGGCCCAAGCCGCTGGAACTGCCCAAGGATGTCGAGGCGAAGCTGGCCGGCATCGAAAAGGCGAAGGTCGAATTCCTCAAGAGCGGAGTCACCGGCCGCTACGTCGAGAAGGACGCGCTGTTCGATCGTATCCGCAAGGGCGACGCACAGGAGATCAGCGCCTATATCGCCGCGATGCAGGCGCTGCACGCGCAGGTCGAATATAAGGCCGGGCGCGACGCCGCATCGATCCCGTTGGATACGCGATCGCCCTGGTTCAACGCCTGGAAGGCGAAACGGTCGGGCGCGCTCGACCCCAGGCGGGCGGCCGGCCCGATCGAGCTGACCCGCTATGTCGGCGGCTGGGGCGGCGGCTTCGCCACCTTTGCAGGCGCGCCGGTGGCGATGACGCCGGAAGATCTGAAGGCGGGCAAGGTCGATGTCGCGATCGTCGGCGCGCCGCTCGACATGGGGTCGGGCTGGCGCAATGCGATCGACGGGCCGCGCGCCATGCGCATGACCGGCGGCGCGGCGGGCAACGATATGTATTCGATGATCAACCCCAACGCCGCGCTCAAGATCGTCGACTATGGCGACATCGCCATCGACCAGAACAGCACGGAGCGCAGCGTCGACCATGTCCGCGAGATGGTGGGCGAGATCGCGAAGACCGGCGCTATCCCGATCGTCATCGGCGGCGACCATAGTCTGGAATATCCCAATGTCGCCGCGGCCGCCGACGTCCATGGGAAGGGCAATGTCAGCGTCATCCACTTCGACAGCCATTATGATATCGGACGCGGTCGCGTGCATCTGCTCGACCATGGCCAGCCAGTCTATCGTGTCATCAGCGAGGGCCATGTGCGCGGCAGCGACTATATCCAGGTGGGATTGCGCGCGCGCGGTCCCGACCTCGAAACCTTCGGCTGGATGCGCAACAAGGGGATGCGTTATCACACGATGGTCGAAGTCGAGAAATGGGGCTGGGACAAGGTGATGGCCCGCGCGCTCAAGGAAGCGCGCGAGAACACCAAGAAGCTCTGGATCAGCTTCGATGTCGACGTTCTGGACCCCGCCTTCATGCCCGGCACCGGCACGCCCGTTCCCGGCGGCCTCACGATGCGCGAAGCACAGCCGATCATGCGCAACCTGTGCGCCCAGAACGACATCGCCGGCATCGATATCGTCGAAGTCGCCCCCTATCTCGACACCAGCTACAAGACCGCGCTCAACAGCAATTTCCTGCTGAACGCCTGCCTGGCCGGCATCGCCATGCGCAAGAAGGGCCTCAAGCCCGGCTATCTCAACCCTGTCTCGGTCGATCATGGCCTGGACACCTATTATGGGAAGAAGAATTGATGGCTCGCTCCACCCTGCCGGCACGGTGCGCGGCCGCCTGCCTGACCCTCGCAACGCTGTCCGCCCCCGCCTTCGCGCAGGGCGATGCGCTCGCCAGCCTCTCGCCCGAAAAGAAGGCGTTCCTGTCAGATCCGGCTACACTGGAGCGGTTCGGCCTGACGCCGGAGAAATTGCAGGTCACGCTGGCTGGCCGCCCGGCCGCCGATGTCGATGCCTATGCCGCCGCGCTGATGGCGGTGGTGGAGGACAGTAAATATAAGGCAGGCCGCGACCCTGCGGAAATTGCGCTCAACCCGCAGGCGCGCGGCTGGAACGCCAGCACCGTCGTCCGCCCCAAGATGTTCGACAAGCTGGCGCGTGATGACGGGCCGTTCAGCCTGAAACGCTATATGTTCCAGAAGGGCGGCATTCCGACCTTCGCCGATGCGCCGGTCGCGATTCGCAAGGAGGATCTGGTCGCGGGCAAGGTGGAGGTCGCCTTCGTCGGCGTGCCGCTCGATTTCTCCTCGGGCTGGCGCGACGCCAAGCATGCGCCGATGGCCTTGCGCGGCATGGATGGGCTTGTCGGCGCGGATGCCGATGGCGGGGTCGATCCGGGCCTCGTCCTCTCGATCGCCGACTATGGCGACCTGACGCCCGACTATATGGCGCCTGATCGCGGCCTCGACCATATCCGCGCGATGATCGCCGAAATGGCGAGCGTGGGCGTGGTGCCGTTCATCGTCGGCGGTGACCATACGATCATGTTCCCCGATGTCGCTGCGATGGTCGACATCTATGGCGCGGGCAAGGTCGCGCTGGTTCAGTTCGACGCCCATGCGGACGCTGAACTGAACGGAGATCATCTGATTTCCGATAACCAGACGCTGACCCGCCTGCTGGAGCAGAATCTGCTCCGCGGTAGCGACGTGACGCTGGTCGGCCTGCATGGCCGCGATGCTGGCCCGGCGACGCAGAAGCGATTGACCGACGCAGGCGCTAAGATCGTGCCGACGGCGGCGATCCAGGAACGGGGTTGGCAGGCCGTCACGACCGATCTGGTTGCGGGCCTGAAGAAGGGGCCGGAAAATGTCTTCGTCTCCTTCGACATGAGCGTGCTCGATCCGGGTGATGCGCCCGCGTCCGGTCGCCCGGTGCCCGGAGGCATCACCATGCGCGAAGCCATTCCGATGGTCCGCCAGATCTGCGCCCAGACCAAGGTGGTGGGCTTCGACCTGCTCGACGCAGCGCCGATCCTGGACCCGACCTATGTCAGCCGGATGAGCGCCAATTACATATTGCACGCCTGCCTCAGCGGCATCGCGATGCGCAAGACGGGCGTGACGCCGGTCCAGACCGCCAAGCGCTGAACCGGGGAGAACCGACATGCCATCGATCAATGCGATAAGCGGATGGGGCATGGCGGCGGCCGCGGCGGCCTCCGCCGTGGTGGCGGGCAATGGCTTCGACACGCCCAACCCGCCGCCGCCTCTGCCGCAGGAAGATATCATGGGCGAACCCAAGCCCATCGAGATTCCCGCCGATGTCATGGCGAAGCTTTCTGGCATTGCACCGGAGAAAGTGGCCCTCATCAAGCAGGGGCGCACCGGCCGTTATGTAGAAAAGGATGCATTGTTCGACCGCATCCGCACTATGCCGGCGGCCGAACTGACCGCCTGTATCGACGCGATCGCCGCCCTCCATGCGCAGGTCGAATATCAGGAAGGGCGCGACGCCAAGACGATCCCGCTCGACACCCGGTCGGCCTGGTTCAACGCCTGGAAGGCCAAGCGCCCGCTGGTGATGGACCCCAAGCGCGACGCTGGCCCCATGGACCTTGGCCGTTACGTCGGCGGGCGGCGTGGCGGTTTTGCGACTTTTGCGGGTGCGCCCGTCGCGATGACGCCGGAAGATTTGAAGGCGGGCAAGGTCGATGTCGCGATCGTCGGCGCGCCGCTCGATATGGGATCGGGCTGGCGCAACGCGATCGACGGGCCGCGCGCGCTGCGCATGACCGGCGGCGCGGGCGGCAACGACATGTATGCGATGATCAACCCTGGCTCCGTGCTGGAGATTGTCGACTATGGCGACATCGCCATCGACCAGAACAGCACCGAACGGTCGGTCGCCCATGTGCGCGAGATGGTGCGCGAAATCGCCCGCACCGGCGCGATCCCGATCGTCATCGGCGGCGACCATAGTCTGGAATATCCCAATGTCGCGGCGGCGGCGGACGTCCATGGCAAGGGCAATGTCAGCGTCGTCCATTTCGACAGCCATTATGATGTCGGGCGCAACGGCGTTCACTGGATCACCCACGGATCGCCCGTCTATCGCGTTTTGCACGAAGGCCATGTCCGGCCGCAGGATTATATCCAGGTCGGCCTGCGTGCGCGCGGCCCGGATCTCGAGACCTTCGGCTGGATGCGCAACAAGGGGATGCGCTACCACACCATGGTAGAGGTGGAGAAACATGGCTGGGACAAGGTGATGGACCGCGCCATCGCCGAAGCGCGCCAGAATGCCAAGAAACTGTGGATCAGCTTCGACGTCGATGTGCTGGACCCGGCCTTCATGCCGGGCACGGGAACGCCGGTTCCTGGCGGCCTCACCATGCGGGAGGCGCAGCCGATCATGCGGCGGCTCTGCGCCGAAAACGATATTGCCGGCATCGATATCGTCGAAGTCGCCCCTTATCTCGACACCAGCTACAAGACCGCGCTCAACAGCAATTACCTGTTGAACGCCTGCCTGACTGGAATCGCGATGCGCAAGAAAGGCCTGCCGCCGCGCTACTGGAGCCCTGTGTCGTCCGAACATGGGCAGGACGATCATTACGGTCCGAAAAAGAAATCCTGACACTCGTCAAGATTCTCATGGCGGATTGCGCAACCGCCATACGTCATTTGGGCAATGGCGTCGCACGAGCGCCTGCCTAGGCTTTCGACATGCGCCAAGGCAAAGGCCGGGCGCCAAGGGGGACATATAGGGTGAAGCGGCTTCCCGTCACGAAATTGGGCCTGTTGGCGCTCTTCTCCGCGTCTGTCGTGTTCGCGCAGGCGGATGGCGGACCCGATGGCGCGACCATGAAGGAAACGGAAGCGGGCATTCCCGTCACCGATCCGCTCGTCACCGAAAAATGCAGCGCCTGCCACACCGCCGACGCCAAGGGCAATTTATCCCGCATCAGCTGGGTCCGCACCACGCCGGAGGGCTGGGCGCAGGCGATCAAGCGGATGGTGCGCCTCAATGGCCTGGCGATCACGCCGGAGGAAAGCCGGGCGATCGTAAAGTCGCTCTCCGCTTCGCACGGCCTTGCGCCCGAAGAGGCCCGCCCAGTCATGTATCTGCCGGAGAAGCGGATCATCGACGAGAGCATCATCCCCAACGACACCATGCGCGGCGCCTGCGCCAGTTGCCACAGCTATGCACAACCCATGTCCTGGCGCCGGTCGAAACTGGAATGGAAGACGCTGCAGGATCTGCATGTCGCCCTTTATTCGCAGGCCGACGCCCAATATCGCCGTCCGGCTGAAGACAGTGAACAGCCTGCCGGTCGCGATCCCAAGGACAAGCTGACGCGCGGCGACTATGCGTTGACCTACATGCCCAAGGTGGCAGGGTTGCACACGCCCGAATGGGCCGCCTGGAGCGCGCGCCAGCGCAACCCGCGCCTGGCGGGCGAATGGCTGGTGGTCGCGTCGGTGCCGGGCAAGGGCCGCTATGTCGGCGAACTCAGCGTCTCACCGGGCAAGGCTGCGGATGAGTTTACCACCCGTTCCACCCTTCGCTCCCTCAGCGACGGCGGCACGATCAGCCGCACCGGCACGGGCATCGTCTATGCGGGCTATAGCTGGCGCGGGTCGTCAACAGGCGGGGCAGCGGCCAGGCCCGACGATCTCACCAGCGCGGCGCGCGAAACCCTGTGGTTCGCGCCCGACCAGCAAAGCGCGCAGGGCCGCTGGTTTTGGGGCGACTATCAGGAATTCGGCTATGATGTGAAGCTGGTCCGCGCGACCGCCGCACCCGCGATCCTGGCGGTGACGCCGGGGCCGGTAAAGGCGGGGACGAAGGGCGTGCAGCTACGCATATTGGGCAACAACCTTCCGGCCTCACCCAGCGCCGCCGACATCGATCTGGGCGCAGGCATCACCGTGACGAAGATCGTTTCGGCCAGCCCGAAGGAGTTGGTCGTCACCGCCGATGTCGCACCCGCCGCCTCGTCCGGCCAGCGCGACGTCGCCATCGCCGGCGCAGTGCTGGAGCAGGCCTTCCCGGTCTTCCACAAGATCGACTATATCAAGGCGACGCCCGAAACCGCGCTGTCGCGGCTGGGCGGCGTCAAATTCCCCAAGGGCTATCAACAGTTCGAGGCGATCGGCTACGAAAACGGCCTCGACGGCAAGCCCAATACGCCCGACGACATCGCGGTGGGTCCGGTCGCGGCCGACTGGACGATGCAGGAATTCATGTCGGTCTATTATGACGACGACACCAAATATGTCGGCGCATTGAGCCCCACCGCCTTTTTCACGCCCGCCGAGGAGGGGCCGAACCCGGCCCGTCGCTTCGGCCGCAACAATTATGGCGAAGTCTGGGTCGTCGCGACCGCCAAGACGGAGAAGGACAAGTTCGGCAAGCCGCTGAGCGCCCGATCCTACATGGTCGTGACCGTGCCCGCCTATCAGAAATGGGATCAGCCGGAGGTGTCGCGATGACCGTCATGCAGGCACCCGCCTACCGCCGGGCCGAATATCATGGGTTCGAAGCGGGTGGCGGCCACTTCATCTATCTGGTTAGCGCGGGCGCGATCTTCGAGATCGACGCGGATGTCCGCACGGTGCTGACCCGTCTCGACGGGCAGGAACTGACCCATGCCGCGCTGGTCCGCGAACTGGCGAGCGATGGCCGCGATACGGCCGAAGCCGAAGCGCTGGTCCGCGAACTGCGCGTCGCCCGACTGATCCAGCTTGGCGCCGCGGCCCCGGTCATGCCGCAGGCGCCACCGGCCGATTTTCCGCTTCAGGCGCTGGTGCTGAACGTCACCAACCAGTGCAACCTCGCCTGCACCTATTGTTACGAATTCGGCGCGGACAAGATCGCGACGCCCGCGGGCAAGCCCAAATATATGACGCTGGACACGGCCAGGGCCTCGGTCGACCTGCTGATCGCCGAAGCCGTGGGCCGCAAGGCGGTGCATATCACCTTCTTCGGCGGCGAAACGCTGATGAACTTCAAGCTGCTGCGCGACGTGGTGGACTATGCGAACGCGGCGACGGCGGCGGCGGGGAAGGCGATCACCTACAGCCTCACCACCAACGCCACGCTGCTGACGCCGGAGATCGTGACATTCCTCTCCGATAATCGCATCGGCGTCACCGTGTCGATGGACGGCCCGCCCGAGATGCAGGACAAGCATCGCGTCTACAAAAATGGCAAGGGCAGCTATGCGGTGATCGAACCGCGCCTGCGCACGCTGATCGCGCACCACAAGACCCGCGCCATCACCGCGCGCGTGACGCTGACCGAGGGCGTCACCGACGTCGTGCGCATCTTCCGTCATCTGAAGGACGATCTGGGCTTCCACGAAGTCGGCTTCGCACCGGTGACGACGGGCGAGGAAAGGGCCTATTCGCTGGATGACAATGGCATGGACAGCGTGCTGGCGCAGTTCAGCCTGCTCGCCGACGAATGGCTGGAATATGCCCTGCGCGGAGAATCCCACGGCTTTACCAATGTCAGCGAAACGATCAGCGAACTGATCTCAGGCGTCAACAAATCGCATCCCTGCGGTGCAGGCCTCGGCCTCATGGGCGTCAGCCCGTCGGGCGACCTGTCGCCCTGCCATCGCTTCACCGACGCCGACACCCACACGATGGGCCATGTGTCCAGCGGCATCGACCGCGCCAAACAGGGCGCGTTCCTGAAAAAGGGTCATGTCGAGGCGAAATATGACTGCCAGAGCTGCTGGGCGCGGCCGCTTTGCGCGGGCGGATGCCATCATGAGGCGTTTGTGCGCTATGGCGACACCGGCCACGCCAACCTCCATTATTGCGACTGGATACGGCAATGGACCGACACCTGCCTGCGCATCTACGGCGTGCTGGCGGTGCAGAATCCCGGCTTCCTCGAACGCTTCGCTGAACGAAAGGGCCTGTCATGAAGCATCTTCGTGCCATCAATAAAAAGGCGCGCGCGATCGGCGAAGCGGTGGCGCAGGTCGAGGCGGCGTCCGCCGGAACGCCTGCCGATATGGAGGAGGATGTCGTCGCCCTCCAGCAGCAGCCGCGGCCCCACGTGCCGATGGGCTGCACCCTGTCTTTTTCGCCCGGTTGGGAAGTCGATGCGGGCGGCGGCACGGCGGGACTGTGCCAGCCGGTCGAGCGCGACATATACGACTGCTACGTTACCTGCTTCTGGCCCGTCCAGGTACCCGACCATGTGAATTATTCGCCCGACTGGGCCAGCAACTGCGCCACCGCCACCAAGGACTGGCGCAGTCTCGATCTTGTTTTTCCATGAGGCGCGCCATGTCGATCTATCGCACCATCGTCGCAGCAGGGTTTGCCGCACTGGCCGCACTCCCGGCGTCCGCCTCCACCCTGTTCATGGGTTCCTATCCCGACGAACTGCTGATCTTCGACGAAGGCAAGGCGGCGGTGACGGGCAAGATCAAGCTCGACACCGGCCTGCCGACATCGATGCTGCTGTCGGACGACGGCAAGCGCATCTATGTCACCACCATCACCACCAGCGGGATCGAGGTGATCGACACCGCCACGCGCAAGGTGATCAACAAGTTCAGCCTGAATGACGGCGTCACCCGCTACCGCTTCTGGGGCGGCGCGGCGGACCCGACCGGCCGCTATTTCTATACGGTCATCAGCCGCTTCGACAAGGAAATCGACCGCTACAAGGTCAGCAAGCCGATGTATGGCGTGGTCGACCTGAAGCTGCAAAAGGTCGTGCGCACCGTCGATATCGACAAGGAAGACGAGAAGGCGGGCGGCGGCTATCGCGCGGCCTATAAAGTATCGCAGGACGGCAAATATCTCTACATCTTCGGCGACAAGGTGCTGATCCTGACCGTCGCGGACATGAAGGTGGTCGATCGTATAGACCTGGCCAAGCCCGAAGGGACGGGGCTTGAGAATGTCGGCTTTGGCGGCGCGATCGACACGATCCGCACGCCCGGCCAGTTCGTGTCGCTGTTCAACGCGGCGGACCCCTATATCCATAACAAGATGTTCGGCCTCGCCCGCTTCGACCTCAACAGCCGCCAGTTCGACTTCACCCCGATCGGCCCCGCGCCGGACAATATGGCCGGCCTGCAAATGACGCCCGACGGCAGCCAGGCCTATACCGTCGTGACCAACGGGAAGCTGGGCAACAAGCGCTGCGAATTCTGGCATATGGACATGAAGGCCAATACAGTCGCGGACAAGGCGGAGTTTCCCTGCCGCTCCCGCTTCCGCTTCGGCATGTCGATGGATGGCACCAAGCTCTACATCTACGGCGCCAGCTATGATGTCGAAGTCTATCACGCCAAGACGCTGAAGCTGGAAGCAACCTGGGATCTGGGGAATGACACCACCGGCGCAGGCATGGTCGCGGTGGAATGAAGACCTTCGGGCCTATTGGCAAATTCCTGGTTCATCTCGACTTTGGTCGAAAAAGAAGCATTACTTTTTGTCGGCATATGGACTTGATCCGCAACGAACGGCAGGGCGGCAGATGAAGAGTATCGCCATCCGGGGCAGCGGCATCGCCGCCACAGGATGCGCGCATATATTGGCTGGCGCGGGCTTTCGGGTCGCAATCGAAGAACGCCGCCGCCTGTCCGTGCCGACGATCATGCTGAGCGATCCGGCCCTGCGCCTGATCCGCGGCGTGTTCGATCGGCCGGACCTGTTCGCCGACCAACCGCGCGTGACGCGACGGCTGGTCGGCTGGGGCGGACCAGCGGTGATGGTGCCCCATGGTGCGGCGCTGGCATCGGAGGATGAGGTCCAGGCGGCGCTGCCATCCATCGCGTCATCCCAAGCCGGCCCTGCCGATTTCACCATCCATGCCGCGCCACTGGGGAATATGCGCATTTTCGGCGAACGCAACGCCGTGGCGGCCAGGGTGAAATTGCGCGATCCCACCTGTGTAGAAGAGGCGCGGATCGAGGCCGTGGCGGCGGGCTGGCTCTATCTGGTGCCGGCGGAACCGGGCTTTGGCTGGCTGCTGGGCGTGGGCGATTCGGTCGACAGGCTATTGGGTCAGAGTGCGCTGATCGCGCCGGTCGTGGACGCCCTGGGAGCGATATCCATGCCCTTTCCCGCTGCGCCGCGCCTGCAATGGCCGCTTCATGGCGACGACTGGCTGGCCTGCGGCACGGCAGCTCTGGGTTTCGATCCGATCTGCGGCGATGGCACGGCGCAGTCGGTGCGGGAAGCGATATTGGCGGCGGCGGTCGTCACGGCGATCGCCGAAGGTGGGGATCGCGCCGCGCTGCTTACCCATTATCGATCGATGCTGATCGCGGCGATGCGTCGGCATCTGCTGCTCTGCGCCCAATTTTACGCCAATGGCGGGCAGGGTGACTGGTGGCGCGCGCAGCATGAGGCGCTGATGGCGGGGCATCATATGTGCACCGGCTTGCTGGCCCGTCTGCCCGAGCCGCGCTTCCTGCTCGACGGCTTCCGGCTGGTGTCCCGGCAAGCCGCAGCATGAGCGCTCCGACCCCGCCCCCCGTCGCCGATTGGGGCACCTATAAACGGCTGATGCCCTTCCTGCGCCCTTATCGCGGCGCATTGCTTGTCGTGCTGGGGGTCAGCCTCGTCTCGACCATGCTCGGCCTCGCGCAGCCCTATCTTTCCAAGCTGATGATCGACCAAGCGCTGCTCAAGCGCGACATGACCGCGCTGGTGGACATCGCGGCGATCATGATCGCCGTCACCATCGCGGGCTTCGCGGTCAACATCCTCGCCAGCTATCGCTATGTGGCGCTGTCGGCGGCAATGCTCTACGATATTCGCGCGGCGCTGCTGCGCCATCTCCAAACGCTGTCGCCACGATTTTATGGCAGCTTCCGTCTTGGCGATCTCGTGTCCCGCATGAACAGCGACGTCAGCGACGTGCAGCGGATCGCCTCCGACACTTTGCTGTCGGTGGTCAGCAACCTGCTCTTCTTCGTCGGCTGCGTCGCGATGATGCTGTGGCTCGACTGGCGGCTCTTCCTGGTGAGCGTGGTTTTGGTGCCCGCCAGTCTCGCCACGTTCAGCTATTATCAGCGCCGCCTGACGGCCCTGACGCGCGACATGCGGGAGCGGGGGGCGGATCTGGGCAGCCTGCTGGTCGATACGGTGATGGGCATGCGCGTCGTCGCCTCGCTCCGCGCGGGCGAGCATGAGGTGGGCCGATTCAAGACCAAGAATGACGCCTTCGTCGCGTCGATGCTGCGGATGCAGGTCGCATCCTTCATGACCGGCGCGCTGCCCGGCACGCTGATGACCGCGGCGACCTCGGCGGTGATCCTCTATGGCGGCTGGCGAATCATTCATGATGGCATGAGCATCGGCACGCTCGTCGCCTTCATGACCTATCATATGCGACTGCTCTCGCCGATCCAGACGCTGATGGGGCTGACCTCCGGCCTTGCTTCGGCGCGGGTGTCGCTGGGGCGTATTTTCGAACTGTTCGACACGAAACCCGACGTCATCGAACGCAGCAATGCCCTGCCGATGGCGCGGGCAGGCGCGATGCGCTTCGAACAGGTCGCGATGCGCTATGATCGCGATGCGGTGTTGCGCGATGTCGACCTGACGATCCCGGCGGGGAGCCTTTGCGCCATCCTTGGCCCCAGTGGCGTGGGCAAATCGACCATGGCCGACCTGATGGTGCGCTATCTCGATCCCGATAGCGGGCGGATCACGATCGATGGCCGCGACCTGCGCGATTATCGCCTGGACGATTTGCGGCGGGAGATCATCCTGGTCGATCAGGCGCCCTATCTGTTCAACGACACGATCGCGGCCAATATCGGCTTCGCCATGGCCCATGTGTCGCAGGAGGCGATCGCGGCAGCGGGCCATGCGGCCGGGCTGGACGCCTTCGTCGCGACACTGCCCGAAGGTTATGACACCCGCGCGGGCGAACGCGGCATGGCGTTGTCGGCCGGCGAACGGCAGCGGGTGGTGCTGGCGCGCGCCTTGCTGCGCCGACCCAGCATCCTGATTCTCGACGAGCCGACATCGGCGCTGGACGGGGACACCGAACAGTTGGTGGCGGGACGCCTGCGCGATGCGCTGCCCCATGCCACGATCATCGTCATCACCCATAAGCCCGCACTGGCGCGGATGGCCGACGCCATCATTACGCTGGAGCAGGGGCGGGCGCAGATGACGGCGCGCGCAGAGCCTGTCGATGCCTGATCCGATCCGCCCTGATCCCATCCGCATCGCCGTCATCGACAGCGGTGTCCATCCCGATCACCCGCATATCGACGCAGCCCGGCTGTTGCCCGGCGTTGCGATAGCGGGCGACGGCGCGATCAGCGAGTGCGACACCATCGACGCTCTTGGCCATGGCACCGCCGTCACCGCCGCCATCCAGGGGCAGTCGTCCAACGCGCTATGCCTGCCGATCCAGGTATTCCACAATGCGTTGCGCACCACCGCGCGCGCCTTGGTGGCCGCGATCGATCGGGCCGTGGCGGCGGAGGTCGACATTATCAACCTCAGCCTCGGTACGGTGAACCCGGCGCATCGCGACCTGTTCGCGGCGGTCGCCGATAGGGCGCTGGCGGCGGGCGTGCTGATCGTGGCCGCGCGAGAGACGGAAGGGACGCCTTGCTATCCCGGCGGCCTGGCCCAAGTGCTGGGCGTGTCGCTGGACTGGGACTGTCCGCGCGAAGACTATGCCATACGGGACGGAATCGTCTTCGCCTCCGGCCATCCCCGGCCGATCCCCGGCGTGCCGCCAAGGCGCAACCTCCATGGCGTCTCCTTCGCTGTCGCCAATATGAGCGGCATCGTGGCGCGGGGCGGACGATTGGCGATCGCCCGCCATCTCGATCAGGCGACGCCGAACGCCGCGACCCGCTCGACCATCCAGAAGCAGCCGATCGCGCCCACGGCATAGAGCGCCGCGACCCGGACCGGCGTCGCCAGCGACAGCGCGCGCAACCCCGCCAGCGTCGCCAGGATCGCGCCGACGAAGACCAACTGTCCCGCCTCCACGCCGATGTTGAAGAAGACCAGCGTCGGCAGCTTCTCACCCGCCTGCACGCCCAGTTCGCCCAGCGCTGTCGCGAAGCCCAGACCATGGAGCAGGCCGAACAGTGACACGACGATCGCCTGCCGCCGGAAGGCGAACGCCCGTTCCCCCTTGCCGATCAGCAGCGCCTCACGCGCCATGAAGGCGATGGACAGGGCGATGGCGGCTTCCACCGGCGGCACCGGCACACGCACCAGTTCGAAGAAGGCGATGGCGAGCGAGATGGAATGACCAGCGGTAAAGGCGCTCACCAGCCAGAGCAGGTCGCGCCCGCGCGCCAGCAACGCCAGGCACAGGACGAAGGCGAGGTGATCCCAGCCCAGCCAGATATGCCAGACGCCCTGCGCCAGAAATTCCGGGGCGATCTGGGTGATCGGCCGCGCCGTTGCGGCGGTTTCGCCGACCGGCACGGAAATGCCGTGCGCGTCGCCGGTCAGGCTGCGATCGACCTGGGCGCCCATGACATTGGTGACGAAGCGGCCGCCATCGGCCTTCCACGGCGTCTGGATCATGTCGGTGGCGGCAAAGGGCCGGTCGCAGGCGAATTCAAAGGCATATTGCGCTCGCCCGCCGCCGGTCTGGCGGCTCATGCCGGTCTGGCGGCAGCCGTCGGGCAGGATGATGGGCGCAGGCTGGCCTGCTGCCTCCGGCACGGCGGCGGTGAATTCGTACGTGTTCGGGTCTTCGCCGCGCGTCAGGGCGAAGTCGGCGGACAGGAAGATATCGGCCATCGCCGTGCCTGGCGCCAGCGCCGCCAGCGCAAGCATCAGCAGGGCGAACAGCTTATTCTTCGACATCGAACTTCTCCTTCAGGCCCGCCAGCGCTTGGCTGATGGCGGCATTGCTGTGGGTGATCATATAATCCTGCCGCACCTGATCCTTGATCGCGGGGAAGGGGATCATGGCGGATGCGATGCGCTCGCTCTTCTTCACGAAATGCCAGCCGCGCGGGGATGGGATCGGCCCGATCCAGCGGCCCTCCGGCGCGGTCTTGAGCGTATCGACGAAGGGTTGGCCGAAAATGCCCCGCACCATGGAATCGCCGTAGCGGGGGAAGTCGCGGCCCAGCCAGAAATCCTCGCCCCCGATCGTCTCGCCCGCGTTGAGCCGGGCCAGCAGGACGCCCGCGTCGGCGGGCTTTTGCTGGCGGAAAATCTGGGTAAAACTGGTGCGCGGTTCGGCGCGGTAGAGGTTCAGATGGGTCGCATAATGATCGACCAGTTCCTCCTCGCTCGGTTCGGGCGGGGCGCCCGCGATCAGGTAGCGGACCTTGTCGACCAGCCGTTTGCGCGTCTCGCCGTCGGTCAGGTGCATATTACGGTCGATCGCCTCGCGGAACAGCAGCTCCTCGGCCAGATATTCGGCCTTCAGCCGGGCGCGATCCTGCGCCGTCGCCTTGCGCCCGGTCAGCGTCGCCAGGTCCGCGACCTGCGCCTGCTCGATCTCTGGCGTAAAGATGACGGGCGGCTTTTCGAAGTGCTGGACGACCTGATAACCGCCGAACAGCGCAACGCCGGCGAGTAGAAAGGCGAAGAGCGGATCGCGCGCTACGCGGCTGGCTACGGGCATCGGATTGCGCCACGGTCGCGGCGATGCCGCCACCTGCCGCGCCGCCGAAAGATCCATGGATTCCGTCCCGTTCGCCATGCCCGCAATATTAGGGGGAAGCGGTGCGCCACAGCCTACGTCAAATGACGCATACGGGCGTTTGCCGCCTTTCCATAGCCTTTGGGAGACCGATTTGCTGCAGCGCCTCACATGGGCTGCCAGGGAGACTTTCTCATCATGATCCGATCCAAGCTGCTCGTGCTTGCCACTTCCGTCTGCGCGTTGGCGCTGGCTTCCTGTTCGGGCGGCGGCGGCAATACCGGCGCGCCTGCGGGCGATACTGTCTCGGTCGGTGTCCTCCAGTCGTTGACGGGCACGATGGCGATCAGCGAGATTACGGTGAAAAATGCCGAGATGCTGGCGATCGAGGAGATCAACGCGGCTGGCGGCGTGATGGGCAAGAAGATCAACGCCCTGGTCGAGGACGGCGCATCCGACCCGTCCACTTTCGCGCAGAAAGCGTCCAAGCTGATCGAAAGCGACGGCGTATCCACCGTGTTCGGCGGCTGGACCTCGGCGAGCCGGAAGGCGATGCTGCCGGTGTTCGAACGGACGAAGAACCTGCTCTGGTATCCGGTCCAGTTCGAGGGCAATGAATGTTCACCCAATATCATGTATTCCGGCGCGCAGCCCAACCAGCAGGCGCTGCCCGCACTCGAATGGGCCGTTGCGCAGGGACATAAGAGCTTCTTCCTCGTCGGCTCCGACTATGTCTATCCCCGCACCGCCAACCTGATCCTGAAAAAACATATCGAAAAGCAGGGCATGAAGGTGCTGGGCGAAGCCTATGTGCCGTTGGGCGGCACGGACTTTTCAGGCGTGATCGCCAAGATCGCGCAGGCCAAGCCCGCGATCATTATCAATACCTTGAACGGCGACAGCAATGTCGCTTTCTTCAAGCAGTTGCAGGCGGCCGGTATCAGCACGAAGACGATGCCGGTCATGTCCTTCTCGATCGGCGAGCAGGAAGCGCAGGCGATGGGGGCGGGCCTGGTCGAGGGCAGCTATGCCGCCTGGAATTATTTCCAGAGCCTGCCCGGCGACGCCAACGCCAAGTTCATCGCCGCCTATAAGGCGAAATTCGGCAAGGACGCGGCGATCACCGACCCGATGGTCCATGGCTATCTCGACGTCTATGCGTGGAAGGCGGCGGTGGAGAAGGCCAAGAGCTTCGATCCCGATGCGGTGCGCAAGGCGGCGGCGACGCTCGGCGGCTTCGACTCGCCAATGGGCAAGGTCAGCTTCGCTGCCAACCAGAGCCTGGTGCAGAAGGCCTATATCGGCAAGCTGAAGGCCGACGGCCAGTTCGAGATCATCGCGGACAGCGGCAAGGATATCGCGCCGGAACCCTATGACGGGCTCGCCTTCCCCGGCAAGACCTGCAAGCTTTGAGGCACGTCCCACCTTCCGTTCGCCCTGAGCGAAGTCGAAGGGCTTTGCTGCGCGGATGCGAAGCCCATTTCGCTTTGCTCGATGGACGGCTTCGACTTCGCTCAGCCCGAACGGATGTTGGATAATGGACGCGCTTTTCCTCAACCAGCTGTTCAACGGCGCCTCTTTGGCATCGCTGTACCTGCTCGCCGCGCTGGGCCTTGCGCTCTCCTTCGGCCTGATGCGCGTCATCAACATGGCGCATGGGGAAATGCTCATGCTGGGCGGCTATCTCGCCTGGATGACGCTGCTCGTCGTGCCGGGCGCGCTGGGCATCATCCTCGCCATTCCGGTCGCCTTCATCGGCGCGGCGGCGATGGGCGGCCTTATCCAGTCCACCCTGATCCGCCGCCTGTCCGCGCGGCCGCTCGACACGCTGCTCGCGACCTGGGGCGTCAGTTTGATCCTGCAACAGGGCGCGCGCGACCTGTTCGGTGCGGTCGGCGTGGAGGTGCGCGCGCCCGAATGGCTGACTGGCAGTTTTATACTGGCGGGCGTCACCTTGCCGTCCGCGCGCCTCTTCATCATCCTGATCGCAGCCCTCGTGCTGGGCGGCCTGGCGCTGCTCCTGCTCAAGACCCGGATCGGCCTGCTGGTTCGCGCGGTTAATCAGGACCGGATGATGGCTTCGGCCTCCGGCATCGACGTCAGGCGCGTCGATTTCACCGTCTTCTGCCTTGGCTCCGGCGTTGCGGGGCTGGCCGGCGTCATGCTGGCATTGCTCGGCCCGGTCACGCCCAATGTCGGGCAAAGCTATATCATCCCCGCCTTCCTCGTTGTCGTGATGGGCGGCCTGGGCAGCATCGTGGGCACTACGGCCTCGGCGATCATTCTCGGCCTGTTCGCTGCGCTGGCGCAGATCTTCGTCGATGTCAGCGTCGCGCAGATGCTGCTGCTCGTCTTCGTCATCCTCTTCATCCAGGTCCGCCCGCAAGGGGTGATCGCCGTAAAGACCCGCCAACTCGATGCCTGACCTGTCCCGCCTTGACCCCCTGAAACCGATCTTGCCCTGGCTGCTGCTGGCGCTCGGCTTGACTGTGCCCTTCGCGCTGTCGGCTTATGACCTCAACCTGCTCGCCCGCTTCATGGCGATGGGCATTCTTGCGCTCGGCCTCGTCCTCATCTGGGGCCATGGCGGGATATTGAGTTTGGGGCAGGGGGTATTTTTCGGCCTGGGCGGTTACGCCATTGCCCTGCACATGAAGCTGGCGGATCTGCCGTCGGGCGAAATTCCCGATTTCATGGTCTGGAGCGGCCGGGACGGTTTGCCCTTCTGGTGGACGCCCTTTTCCAGCCCCGCCTTCACCATCGCCGCGATCCTGATCGTGCCGGCGCTGGTGGGTGCGCTCTTTTCCTGGGCCGTTTTCCATCGGCGGGTCGGCGGCACCTATTTCGCGCTCATCACCCAGGCGCTGGCGCTCGCCTTCGCCACCCTCATCATCAGCCGTCAGGATGTGACCGGCGGGTTCAACGGCCTGACGGACTTCTACTCGGTGTTTGGCTTCGGCCTGTCCAGTCCGGGCACCGGATCGGGCCTTTATTGGGTGACGCTGGCGGTTCTGTGCGTCGCCTTCGTGGCGCTGCGCTGGCTGCTCGCTTCGCGCTTCGGCATATTGCTGCGCGCCGCGCGCGATGGCGAAAACCGGGTGCGCTTCCTCGGCTACAGCCCCACGCCCTTCAAGGTTGTCGCCTTCGCCATCGCGGCGATGCTGGCGGGGGTCGGCGGCGCGCTCTTCACGCTCCATGCCGGGGTCGTGTCGCCCGCCTTGATCGGCGTCGTTCCGTCGATCGAAATGGTCGTGTGGGTCGCGATCGGCGGCCGCTACAGCCTGGCCGGTGCGATCGTTGGCGCGCTGCTCGTCAACCTGGCGCGCGATGCCGTGTCCAGCGCTTTCCCGGAACTCTGGCTCTATCTGATGGGTGCGCTCTTCATTTTTGTCGTCACCCTGCTGCCGCGCGGCCTTGCCGGTCTGGTCAAGGGGAAGGCGGCATGAGCGGGTCCGCCGTCTCCGACCTGCTGCTCAGCGTCGATGGCGTCACCATCGACTATAGCGGCTTCAAAGCGCTCGACAATTTCAGCATGACGCTCAATCGCGGCGAAACTCGGGTGGTGATCGGTCCGAATGGTGCAGGCAAGTCGACTTTGTGCGACACGATCATAGGCCGCGTCCGCCCCAGCAGCGGCCGAATCCTGTTCAAGGGCGAGGAAATACAGCACCTGCCCGAACAGCAGATCGTGTCGCGCGGCATCTGCCGCAAATTCCAGGCCCCCGGCGTGCTGCCGACGCTCAGCGTGCGCGACAATCTGGCGCTCGCCGCCCGCAAGGATCGACGCTGGTGGAAGAGCTTCGGCGCCGGTATCCCGGCGGAAGAGAAGCTGGCAGTCGAGGAAGCGCTGGAAAGCGTAAGCCTCGCCCATCGCGCCGAGGTGGAGGCGGGCACGCTGGCCCATGGCGAGAAGCAATGGCTGGAAATCGCGATGGTGATGGCGACCGGGGCGGAACTGCTGCTGCTGGACGAGCCGACCGCCGGCATGGGGCCGGCCGAAACCAGCCGCACTGCCGAACTGATCCACGGACTGGGGGGGAGCCGCACCGTGCTGGTGATCGATCATGACATGAGCTTCGTCGAACAGCTCGCGGCTCCCGTCACCGTCATGCATCAGGGCCGGTTCCTGAAGCAGGGGAGCATCGCCGATGTCCGCGCCGACCCGGAGGTCGCCGCCGTCTATCTGGGGCACAGCGCATGAGCGCGCCGCTGATCGAAATCGCTGCCCTGTCGAGCGCCTATGGCCAGAGCCAGGTGTTGTGGGACCTCGACCTGACTCTCGATCGAGGGCAGGTGATGGCTTTGATCGGTCGCAACGGCGTCGGCAAGACGACGCTGCTGCATGCGATCATGGGCACGCGCCCGTCGGCGGGGGGGACAATTCGTTTCGACGGGCAGGACATCACGAAGCTGCCCGCGCACAAACGCTCGCGCGCCGGCATCGGTTTCGTGCCGCAGGGGCGCCATGTCTTCCCGCAACTGACCGTCATGGAAAATCTGGAAACCGGGCGTTCGGCGCTGGCGGGTCGTGGCGAGGGCGGGGCAAAAGTGCCGCAGCATATCTTCGACCTTTTTCCCAAACTCTACGATATCCGTACCCGCGCCGCCGGCTTCCTGTCCGGCGGCGAACAGCAGCAATTGGCTATCGGCCGCGCACTGGCAGGCGAACCCAGCCTGCTCCTGCTCGACGAACCGACCGAGGGCATCCAGCCCAATGTCGTGCAGCAGATCGAGGCCGCGCTCGTCCATGTCCGCGACGAACTCGGCATGACCATGCTGGTGGTCGAACAATATCTCGACTTCGTCTGGCGCTTCGCCGACCGCTATTGCGCGATGCAGAACGGCCGGATCATCCGCCAGGGCAGCGTCGCGGACGAAAGCGCGAGGGATGTCGCGCATCTGGTCCAGATTTAGCGCACCGGCGTCCAGGTCTGGGTCTTGCACAGGAAGGATGCGATGCAACCCTGCACCTTCAGCGTGCCGTCACCGTTGCGGGTCAGCTTGGACGTATAGCTTTTGCCGCTTTCGGGATCGTAGATCGTCCCTTTCCATTGATCGCCGGCATCCTCGAACCCGGTGAGCAGGGCGAGGCCCACCAGCGGCTTTGATCGGAGCGCGGCATCCGGGTTCTTGATGTCGGTCTGCGGGCGGCCGGGCGTAGGCTTCACGATCTTCTCGATCTTTCCGCACAAATGCCTGCCGCAGGGCGCGATCTGGACGATCGCCTTGCCATCGACGGTCGCCCAGCGGCCGGTGACCGGTTGGGCGGCCTGCGCGGGCATGGCGGCGAAGGCTGCGCTCAGGGCTGCGGTGGCGAAAAGGGCCAGCTTCATGCGATCCACTCCTTGTGTTTGACGGACAGATAAGCATGAAAAAGTCGGCCCGCCACCGCCTTTTTGAGGCGGGGCGGGCGGATCTTTCGGGCGACGTTACGGCAGCGCCAGTCCCGTTCTCCAATTTTTTAGAAGGCGGTGCTGATCGAACAGGCCGCCGGACCCAGAATAACGACGAACAGGGTCGGCAGAATGAACAGAATCAGCGGCACCGTCATGATCGCGGGCAGGCGCGCGGCCTTTTCCTCGGCGCGCATCATGCGTTCATGGCGGAACTCGGCAGACAGCACGCGCAGCGCGGAAGCGAGGGGGGTGCCGTATTTCTCGGTCTGGATCATGGTCGTGACCACGCCCTTGATCGCGTCCAGCTTCACGCGGGTCGCCAGATTCTCGAACGCCATGCGCCGTTCGGTCAGGAAGCTCAGCTCGATCGCGGTAAGCTGGAACTCGTCGCCCAGCTCGGGATAGGCCTTGCCCAGTTCACGCGACACGCGATTGAACGCGGCATCGACGGTCAGGCCGGCCTCTGCGCAGATGACCAGCAGGTCGAGTGCGTCGGGCAATCCCTTGCGGATCGCAGCGGCGCGCTTCTGTACCTTATTGTCGATATAAAGGTCGGGGGCCTTATAGGCGAGCAGCAGCGCCACGGCGAAAGCGAAGAAGCGCTTCATCGGACCCCATTCGGGTTCGATTCCGACGCCATAGAGCATGATCGCCGCAAAGCCGCCGATCACGATCGGCATGATCATGCGGCCGAAGATGACGGCGACGGCCCAATCCTTGGACCGGATGCCGGCCTGCGCCAGGCGGATCTGCGCGTCTTTCAACTGGTCGTCCTGCAAGACCTTCAGGCTCGACAGGAAGGACCGCATATTGTCGGTCGTCTGGTTCTTGCGGACCAGCTTGGCGCGGCGCTTGGCGGTCGATGCGGTGATGCCCGCCTTCAACTGCTCGCGCCGGTCGTTGAGCGCCTTGACGCGCTTGGCCATGGGATCGCGCACGGTCATGACCGCATAGAGCGCGAAAAGTATGGCCAGGGTGGCGAGCGCGGCCAGCAGCGTGCCGAAATCGGTCGCTGTCAGGCCAAAGAGCGTGCCGGCTGGGGTCGGAGCGTCCATAATCTCTTATCCCTCCCGATCAGATTTCGAAGTTGACCATCTGGGCCATGATGAAGGCGCCGATGCCCATCCAGCACATACCGCCGATGCCGATCACCTGCATCGTGCTGAGCCCGAAAATACCCGCCGGATCGGGGGTGAAGAAGGGGGTCATATAGTTGAAATTGATGTAGCAGATCATGCCGAACACCAACGGAGGCAGTGCACCGATAATGTAGGCGGACGCCTTGGATTCCGATGACATGGCACGTATCTTCAACTTCATTTGCGCGCGCTGACGTAGCACTGTGGCCAGGTTGGACAGGGTTTCGGCCAGGTTGCCGCCCGTTTCCCGCTGGATGGCCAGGGTGATGACGAAGAACTGGAATTCCGGCGTGCCCAGGCGGTCGGCGGTTTCCTGCAATGCCTGCTCCATGGTCCGGCCGATCTTGATGCGTTCGGTGATCAGCTTGAATTCCTCGCCCACCGGCCCTGGAATTTCGCTCGACACGATGCCGAGCGTTTCGGCGATGGGCAGGCCCGACCGCAGGCCGCGAGTCAGCAATTCCAGCGCATCGGGAAATTTGGCGTTGAACTTCTGGACGCGCTTGTTGATCAGCCGACCTACCCACCAATGGGGCAGGCCAAGCCCTGCGGCGAGGCCGAACATCATGGCGAACAGGAAGGGGAAGCCGCGGACCATCAGCAGCGCAGACAGCAGCAGGAATATGCCGGCGCTGGCCGTCATATACTGGCTGAGCGTCCACTTCTTGCCGGTCATCTTCAGGCGCTTGGTCAGATTTTCCGGGTTCGGGATCAGCGACACCAGCATCTTGGCTTCGACGCCGGTCGCACGATTGGAGATCGCCTTGCGCATCCGCGCTTCCAGCAGGGCTTCGGCCGACTCGCTATGGCGGCCGCGGATCATCGCGACGCGCCGTTTGCGCGCCTTGTCCGGCGACGGACCGGCGAACGCGACCACGCCCAGCCCCATCAGGGTCGCGATCAGCACCATTATCAGGATGAAATTGCCGTCCATCTCGTCGCCTGTCTTGTAGGAAGCGACGCCGCCCCTGGGGGCGGCGTATGCGATCAATTGTCCAGCGCTGCCTTGTCCTTGCGGCGCGACGGCATCATCGATCGGAAGTCGCCGATCTTGCCGAGCAGGGAATCGCCCTTCTTGCGCGCGCCCTTGGCCACGCCAGCCTCGTCATCGGACTCGGCGGCGCCCAGCACTTCGTCCAGCAAGCTGGCGCAGGCCGCACCGACCTTGCTGCCCTTGGCAGTCTCGGCCAGCGTCTTGCCCAGTTTCGCCGCCTGCGACGCGATGCGCAGGTCGAATGGCACGATCACGTCCACCTTGCGTTCGATCGACTGTTCGAAATCCTTGCGGCTGATCTCAGGCGCGCCGGGATGGACCCGGTTGGCGACTACCAGCACGCGCGTCTGCGGCGCGTTGGTCTTCAGCCAGGACAGGATGCGAATGGTGTCGCGCGCCGCCGCCAGCGTCAGTTCCGTCACGACCAGCGTGACGTTGACGTCAGCCATCAGGTGCGGATGCTGGATCAGCATGTTGCGCGGCAGGTCCATGACGCTGCATTCGAAGGCGAGGCGGAATTCCTCCAGCAACTGGTAGAAGGCGCCGCCATCGGTCATCATCGGCTGGCTGATCGGCGCTTCGGCCGACAGGATCGCCAGCGTGTCGCTCGCCCGCACCATGGCGCGTTCGATGAACAGGCCGTCGATGCGGCTTGGGTTTTCGATCGCGTCGGTCAGGCCGCGGCCCGGCTCCAGGTCCATGGCCAGCGCATTGGTGCCGAAATGAACGTCGAGGTCGAGCAGCGCGGTCGGGCGCTTCTTCTTTTCCGAAAGCATCCAGGCGAGCGAGGTTGCGATGCTGGACGCTCCCACGCCGCCGCGGGTGCCGATCACGGCCATGGTGGCGTGCGGGCGTTCCGGCGCGGCGTCGCGCGGTGCCATGAACACGGCCTGCGCCTGCGCCAGCGCGTCGCGGAGCTGGTCTGCGCCGAAGGGCTTGAGCAGATAGTCCTGAATCCCGCTGGCGACGAGGTCGCGATAGAGGCGCACATCGTTCACCTGTCCCGCGGCGATCACCACCGTGCCGGGTTCGCAGACTTCCGCCAGGCTGTTGATGTCGTTCAGCGGATCACCGCTTTCGGACATGTCGACGAACAGGATCTGTGGCGATGCGGTGATCGACAGGCTCTGCACCGCGTTGCGCATGCCGCCCTTGTTCACCTTTTCCGGCGCCCAGCCCAATTCGGCGGCGACGGCGCGCAGCATGTCGAAACTATGGTCGTCGCAGACGAAGGCGTGGAACGGGTCACGCTGCCCACCGCTGCCGGGTTTCCAGGGTGCGTTCATCTTATTGCCCTCCCGCGGTCATTTGCTTGAGGTCGCCCGCACCGGTCGGAGCCTTGTCGCGATAGGTGGAAATGGCGCGGTTCGACGTTGCCGTGCGCAGGTCGCTGTCGGTGCCCTGGCCGCGGACCAGATCTTCCGGATTGGCGACCATGGCGGCGAGGTTGCTGTTGACGCCGCAGCCGAAATTGGAGCTGGTGCCGAGATTGGGATCGGTTTCCTGCTTGCCGCTCCAGTCGGGACAACCCGGCACGCTGGCGGTGGCGCGACGTACGATCAGGCGGACGCTGCCAGCCGGCGCGGCGCCGGCGACGGCCGAGCTGTCTTCGGCGACCAGCAAGCCGTGTCGGGCGACGATATCAGCGACGCCATCGCGCATGGTCGGGCTGAAATAGGCGCCGTCGGTGACGATGGCCACCTGGTCACCATAGCCGAGGCCGATCGAGCCGAACCAGTCATTGAGGCGATGGGCTTCATAGGCGGTCAGGCCGCCATCCGACCCGGCCTGCACGTCGAACGTGTAGGCGGCGTAGCTGACGACCGGCTGATGGATCGATTCCACGCTGCGGTTGGGCGTGTCGGTGACGCATCCGGCGAGCGGCAGGGCCAGCATGGCCAATGCGCTCAGCGCTTTCATGGACAGACGGGTCTGGAGAGGGGAGGTCATATTATGTCGTCCTTCCGTCAGAAGCTGAAGCCAGGGGCCACGGTGCCGGGCTTGCCCGGCCTTGTGGCGACCGGGGGCAGGGCGGCTGCGGCTTGCGGGCCGGGTGTCGGCACCGGCGAACCGGGCGCGCGGGTCGGCATATGGCCGCGCGCGCCGCTGACGCCGTCATTACCCTGTTGCAGGAGCAGGCCCTGTCCTTCGTTGGCGGTGCGGAAGCCGTCCGTAGGCATGTGCACGTCGGAGGCATTCATCGGCTTCACCAGATAAGGCGTGACGACGATGACCAGTTCGGTTTCCGAACGTTGGAAGGAGCGCGACTTGAACAGGCTGCCCAAGATCGGCAATTCGCCCAATACCGGCACCTTGTTGATGGCATTGCCGGTTTCATTGTTAAGCAGGCCAGCGATCATGAAAGCCTGGCCTGAACCCAGTTCCACCGTGGTTTCGGCGGTGCGGCTCTTCAGCGCGGGGACATTGGCGTTGATCGAAAAGTCCAGGCTCGACACGGTCGGGCGGACGCGCAACGAAATGCGGCCGTCGGCCAGCACGGTCGGCGTGAAGGCCAACTGCACGCCATATTGCTTGAATTCGATGCTGTTGCCCTGCGTGCCGTTGCTGACGGTATAGGGATATTCGCCACCGGCCAGGAAGCTGGCGGTTTCGCCCGACAGGGCGGTCAGATTGGGCTGGGCCAATGTGGTCGACAAGCCACTCGATTCCGCAAGATCGAGCACGCCGGCGACATCCATGCCCAGCAGGCGAGCGACGCCGCCGATGCTGTAGGAGCCATCCGCCGGCTGGGTAAAGTCCCAAAATCCTTCGTCACGGTTGTACGTCGCGAAAGCGCGATTGCCTCCGCCGACGACGCCAAAGGACCGACCGGTATCGACACTGTTGAAATTGGTCCCGATCTTGTGGCCCAGATCCTTGCTGACCTCTGAAATCTTGACCTGCAGCATCACCTGCAACGGCGTCGCCATGCGCAGGCGGCTCACCACGGTCACTTCCTTGCCGACGAAGGCCTGCGTCAGCCGTTCGGCCTCCGCTGCATCCTCCGGTGCCTGGATCGTGCCGGTCAGGAGGACCATGCCGTTCATCTTGTTGACCGCGATGTTCGCGCCGGGCATCGCCAGGCCGAGCATGTCGTCGATGCTGGTCAGGTTGTTGCCGACGCGGACCGTTCCCGAAAACAGCACCTTGCCGTTGGGCGCGGTGGCGAAGACCGTGGTTTCACCCGCCTTTTTCGCGATCAGGTAAAGCTGGTTCTGCGAGCGGACATGGACATCGACGATATTGGGATCGGCGATCACCACATCCGACATCTTGGCCGACAGGTTGACCACCCGGCTGCCGCCGACCGACATCAGGATCGCATTGTCCTGGCTGCTGGAAGGGGCGGCGTTGAGGGCAGTGGTGGGCGCGGCGATCGTGGCGACCGCAAGGCCCAGGGCGATTGCCGGAGCGGCAAGCCGCGGAGCGCGTTTGTGCAAGCTCTTCATCTCACTTCCCCCCGACCGGAACTTCGGTCACGTTGACGCCACGGGCCACGCGGATGACCGGCCCCTTGAAGGCGACGGTTCCCATCGGCGCGCCGTTGGCGGCCACCATCGGCGGCATGGATGCTTCGGCCTTGGCCGGAACCGAGCTGCGCTGGTAGCGCGACACGTCGGCGCCTGTCGAATAGGTGGAGCCGCGATCGACCGGGCGCGAGGCGAGCTTCGCGATGATCGACTTTTCGTCGTTCGGATTGGCGCCGTCGGGCAGATCGACGTCGGTGCCGGCGATGGCGGCATCAAGGTCCGACGCCGTGTCCGCGATCGAGCGGAGCGACATGGACAGCGACCCGATGGTCTGCGAAACTGCGATCTTCTCGGCGATCTTGGGCGTCACTTCGATGGTGACGTTGGAATAGGTGCGGACCTCCGGCTTGCCGTCGGCGCCCATCGCATCCATGCGCTGATCGGTGGCGAGCACGCGCAGGTTGCGCAGGATGGTTTCGGAAACCTTGAGGGGATCGCCGTCGCCGCCGCCCGAGACGCTCTGCGTCAGGACAAGGTCGATGCGGTCGCCGGGGAAGACGAAGCCTGCGACCGAGCTTTGCGCCGATACAGGCACCGTCACGGCGCGCATGCCGGGGCCAAGCGCCGCAGCGAGGAAGCCGCGATCGCCGGGCTTGACGATGCCGCCCTGCGTCAGCGGCTGGCCGGCCGTGATGGCGGAGCGCACGACGCTGCCGGCCAGCTTGGCGGGATCGGCCTGACCCTTGAGATAATAGGCCTGTTCGATGAGATCTTTCGGCCAGGGCTGAAAACGGAAGCTTTCCGCATCCAAAATGGTGCCCACGGGGAGAGCCTTGGTCGCCACCAGCACATGGGGCTGGTCGGCATCATTCGGCATCGCCGCAGCGTTCACCTGTGGTGCGCTCGACGAACTCAACATGCTGCGCGCAAGCAAGGCTGTAGTGACCGCTATGATAAGCGCCCCCACCAGCAGCACGATCTTCTTAGCATCCATGACGAAATTCGCCTCCCTCAAATGGGTGCACTGCCCCCAGTGCCCCACTCATCACGCAAAATGGTTAAGATATCGTTCGCCAAGCAACCACAGGGCTGCGATCGAGATGGCGACTCCGTAAGGTATTTCAGGCTGTCCCAGCCTTTTGGTCATCCGGTGGTGGATGACCGTGACGATCGTGACGAGGCCGCCCAGCATCGCCATCAGGACGATGAGCGACAGCACGGCCTGCCAGGGGAACCACAGCGCCAGCGCGCCGAGCAGCTTGACGTCGCCGCCACCCATCATGCCGGCTGCGAACAGCGCGGCGAAGAGAATGAAGACGATTGCGCCGACCAGCAGTTGCACGGCGATGCCGGGCCAGAGGTCGAGGCCGCTGGCCAGCCACCACAGCGGCGCCAGTGCCGCGACCGCCAGGTTCAGGCGGTTGGAAATGATGCGGGATCGCAAATCCGTGATCGCCGCCGCAATCAGCAGCGCGCCCAGGGCGCCTATCAGCGCCAATCGGAAAATTTCCCCGTTCATGGGGCTTATTCCCTAGACCATATGGCTTACCAAAGCGTAACCATGGGGCCAATGGATTCACCCGATTTCCCGACTGCCGCTTTCGACCGGCGCGCCTGGCCGATGGGCGGGCGGCTGGACTATTGGACGGCGCCCGATGGCTGGCCGATCCGGCGCTACCGGCTGGGGTCCGGCGCGCGCGGGCGGATGCTGGTACTGGGCGGTCGTGGCGACATGATCGAGAAATATCTGGAGGTCATCCACCATTGGGCGGCGCGCGGCTGGGCCGTGACCAGCTTCGATTGGCGCGGCCAGGGCGGATCGGGGCGGCTGACGGACGATCCGTTGTGCGGTCACATCGGCGATTTTGCGGAATGGATCGCGGATTTGAACGCCCTGGCCGCCGAGTGGCGGGCGGAGGGCGAAGGGCCGACGGCGATGGTGGCGCATAGCATGGGCGGCCATATGCTGTTGCGCGCGCTCGCCGAAGGGATGCCGTCGCCCGATGCGGCCGCGGTGGTCGCGCCCATGCTTGGCGTCCATAGCGCGCCGCTGCCGCGCTGGCTGGCGGTGGCGATCGCCCGGCTGATGGTAGGTTCCGGTCGGGGCGAACGCGCCGCCTGGACGCAGAAGGAACAGTCGGAGCGGCAGCGGCGGATGCGGCAGAAGCGACTGACCCACGATCCCGATCGCTATGCCGACGAAATCTGGTGGCGCGATCATAGCCGGGACATCGCGCTGGGACCGCCGAGCTGGAATTGGGTGTTGCAGGCGCTGGAATCGACGAAGGTGCTGGCGGAGGGCGACGCCATTACCGGCATCTCCATGCCCCTGCTCATTCTCGCGACAAAGGCGGACCAGCTTGTGTCCACGCCTGCCATCCTCAAGGTCGCGGGCCGGATTGCGGGCGCGCGGTTGCATGTCTATGGCCGGGAGGCGGCGCACGAGATATTGCGCGAGCTGGATCCGGTGCGGCGCGATGCGTTGCACCGGATCGATGCTTTCCTGGACGAGGTTGCCTGTTGAGTCATCCCGACATCGTCATCATCGGCGGCGGCATCGCCGGGGCGAGCTTGGGCGCCCATCTGGCGGCCGACGCCAGCGTGCTGATCCTGGAAATGGAAGATCGGGCGGGCTATCACGCCACTGGGCGTTCGGTCGCCTTCTGGGAGGAAACCTATGGCGGGACGGTGGTGCAACCGCTGACCACCGCGTCGGGACCGTTGCTCGCTGCACCGGACCCTGATTTTCATGACGGCGCGTTCCTGTCGCCGCGGCAGACGCTCCATATAGGCCGGGCAGGGGACGAAGCGCGGTGCGATGCGCTGCTCGCCCGGTTCACCGGCAAGGTCGATCTGCAACGCGTCGATCCGGCTGCAATGGTGCCGGGGCTGCGGCCCGGGTGGACGCTGGGCGTGTTGGAGGCGAGCTGCCAGGACATCGACGTGGCGGCGCTTCATGCCGCTTATCTCCGCCGGTTCCGGCGATCGGGCGGCGACGTCCGCCTCTCCACCCGGCTTGTGGCTGGCCAAGCCAATGCCGATGGCTGGCGGATCGAGACGAGCGAGGGTGCGATCCAGTGCGGTCTGCTGGTTGACGCAGCGGGCGCCTGGGCGGATGATGTCGCGATCGCCTGTGGCGTCGCCCCGATCGGTATCCGGCCATTGCGGCGGACCGTGGCGCAACTGCGCGTGCCCACGATGCCCTCCGCCGACCTGCCGCTGGTCATGGACCTGTCCGAACGCTTCTATTTCAAGCCGGAAGGGCAGGGGCGGTTGTGGTTGACCCCGCATGATGAGGAATGGTCGCCGCCCTGTGACGCCGCACCGGAGGAACTGGCCGTGGCGCAGGCGATCGCGCGCTTCGAGGAAGCGGTCGACTGGCCGATCGCGGCGGTCGAGCGGAAATGGGCGGGATTGCGCAGTTTTGCACCCGATCGCGCGCCCGTCTATGGCTTCGATCCCGATGTTCCCGGCTTCTTCTGGTTTGCCGGGCAGGGCGGCTTCGGCATCCAGACCGCGCCCGCTGCGGCGCTGCTGGCGAGCGCGCTGGTGCGTGGCGAAACGCCGCCGGCGGTTCTTGCCAGTCTCGATTCGTGCGCCTATTCTCCGGTCCGGTTTCGCTGACGAAACGAGTCCAGCGGCCCAGTCTGGAGATAAGTCATGGCGCATAAGTTCGTGATCGAGAAGAACAAGGCCGGTGAGTTCGTCGCCAAGTTCAAATATAATAGCGAAGTGATCTTCTGGACCGAAGGCTATGCCAGCAAGGCCGGCGCGAAGAATGCGATCGAATCGGTGTTGAAGAACGGCCCCGGCGCACCGGTCGAAGAAGCCGAATGATCGACACGGTCAGCCGCGCATGGCGCGACGGCTGGCCAGCCCCATCATCGCAAAACCGGCAAGCGCGGCGAGGACATTGGCAATCGCCGCGCCTCGGGTGCCATAGAGTGGCAGCAGCGCCGACTGCAGGCCCAGCAACAGCAAGGTCGAGACGAAGGTGATGCGCAGCGACAGGCCCGCCCGGTCGGTCGCCATCAGCAGCGGGCGATAGCTGACTCCCACCAGGTCGATGCAGGCCGCGATACCCAGCAGCAGCAGCAGCGGATAGGCGGGCAGGAAATCCTCGCCCGCGATCAGGCCCAGCAGGGGATGGCCGATCGTCACGATCAGGCCGATGATTACCGCGCCTGCTACCAGCGCCAGCCGGTTTGTGCGGCGAAACAGGGCGCTCAAGGCGTCTTTCCCGTGCGTGCTGGTGCGCGCCAGTTCGACGAAGATGCTGCGCGACAACAGGCTGCTGATCTTGGTCAGCGAATTGGCGAGCTGGTTGGCGAGGCGATAGAGGCCCGCGCCCGCCGGGCCGACGAAGCCACCGACGATCAGCACCGCCACCTGCTGGCCGATCGAGGACAGGCTGGTCTGCAAGTTGGTGGCGGTCAGGAAGCCGACGATGCCGGGATTTTCCGCCCGTGCGTCCAGCGCCCGGCCCGCACGCCAGCTGCCGATCCGTCCGTGTCCGACCTTCAGCGCGAGTTGCCAGTAGCTCAGGGCGCAGAGCAGTTCGGCAAAGGCCCAGGCGATCAGGAAGCCGCTGATGTCAGGCATGACCGCCAGCGCCACGCCGGCGCCGATCATCCGTCCGACGGGGATCATGGTTTCGGCAAAGGCGGCCGAATCGAAGCGGTCGAACAGGCGCAGCACCCCGGTCGGGCTGGAGCGGATGGTGATCATCATCACCATGCAAAAGGCCCAGACCTGCCACCCCATATCCGGTCCGATGCCGAGCAGGTCGCCGAACAGCAGGATGATGGCCGCGGCGATCAGTCCGCCCGCGACCGCCGAGGCGAGGTCGATCAGGATGCAGAAGCGCAGCACGCGGTTCAGGGCGTCGCCATTTTCTTCCGCCAGGTGCGGCTGGCCGTAGCGCACCACGATCTGCCAGCTGTCGAAGCTGACCAGCGTCTTGATGACGTTGGCGGCGCTCAGCACCAGCGCGAAACGGCCGAAATCGGCCACGCCCAGCGTGCGGGTGACGATGGCGAGATAGGCGAGGCTGAGTACTGCGCCCACGCCCTTGCCGCCCAGCAGCCAGCCGGTATTGGCCAGGATGCGGGCGAAACCGTCCCCCGCCGCGCCCGATCCGCGCTTGAACATCGTGACTCCGTCTAGCCAAAAAACCGTTCGTCCTGAACCTGCCGAAGGGCCTAACTTTTTTCGTGCAACATTCGAAAGAAAGAAGGCGGCTTCGACAGGACCAGCCCGAACGGGCGTGGTGCTATTGCAGCGGCCTTTAGGCGAGCGACCGAACTAGTGCAAACGCCGCCTTTTTTTCGGCCAAATTGGCTTCTAAAGCGCGCCCATGACGATCACCAAAGCCATCATCCTGTCCGCCGGCCAGGGTTCGCGCCTTCTGCCCCTGACCCGCGACGTGCCCAAATGCATGATCGAATTCAACGGCCGCACCCTCATCAGCTGGCAGATCGCGGCGCTGGTCGCCAATGGCGTGACCGACATCGTCGTCGTCACCGGCTTCCGCACCGAACGGGTCGAAGATCATGCGCTGCAACTCTATCGCGAGACGGGCGCGCGCATCCGCTGTGTGTTCAATCCCTTCTTCCAGGTCGCCGACAATCTCGGCACCTGCTGGATCGTGCGGGAGGAAATGGACCGCGACTTCATCATCCTCAACGGCGACACCATCATATCGGACGAGATCGTCGCCAAGCTAATCGCAGGCGCGCGGGACGCCATCACTGTCACCGTCGATGTGAAGGCCGACGGCGACTATGACGATGACGACATGAAGGTGAACCGCGATGAGACCGGACGCCTCCACCATATCGGCAAGCGGTTGCTGCCACCCGACACCAATGCCGAATCGATCGGGATGCTGGCCTTTACCGGTGAAGGCCCGGCGATCTTCCGCAACCAGATCGACCAGATGATGCGCACGCCCGAAGGCGTCGAACGCTGGTATCTGCGCGCCATCGACATCATCGCAAAGGGCAACCGCGTCGGCACCGCCTCGATCGAGGGGCTGGAGTGGCAGGAGGTCGATTTCCATCAGGATGTCGACGCCGCCAGGGCGTTGACGGCCAAGTGGGCCGCCGAGGATCGCTACGGACGATAGGCGGCGCGTTTTTTAGCCGCCGCCCGGCGAATTATGTCCGCCCGCTGGCACAGGTCCGCCGCTGGGTGCATGGCTGTGGTCGGGGTTGCTGTCCCATTCGATATGATAGAGGTCGAAGCGGCGGTCGCGTAGATTACGTACGGTGCCTTCGGCCCGCGCCCAGCTGAGGTCGGCGAGGTTGACGTCCGCCATCGTCAGCGTTTCGACATTCTCGGTTGATTCCGCGGCGATGCCGTCACGCGCGAACGGCAGGTCGCAGGGGGTCAGGATTGCGCTCTGGGCGTACTGAATGTCCATATTGTCGACGTTCGGCAGGTTGCCGACATTGCCGGACATGACGACATAGCATTGATTTTCGATCGCGCGGGCCTGCGCGCAATAGCGCACGCGCATGTAGCCCAGGCGCGAGTCGGTGCAGAAGGGGACGAAGATGATGCGGGCGCCCTGATCGACCAGACGGCGGGCGAGTTCGGGAAATTCGCTGTCGTAGCAGATCAGCACGCCGATCGGACCGCAGTCGGTCTGGATCACGTCGAGCGAATCGCCGCCCTTGATGTTCCACCAAAAGGCTTCGTTGGGGGTCGGGTGGATTTTTTCCTGAGTATGGACCGAACCGTCGCGCAGCGCGACATAGGCGATATTCTGGATATCGCCATCGTCGGCGCGGGTCGGGTGGGAGCCGCCGATGATGTTGATATTATATTCCAGCGCCATCCGCGTCAGTTCCTTGGTCAGGCGCGGGGTGTAGCCGGTCAGCTTGTCGATCGCCTCCATGGGATTGAGCTTCTTGGTTTCGAACGACAACAGCGGCAGGGTGAAAAGTTCGGGGAAGATGATGAAGTCAGACCGATAATCGGCGGCGACATCGACGAAATATTCGATGTTGCGGATGAATTCGTCGAAATCCTGCACGGCGCGGGCCTGAAGCTGGCAGGTGGCGAGGCGGACGCTTTCGACGCCGCGGGGGACGCGCATTTCGGGCGCTTCGTCGGGGTCCACATAGGGGTTGCGCCAGACCAGATGGGCGGCATGGCCGTCCGACTGCTTGTCTTCGGGCAGATAGTTTTCGAGGACGCCCAGTGGTTCGAACTGGTTCTTGAGCTGGAAGCTGACGACCTGGTCGCGAATCTTGCCCTGGACGACCTTGTCCAGATAGTCCTTGGGCCCTTCCACCTTGCGCTTGGTGCGCAGATAGCCTGGCATCCGGCCTGCGATCACGATGCCGTGCAGGTCGAGCTGTTCGGCCAGTTCCTTGCGTTCGTCATAGAGGCGCTGGCCGATGCGCAGGCCGCGCAATTTGGGATCGACCGCCATTTCATAGCCATAAAGCCATTCGCCCGCGGCGCTGTGGCGGGTGCCGAAGCCGTTGGCGGTGATCTCCTCCCAGTCATGATGGGCAAAGGCCATGCCCTTGCTGACCCGCATCGTCGCGCAATAGCCCACGACCTTGGCGTCGTAGAGGGCGACGAAACAGCCGTCGGGGAAATTGTTGATCTGGCCGCGGACGGTGGCGGGGGAATAGTTGGGCATGCCGGGATAGACGCGGGCGATCAGCCGCAGGATCGCGCGCACGTCGGTCGGGACGGCCGTGCGGACCTCCAGGCGTTTGCGGGTGGCTGTCGTCATCGGGTCGTCTCCTGCTATTTTACCCGGAATATATCGCAACCGCTATGTGGTTGGCTTCCGGCCCGGCGGCTGGATATGGAAAAGGCGACGCCTGGTGTCCGGCGCCGCCTCGTTCCGTTTCCGTACTGAAAGCCTGAGCGGCTTAACAGTTCCCGTCTTTTAGGCCCAGCTGGCCATTTCCTTCTCCAGGTTGACGCGGATCTGTTCGAAGAACTGTTCCGTGGTCATCCAGGCCTGATCCGGGCCGATCAGCAGCGCCAGATCCTTGGTCATCGCGCCGTCCTCGACGGTCTTGATACAGACGCGCTCCAGGGTTTCGGCGAACTTGGTGACGTCTGGGGTGTCGTCGAACTTGCCGCGGAAGGCCAAGCCCTGCGTCCAGGCGAAGATCGAGGCGATCGGGTTGGTCGAGGTCGCCTTGCCCTGCTGATGCTGGCGATAGTGGCGGGTGACGGTGCCGTGCGCCGCTTCCGCCTCGATCGTCTTGCCGTCGGGCGACATCAGGACCGAGGTCATGAGGCCGAGCGAACCGAAGCCCTGCGCAACGGTGTCCGACTGGACGTCGCCGTCGTAATTCTTGCAGGCCCAGACGAACTTGCCGCTCCACTTGAGCGCGGAGGCGACCATGTCGTCGATCAGGCGATGTTCGTAGACGATGCCCGCCGCCTTGAACTTGTCGGCGAATTCGGCGTCGAACACTTCCTGGAACAGATCCTTGAAGCGACCGTCATAGGCCTTGAGGATGGTGTTCTTGGTCGACAGGTAGAGCGGCCATCCACGGTCGAGCGCATAGTTCATGCTCGCCTTGGCGAAATCGCGGATCGACTGGTCCAGGTTGTACATCCCCATGGCGACGCCGGCCGAGGGGAAGTCGAACACTTCCTTATCGATCTTCTGGCCATCTTCGCCGTCCCATACCAGGCGCAGCTTGCCGGGGCCGGGGACCAGGAAGTCTGTCGCCTTATACTGGTCGCCGAACGCATGACGGCCAACGACGATCGGGTCGGTCCAGCCGGGCACCAGGCGGGGCACGTTCTTGATGACGATCGGTTCGCGGAAGACGACACCGCCCAGGATGTTGCGGATGGTGCCGTTGGGCGACTTCCACATCGACTTGAGGTTGAATTCCTCGACGCGCTGTTCGTCGGGGGTGATGGTGGCGCACTTCACGCCGACGCCATATTCCTTGATCGCGTTCGCGGAATCGATCGTGATCTGGTCGTTGGTTTCATCGCGCTTCTGGACGGACAGGTCGTAATATTTCAGGTCGATGTCGAGATAGGGGAGGATCAGGCGCTCGCGGATCCATTCCCAGATGATCCGGGTCATTTCGTCGCCGTCAATTTCAACGACGGGGTTTTTCACCTTGATCTTGGCCATAGCGCCTGTTTGCCTTCTTGCTGCTGGGTGGAATATGGGGACGCCCTAGGCAAAGCGGCGGCAATGTTCAACCGTGGAAGGGCAGGAATCTGCCGCGCATGGAGCCAGCGGCGGGATCGGTCGTTGTCACGGCATTAGTCTCTCCCTAAAGACGGTGGCCATGAACAATGAAGAGATCCCGATTGCCGCGGGCGGCAATGTCAAATGGCGCTTTCCTTCGGTCCATCCGGAGGGGATGAAATTCGGCCTGATCGCGGTTGCGATCACCGGCGTCCTGTTCCTGCTGGGATGGGAAATCGTGGGTTGGCTGATGGTGCTGGTGACGATCTGGGTCTTCGCCTTCTTCCGCGATCCGGTGCGCGCGGTGCCGCAGGACGAAGGCGCGATTATCGCCCCCGCCGACGGCCTGGTGACTCTGATCCAGCGCGTGCCGCCGCCGCGCGAGATGGCCGGCGTGAACGGTTTGGGCGATCAGCCGCTCATCCGCGTGTCGATTTTCATGAGCGTGTTCGATGTGCATATCAATCGCACGCCGATCGGCGGAACGATCAAGTCGGTCGTCTATATTTCAGGCAAGTTCCTGAACGCGGACCTGGACAAGGCGAGCGAGGATAATGAGCGCCAGCATATCCTAGTCGAGCGCCATGACGGTGTGCGCATCGGCTTCACCCAGATTGCGGGCCTGGTCGCGCGCCGGATCGTGCCGTTCGTCAAGCCCGGCGACATGGTCGCGGCCGGGCAGCGCATCGGCCTGATCCGCTTCGGCAGCCGGGTTGACGTGTATCTGCCCGCCGGGACCGCGCCACGCGTGATCCTGGGCCAGCGCACGGTCGCGGGCGAGACGATCCTGGGCCAGATGGGCGACGCGCGGGTTATTGCGGGTATCCAGCAGTGAGTCGCCAGCGGCGCGCCGTGCCGCGCGGGTTGCGCCGGGGCATCACCTTGCGGATGCTCGCGCCCAATGCGGTCACGGCGATGGCTTTGTGTTTCGGCCTGACCGGGGTGCGATACGGCATTTCGGGGGAATGGGAGCGGGCGGTGCTGTCCATCCTGTTCGCGGGCGTGCTGGACGGGCTGGACGGGCGGATCGCCCGGCTGTTGCGGGGGGAGAGCCGGTTCGGCGCGGAACTGGATTCGCTGTCCGATTCGATTGCGTTCGGGGTCGCTCCGGCGCTGATCCTCTATCTCTGGTCGCTTTACGCCATGCCGAAATTCGGCTGGATCTTCGCCCTGGCCCATGCGCTGTCCTGCGCGCTGCGGCTGGCGCGGTTCAATGCGGCGATCGATGCGGACGAGCAGCCGCACAAGTCGGCGGGCTTCCTGACCGGCGTGCCTGCGCCTGCGGGGGCGGGGCTGGCCTTCGTGCCGCTCTATCTGTGGCTGGTGACGGGCGAGGATATTTTCCGCGCCTGGTATGTGGTGGCGCCCTGGGCAGCCTTTGTCGCGTTCCTGATGATCTCCAACATCGCGACCTATAGTTGGTCGGCGCTGCGGCTGCGCAAGCGCATCCGGCTGGAAGTCATCGCCTTCGCCGGACTGCTGGCGGCGCTGCTGGTGACCGATCCCTGGCTGACCTTGCTGCTGATCTGCGGCATCTATGTCGCGCTGATCCCGTTTGGCATGATATCCTATGCCAAGGTCAGGCGACAGCGGGAGAGCGCGGCAGCGACGCTGTAAGAGCGGGGCTGGCTACGTTCCTGCGTTTCAGGCGGCGAGGGCCGTACTCGTCAAGATCGTCGTGGTCCGACGGATGGGCTGCGCGGCACGGGGGCGGCGCACACGCAGGTGATAGACCGGCGGATTATGAGGGATGGGCTCGAACTGGAGCGCCGCCACCATCTTGTCATGATAATGGGCGAACATCCAGACGATGGTGCCCATGGCCAGAAGGAAGGCGGCGGAGAACAGGGTCGCTGCAACTAGAGTGAACATCGTCGATCACTTTCCATCTTGCCATTTGCACGGCAGGCCTCATTATGACGGTGTAAACAGGCGTTAACCGTATTTGTTCCGTCTGTTCCCCTTATGTTCCTTTTTTGGAACGTCGTCAACCCTTGCAATTGCTTTTTTCCGCGTCTAAAGGCGCGACCATTCCACATGGGAATCGACATATCCGGTGCCGGAGACGCCTTTGAGGCTGTTTTTCGCGTTCCTGATTCCCAGAGGTCAAACCGGAAGGAGACACTATTATGGCGGCACCTGTCGTCACCATGCACCAATTGATCGAGGCTGGCGCCCATTTCGGCCACCAGACCCACCGTTGGAACCCGCGCATGAAGCCGTACATCTTCGGCGAGCGCAACGGCATCCACATCCTTGACCTGTCGCAGACCGTGCCCCTGTTCGGCCGCGCGCTCGACTTCGTGTCGGGCACCGTCGCCGCCGGCGGCAAGGTGCTGTTCGTCGGCACCAAGCGCCAGGCGCAGGACCCCATCGCGGACGCCGCCCGCAAGTCGGGCCAGCATTTCGTCAACCATCGCTGGCTGGGGGGCATGCTCACCAACTGGAAGACCATTTCGGGTTCGATCAAGCGCCTGAAGACCCTCGAAGAGAAGCTGTCGGGCGACACCCACGGCTTCACCAAGAAGGAAGTGCTCCAGATGACCCGCGAGCGCGAGAAGCTGGAATTGTCGCTCGGCGGTATTCGCGACATGAACGGCATCCCCGATGTCATGTTCGTGATCGACGCGAACAAGGAAGAGCTGGCGATCAAGGAAGCCAACACGCTGGGTATTCCGGTCGTCGCGATCCTCGATTCGAACGTGTCGCCCGACGGCATCGCCTTCCCGGTTCCGGCCAACGATGACGCCAGCCGCGCCATCCGCCTCTACTGCGATGCGATCGCCGCCGCCGCCACCAAGGGCAATCGTGGTGCGCAGCAGGCGTCGGGCGTCGACCTGGGCGCGCTGGACGAGCCGGCCGCCGAAGAGATCGTTGCCGAAGCCTAAGAGCGTCGCACGACTGCAAGAATGACAGGCTAGGGCGCGCTCTTCGGAGACGCGCCCTCCTGCATATTTTGAAACATCCCTATTAGGAGCCGAAACATGGCCGAGATTACCGCTGCCGCCGTCAAGGAACTGCGCGACCGTTCGGGCGCGGGCATGATGGATTGCAAGAAGGCGCTCACCGAAGCCGGTGGCGACATCGAAGCGGCAACCGACTGGCTGCGCGCCAAGGGCCTGGCCGCCGCGCAGAAGAAGTCGAGCCGCACCGCCGCTGAAGGCCTGGTCGGCGTCGCCGTCGCCGGCACCAAGGGCGTCGCCGTCGAAGTGAACAGCGAAACCGACTTCGTGGCCAAGAACGATCAGTTCCAGGACTTCGTCCGCACTGTTTCGGCGATCGCGCTGGACAATGGCGCGGCCGATGCCGAGGCGCTGACCGCAGCGGCCTATCCTTCGGGTGGCACCGTCGCTGAAAAGCTGGTCGCCAACATCGCCACCATCGGCGAGAATCAGAATGTCCGCCGCGTCGCACAGGTCGAAGTGTCGCAGGGCGTCGTCGTGCCTTATGTCCACAACGCCGCGGCGCCGGGCCTGGGCAAGATCGGCGTGCTGGTCGCGCTGGAAGGCGACGCGCCCGCCGACGTGCTGGAGCCGCTGGGCAAGCAGTTGGCCATGCACATCGCGGCAGCTTTCCCGCTGGCCCTGTCGGCCGCCGACATCGACCCGGCGCTGCTGGAGCGTGAACGCGCCATCGCCGCCGAAAAGGCCGCCGAATCGGGCAAGCCCGCCGAGATCGTTGCCAAGATGGTCGACGGTGCGGTTGCCAAGTTCGCCAAGGAGCAGGCCCTGCTGTCGCAGCTGTTCGTGATGGACAACAAAACCCCGGTCGCCGACGTCGTCGCCAAGGCGGCGAAGGATGCCGGCAAGTCGATCACGCTGAAGAGCTATGTCCGCTTCCAGCTGGGCGAAGGCATCGAGAAGGAAGTCAGCGACTTCGCGGCGGAAGTCGCGGCCGCCGCCGGCGTCTGATCACAAGCCAAGCATTATCGAATGAGGGAAGGGGAGTGGCCACAGGGCCGCTCCCCTTTTGCTTGCGCCGCGCACGTGCGACACCCATTCTGCACATATTCTCCATCGGGCAAGCGGCATTCCGGCAACAATCGCCCTTCACATCGCGGCTTTGCGCCCCTAATGTCCGGCCGCTTTCCCTGCCAATGATCAAGGATTCTTGCCCCGCATGACCCGGCCTGCCTACAAGCGTATCCTGTTGAAATTGTCCGGCGAAGTGCTGATGGGGCAGGGGCAGTTCGGCATCGAGCCCGAAACCGTGGCCCGTGTCGCCGGCGAAATCGCTGCGGCCAAGGATGCCGGTTTCGAGATCTGCGTCGTCGTGGGCGGCGGCAACATCTTCCGCGGTCTGGCTGGGGCTGCGGCGGGGTTCGACCGGGCGAGCGCCGACTATATGGGTATGCTGGCCACCGTCATGAATGCGCTGGCGGTGCAGAACGGGCTGGAGAAGCTGGGATACGACACCCGCGTCCAATCGGCGATTCCGATGGCGTCGGTGTGCGAGCCCTATATAAGGCGCAAGGCCGAGCGGCATATGGAGAAGGGCCGGATCGTCATCTTCGCCGCCGGCACCGGCAGCCCCTATTTCACCACCGACACCACCGCAGCGCTGCGCGCGGCCGAGATGAACTGCGATGCGCTGTTCAAGGGGACCAGTGTCGATGGCGTCTACAACGCCGATCCCAAGAAGGTCGCCGATGCGGTCCGTTACGACAGCATCAGTTTCGACCAGGTGCTGAACGATAATCTCAAGGTGATGGACGCCAGCGCCATCGCCCTGTGCCGCGAAAACAACATTCCCATCGTCGTGTTCAACATCCGTGAAACCGGTAATCTGGCCACCGTGCTGGCCGGGCAGGGTGTCGCGACGATCGTCCAGAATCAGGAGAGCTAATCATGGCCCAATATGACAAGTCCGACCTTGAACGCCGCATGGCCGGCGCGATCGAAGCGCTGCGCGGCGACCTGACCGGCCTGCGCACCGGGCGCGCCAATGTCCAGTTGCTCGATCCGGTGATGGTCACCGTCTATGGCGCGAACATGCCGCTGAACCAAGTCGCGACCGTGTCCGCGCCGGAACCGCGCATGCTGTCGGTCCAGGTATGGGACAAGATGAATGTCGGCCCTTGCGACAAGGCGATTCGGTCGGCGGGCCTGGGCCTCAACCCCATCGTCGACGGGCAGACGCTGCGCCTGCCGATCCCCGACCTGACCGAGGAACGGCGCAAGGAACTGGCCAAGCTCGCCAGCAAATATGCCGAAGGCGCGCGCATCGCGGTGCGTAATGTCCGCCGCGACGGCATGGATAGCCTGAAGGCCGACGAGAAGAAGGGCGAAATCAGCGAGGACGAGCGCAAGCGCAAGGAGACCGAGGTCCAGAAACTGACAGACGGCGTCATCGCGGATATCGACGCGCTGGCGACGTCGAAGGAAAAGGAAATCCTCGGCCAGTAAGCCGGGGCTTTCCTTTCGCGGCCAAAGCACGCATGTCTTCCTGATGGCCACACAAGCCAAGCCCGATCTGACCAGCGTCGCGCCTGCCCATGGCGCGCGTCATGTCGCGATTATCATGGACGGCAATGGCCGCTGGGCCAAGAAACGGCTGCTGCCGCGCGTCGCCGGGCATCGGGCGGGCGTGGAGGCGGTGCGCCGGGTGGCGCGAGCGGCGCAGGAACTGGGGCTGGAATGCCTGACGCTCTACGCCTTTTCGTCCGAAAACTGGAAGCGGCCGGCGAGCGAAGTCGCGGACCTGATGGGGCTGCTGCGACATTTCATCCAGTCCGACATCGATGAAATGCACGCCAATGGCGTGCGATTGCGGGTGATCGGCAATTATCGCGCGCTGGAGCCGTCGCTGGTCGACCTGATCGAGGGGGCGATGGTGCGCACGGCGGGCAATGGCGGGCCGATCGTCGCGATCGCGCTCAATTATGGCGCGCAGGACGAGATGGTGCAGGCGGTGCAGGCGCTGGCGGCGCGGGCAGCCCGTGGCGACATCGCACCGCAGGATATCGGCGCGGTGGATATCGATCGCGCGCTCTATACCGCCGGCCTGCCGCCGCTGGACCTGATGGTGCGTACGTCGGGCGAGCAGCGGCTGAGCAATTTCATGCTGTGGCAGGCCGCCTATGCCGAGCTGTATTTCACCGACATGCTCTGGCCCGATTTCGACGGCCGGGCCTTGGCCGAAGCGCTGGACGCTTTCCGATTGAGGGACCGCCGGTTCGGCGGATTGTGATCTGACATGAGTAGCGAATTGCGGACCCGCAGCATCGTGGGCGTCGCGCTGATCGCGGTGGCGCTGGGCGCGCTGCTGGCGGGCGGCCTCATCTTCTGGACGCTGCTGGTGGTGGCGGGCGTGCTGATGCAGGGCGAATGGGGCAACCTGACCGGGGCGAGCCAGGAGCAGCGAAAGGCCGCGATGTTCGCCGTATCGATCCCGCTGGCGCTGTTATGCCCGCTCGCGGCGGGAATCGACTGGCCGGTGCTGATCGCCGGGGCGGCCGCCTTCTTCTTCGTGCTGTTCACCAGTCGCAGCCTGAAGCTGGCGCTGGGCATCGTCTATATCTGCCTGCCGATCGTGGCTTTGCTGTTCCTGCGCGGGCAGGCGCCCTATGCGTTCGGGCTGCTGCTGGCTTTCTGGACGTTGGGGCTGGTGTGGGCGACCGATATCGGCGCCTATTTCGCCGGCCGGTCGATCGGCGGGCCGAAGCTGGCGCCGCGGGTCAGCCCGTCCAAGACCTGGGCGGGGCTGGCAGGGGGCGTGCTGGCCGCGCTGGTGCTGGGCTTCCTGCTGCATCGCTTTGCCGATCTGCCGATCCAGCTGGCGGCGGCGAGCGGCGTGCTGGCGGTGGCGGCGCAGTTGGGCGACTTGCTGGAAAGCCATATGAAGCGCCGGGCGGGGGTGAAGGATAGCGGCACGCTGCTGCCCGGCCATGGCGGGGTGATGGACCGGCTGGACGGGGTGGCGACCGCTGCGCCGCTGGCGGCCTTGCTCTATATCCTGCTGGTGCAGGGCGGATGAAGCGGGTTTCGATCTTCGGCGCGACCGGGTCTGTGGGCCTGTCGACGCTGGACCTGATCCGGCGTGAGCGTGACGCCTATAAGGTGGTCGCCCTGACCGCGAACAGCGATGTGGACAGTTTGGCGGCGCTGGCGCGCGAGACCGGCGCGGCGGTCGCCGTGATCGGCCAGGCGCGGCTGTATGGCGCGCTGAAAGAGGCGCTGGCCGGCTCGGGCATCGAAGCGTCGGCGGGCGAGGCAGCGCTGGTCGAGGCGGCGCAGGCGGACGCGGATTGGACCATGGCGGCGATCGTGGGCTGCGCCGGGCTGCGGCCGACCATGGCGGCGCTGAAGGCCGGGCGGACGGTGGCGCTGGCGAACAAGGAATCGCTGGTGTCCGCGGGCGGGCTGATGATGGAGGCCGCGGCGGCGTCCGGGGCCACCTTGCTGCCGGTCGACAGCGAGCATAATGCTATTTTCCAGTGCCTTGCTGGCAGTAGTTTGGACGATGTGGCAAGAATCACCCTGACCGCGAGCGGCGGGCCGTTCCGTACCCGCAGCCGGACGGAGATGGCCGATATCACCCCGGTGCAGGCGGTGGCGCACCCCAACTGGTCGATGGGCGCCAAGATCAGCGTCGACAGCGCGACGATGATGAACAAGGGGCTGGAACTGATCGAGGCGGCGCATCTTTTTCCCGTCGGCCTCGACCGGATCGAGATTCTCGTCCACCCGCAATCGGTGATTCACTCGATGGTCGAATATCGCGACCGGTCGACGCTGGCGCAGCTTGGATCGCCCGACATGCGCATTCCGATCGCCCATGCGCTGGCCTGGCCGCAGCGGATCGCGACGCCGTGTCAGCCGCTGGACCTGGCGCGCATTGGCAGGCTCGATTTCGAAGCGCCTGATATGGAACGCTTTCCGGCATTGCGCTTGGCGCGGGCGGCGGCAGAGGTGGGCGGGGCGACGCCGGCCATATTGAACGCCGCCAATGAGGTGGCGGTCGCCGCTTTCCTGGCGGGGCGGATCGGCTTCCTTGATATCGCCATGATTGTAGAGGATGTGTTGAACCGTTATAGCGCGGCCAGCCCCTCTGCGATCGACGATGTGCTGGCGGCGGACGGACAGGCGCGTGAAGAAGCGGGCCTAGTGATGGAAAGATTGACGGCTTGATCCACAATCCCGGTTTCCTGTTGACCGTGCTGGCCTTCGTGGCGGTCATCGGACCGCTCGTCTTCGTTCACGAGCTGGGCCATTATCTGGTCGGGCGCTGGTGCGGGGTGAAGGCGGAGGCGTTCTCGATCGGCTTCGGGCCGGAGCTGTTCGCCTGGGTCGACAAGCGCGGCACCCGCTGGCGCGTCGCGGCGTTGCCATTGGGCGGCTATGTCCGCTTCAAGGGCGACATGAACGCGGCGAGCGTGACCGATCCGGCCTGGCTGGAAATGTCGGCCAAGGACCGGGCGGAAAGCTTCCCCGCCAAGCCGCTGTGGCAGCGGGCGGCGATCGTCGCGGCCGGGCCGGCGATCAATTTCCTGTTCGCAATCCTCATTCTGGCGACCTTCGCCTTCGTCCATGGGGAAAGCCGCACGCCGGCGGTGGCGGGCGTTGTCCAGCCGGGCAGCGCGGCGGCGGCGGCGGGCCTGAAGGCCGGCGACCGGATCGTGTCGCTGGGCGGGCGCGAGATGGCGACCTTCGACGATATCCGCCTCTATGCGCAGATTCGCCCCGGCGAGCCGGTGGCGATGGTGATCGAGCGCGACGGCAAGACCTTCGCGCGCGACGGCAAGATCGGCAGCGTCACAGAGGATGACGGTTTCGGCAACAAATTTCAGATCGGCCGTTTGGGTCTGGCGCCCGGCGATCCGGTGATCGAGCCGGTAAGTCTGCTGCGCGCGCCCGTCGTCGCGGTCGAGCGCACCGGACAGATCGTGCGGACGATGGTCGAGACGATGGGCCAGATATTCACTGGCGGCCGGTCGGTCAAGGAACTGGGCGGGCCGTTGAAGATCGCGCAGGTTTCCGGGCAGGCGGCGACGCTGGGCATCGAAAGCTTCATCTTCTTCGCCGCGCTCATCTCGATTAACTTGGGGTTCATCAACCTCTTGCCAATTCCCATGCTGGATGGCGGGCATCTGCTCTTTTACGGGATCGAGGCGGTGCAGCGGCGCCCGGTCAGCGCGCAGGCGCAGGAATGGGCCTATCGGTCCGGTCTGGCGGTACTGATGGCGATGATGCTGCTGGTGACTTTCAACGATTTGTCGTCTTTCGGGCTTTGGAAGAGCCTGTCCGGCTTGATCGGTTGACGCGCATCGGGCAGGGAAGCCCGGTTTGGCGTCGTCTGTGTCGGCGGAAACATTGTATCGGAATTTTGAGGTGAAGCGGGTGACAGCGATGAAGAGCAGCTTGAGGCAGCGCCCGGTCGTGGCCGCCCTGTTGGCGACGACCATGATCGCAGGACTGCCCGCAGTCCCCGCGATGGCGCAGCAGGCGTCCGCGCCCGCCGCCCCGCTGGCGGCGCCGGCATCCACCCCGGCCCCGGTCGTGGCCGCGCCGCAGGGCACGATCCGCGCGATCACCGTCACCGGCACGCAGCGGCTGGAGCCGGACACGGTCCTGTCCTACACCAAGCTTCGCATCGGCCAGCCCTACAGCCAGGAAAGCCTGGATCAGGGCCTGCGCGACCTGTACGAGACGGAGCTGTTCGCCGACGTCCAGATCCGCAACGACAATGGCAACCTCACCGTCGAGGTGAAGGAAAACCCGGTCATCAACCGTATCGTCCTGGAAGGTAATAAGCGCCTGAAGGAAGACAAGATTCGGCCGGAAATCAAATTGGCCCCGCGCCAGATCTATACCCGGTCCAAGGTGCGCGCCGATGTTGCCCGCATCGTGGAACTCTATCGCCGCCAGGGCCGCTTCGCTGCGACGATCGAGCCGAAAATGGTCCAACTGGACCAGAATCGCGTCGACATCGTGTTCGAGATTTCGGAAGGGCCCAAGTCCAAGGTCCGCCAGATCAACATTATCGGCAACGACAAGTTCAAGGACGGCGAACTCCGCAGCCAGATGGTGACCAAGCAGTCGCGCTGGTTCCGCCTGTTTTCGTCGGGCACCAGCTATGATCCCGATCGCCTGGCTTATGACCAGCAGAAGCTGCGCCAATTCTACCTGACCGAAGGCTATGCCGATTTCCGCGTGATTTCCGCCGTGGCGGAACTGACGCCGGACAAGCAGGACTTCATCATCACCTATGTGGTGGAAGAAGGCGACCGCTACAAATTCGGCGACGTGAAGGTCGAATCCGACATTCGCGACCTGTCGGGCGACCTGCTGACCAAGCGCCTGCCGATGAAGAAGGGCGACTGGTACAACGCCAAGCAGGTCGAAGACACGGTCGATACGCTGAGCGAGACGGCCGGCCTGTTCGGCTATGCCTTTGCGGACGTGTCGCCCGATTTCAACCGCGAGAAGGAATCGCTGACGATGGGGATCAACTTCCGCATCGCCAACGCCCCGCGCGTCTATGTCGAGCGGGTCGACATCAACGGCAATACGCTGACGCAGGACAAGGTCGTGCGCCGCGAGTTCCGCCTGGCCGAAGGCGACGCCTTCAACAGCTTCCTGGTGAAGCGGTCGAAGGACCGGATCAATTCGCTTGGCTTCTTCCAGGAGAAGCTGGACGTCGAGCAGAAGCCCGGTTCCGCGCCCGACCGCATCATCCTTGAAACCAATGTGCAGGAAAAATCGACCGGCGAATTGTCGCTGTCGGCGGGTTTCTCGTCGCTGGAACGCTTCATCGTGTCGGCGTCGATCACCCAGCGCAACTTCCGCGGCAAGGGCCAGGAACTGCGCACCTCGGTCAATTATTCGGCCTATAGCAAGTCGGTCGAGGTCGGGTTCACCGAACCCTATTTCATGGACAAGAATATCGCGCTGGGCGGCGACATCTATCGTCGTGACCTCAACAGCTTCCGCTATCTGTCCAACAATGATCGTGACACCACCTACGAACAGACGACCACCGGCTTCCAGATCCGGGCGGGCGTGCCGATCACCGAATATATGTCGCTGGCGCTGCGCTACAGCCTCAATTTCGACGATGTGACGCTCGACAAGTCCACCTATTATACGGATGGACAGTGCGACCCGCTGCTGGCGGGGCGCTATCTGTGCGACGCGATCGGTAAGCGCACGACCTCGTCCATCGGCTATTCGCTGATCTACGACACCCGCGATAACCGCATCCGCGCGACCCGCGGCCAGAATATCACGCTGAGCCAGGATTTCGCCGGTCTGGGTGGCGACGTGAAATATGTCCGCACCCGCCTCTCCGCGTCCAAATATGTGCCGCTCGGCGGCGGCTTCATCTTCTCGCTGAGCGGCGAGGGCGGCTATATCCACAGTCTGGAAGGAACGCGGCGGGATGCAACCGGCCAGGAAGTGGACAAGATCCGCCTGACCGATCGCTTCTTCCTGGGCGAACCGCAGTTCCGCGGTTTCGACATTCGCGGCGTGGGCCCGCGGGTGAAGCGCTATTATCTGCAGGCGCAGACCGTGGACGGCACGACCACCTATGTCCGCAGCGACGGCAACAACAATGTCTCGGACGATGCGCTGGGTGGCAAAATCTACTATCTCGCTCGTGCGGAAGTCGAAATTCCGTTGGGCTCCGGCGCGCGCGAAATGGGGCTGCGGCCGTCCGTCTTCATGGACGTCGGCGCCGTCGCCGGGTTGAAGAATCCGGGAACCATCGATTTCGCCGGTTATTGCACGGTGACCACAGGTACGACCTCGACATCGGTGCGCGCGCCTTCGGTGGGCAATTGCAGCACGCCGCCGGCTGGATCGACCGCCGTCTACAGCGGTGGCGCATTTGAAGAAGAATATCTCGGCGACACGCTCAAGCCGCGTCTGTCGGTGGGCTTTGGCGTCAACTGGAACTCGCCCTTCGGCCCGTTCCGGATCGACATCGCCAAGGCCCTGTTGAAAGAACCAGGGGACGACAACAAGCTCATTACCTTCAACGTAGGGACTCAATTCTGATGAAGACGATTTTCAAGGCCGCGGCGCTCGTTTTCGCGCCCATGACCGCCATTGCGCTGACTGCCGTTCCGGCCGTCGCCCAGACCAAGCAGGGTCTGGCCGTGGTCGACCTGGAGGAAGCCGTCGCCAAGAGCGCGGCCTTCACTACGGCGATCAGCCAGATGCAGACCACCTACAAGCCGCAGATCGACGCGCTGAACGTGCGCCGCACCGCGATCGAAACCGATCTCAAGACCAAGGGCGACGCGCTGCAGGCTGCTTTGAAGGCCGCCGGCAACAAGCCGACCCCGGCGATCGAGACCCAGTATCAGCAATATCAGCAGGCGCAGCAGAACGGCCAGGCCGAATTGCAGCGCATGGGCCAGCCGATCGGCCTGGCGCGCGCCTATGTCGAGGAACAGATCGTCGCTAAGCTGGACGACGCGCTGAAGGCCGCGACGGCGAAGACCAAGTCGGAAATCGTGTTCAAGAAGGCGGCGACCGAAAGCTTCGGCGCTGGCGCGGACATCACCCCCGCGGTCATCACCGAGCTGAACGCGCTGGTCCCCAGCGCTTCGATCACCCCGCCGGCCGGCTGGCAGCCCGGTGGCCGTCAGGGTCAGCCGGCAGCCGCCGCGCCCGCCCCGGCGACCCCGGCGCAGGCGCCCAAGTCGCGCTGATAAGAATGACGGGAGAGGTTGAAACGACCGCGCGTGGCCCGATGGATGTCCGTCGGGTCATGGCCGCGCTGCCGCATCGTTACCCGATGCTGCTGATCGATCGTGTGGTGACGCTGGTGCCCAGCCAGTCGATCCACGCGATCAAGGCGGTGTCGGTAAACGAGCCCTTTTTCCAGGGCCATTTCCCCACCCGGCCGATCATGCCCGGCGTGCTGATCGTGGAAGCGATGGCGCAGGCGGCGGGCGTGCTGGCGGTGGAATCGATGAACCTGGCCGATTCGGGCAAGCTCGTCTATTTCATGAGCATCGACGGCGCCAAGTTCCGCACGCCGGTAGAGCCGGGCTGCCTGCTCGACCTGCATGTGGAAGTGACGCAGAACCGTGGCGCCATCTGCAAGTTCAGCGGCAAGGCGATGATCGAGGGCAAGCTGGCGGCGGAAGCCAATTTCGTTGCGATGATCAGCGATCCGCCCAAGGATTGATTATGCCCAGCGCCCCGGTTCGCGCCGGGGCTTTATTCTTGCCAAGGCGCGCCGAACCCGCTAACGGCGCGCCTTCGCTATTTTACACGCATCCACAGCCGGTCGGAACCGGCACATTACGGAGCATATGCCATGAAGGCCGATACCCACCCCGATTACCATCTGATCACCGTCCAGATGACCGACGGCACCACCTTCCAGACGCGCTCCACCTGGGGCAAGGAAGGCGACACCATGGCGCTCGACATCGATCCCAAGTCGCATCCGGCCTGGACCGGCGGTAACCGCCAGCTCGACACCGGCGGCCAGGTGGCGCGCTTCAACAAGCGTTTCGGCGGCCTGACGCTGAAGAAGTAATCGGCCTTTCAAGGTCGAACGAAAGGGCGCCTGTGGGCGCCCTTTTTTGTGTCTTGCGCGGTCGGTGGCGCCATAAAAAAGGCCTCCAGCTAAAAGCTGGAGGCCGAGGTTCAGGGGAGGATCAGCGGCGACAGAAGGGGGGCTCCGTATGGGGGCCGCTGACAAGGACGGGTTTAGGCGTCGAATGATGCAGGCGAATGTCAGGGATGTTGCCGGGGGCGGGGCGGGTGAAATCTTTGGGCAGGGAGGTCTGCTACCGACCATTTGCAGCCATTGGCAACTTACTTCAAGCTGCCCACCTAGGGTCAGAAGGCAGCACAATGGACGCGACGACGTTTCAAGTTGAGTGGCAATCAGAGAGCGACGTTTTGCGGCACTTCCCGCAGGAAATCATTGCGGTGGCACCGATACCCGACGGCGCAAGGAAGTTTCTGTTCGAAGCTGGATTGCCATGGGAGGCTGCTCCCTGTTTGTCATTTGGTCCGATCAGTCTCGCATGGCTTCAGCCGGACCGCGTCGCCGGGTATTATGGCATTGGATCCGACGGTAGCGGAAATCCGCTCGTGATAGCTGGGGATGGCGTGGTGTGGATGCTTGACCACGAAGGGGATCGCCGGACTTTTGTGAATTCATCTGTAGAAGAGTTGGCTGATTGTTTGCTGGCCTACCGGACCCTTGTTTCCGAGACTATTGCGACGGGTGGCGATGACGCCTTCCTTAGTGGTTTTGTGCCGAGAGACGTCAGAGAGGTGTTTGCGCGTTCAGTCCAGAGCGCGGATCCTCCGTCGTTGGAAGTGGGGACTTTTTGGCAAGGTGAACTTTCGAGCTTGGCTGACAGTGATAGCTAGATCGTGGGCAACGTCCGCTCTCCACCCATTACGGCGCCAAAATCATTGATCTTAGGCCGCCGCGCGATCCTCGTCCAAAAACGCCGCCACGTCGTCCAGCACCACGTCCTTCGACAGGAAGGTCTGGCCGATGCCGCGGGCGAGGAGGAAGGGGAGGGTGCCGGCCGCCATTTTCTTGTCGTGCAGCATGTGGCCGACCAGTTCCGCGCCGCCCGCCCGCACATGGGCGGTGGCGAGGTCGTGGGGGAGGCCGACGGCTCTTAGATGCGCGGTGACGCGGTCGGCATCGGCCTGCGAACAGAGGCCCAGGCGCGCGGAATAGCGGAAAGCGAGCGCCATGCCGGCCGCGACGCCCTCGCCATGGAGCAAGGTATCGGAAAAGCCGGTATCGGCCTCCAGCGCATGGCCGAATGTGTGGCCGAGGTTCAACAGGGCGCGACGGCCCGAGGTTTCGCGCTCGTCATCGGCGACGATCGCGGCCTTGGCCTGCACGCTTCGGGTGATGGCGATGGTGCGGGCGTCCGGGTCGCCGGCCAGCAGCGCCTGGGCGTTGGCGTGGCACCAGTCGAAGAAATCGGGGTCGTCGATCAGGCCATATTTGACGACTTCGGCATAGCCGGCGCGGGTTTCGCGGGGTGGCAGGCTGTCGAGCGTCGAGGGATCGATCAGGACGAGGGCGGGCTGGTAGAAGGCGCCGATCAGATTCTTGCCGGCCTTGGCATTGATCGCCGTTTTGCCGCCGACCGACGAATCGACCTGGGCCAGCAGGGTGGTGGGCACCTGGATGAAGTGGCAGCCGCGCTTGAGGATCGAGGCGGCGAAGCCGACCAGGTCGCCGATGACGCCGCCGCCCAGCGCCACGATATGGTCGCCGCGTTCGATCTCCAGGGCCAGCAGCGCGTCGAGCAGTTGCTCCAGATGGCGCCAGCTCTTGGTCTGTTCGCCCGGCGGCAGGATGATCGGTTCGACCGCGATGTTTGCGGCGCGCAGGCTGACGTCAAGGCGCGGCAGTTGCGCGGCCGCGACATTGGCGTCGGTGACGACGACCATTCGGCCCTTGCGCGCGTAGGGGACAAGCACGTCGCCGGCGCGGTCGAGCGCGCCCTGTTCGATCACGATATCATAGCTGCGCGCGCCCAGCGCGACGCGGACTAATGCCATGCGGTCAATTGCTCCATGATGCGTTCGACGGCGACTTCATGCGGGGCGGCGATGCTCTTCACATGAATGGGCGCGAGCGCGTAGATCGGGTTGCGCACCGCGGCCAGTTCCGTCAGCACGACGCGCGGGTCGCGATTCTTGAGCAGCGGGCGGCTTTCGCGGCGGGCCACGCGGTCGACCAATATGTCGATATCGGCGTCCAGCCAGATGGCGGTGGCGGCCTCCAGGATCAGGCGGCGGGTGTCATCCTGCATGAAGGCGCCGCCGCCGGTGGCGATCACCTTGGGCGCGCCGTCCATCAGCCGGGCGATGACGCGGCGTTCGCCGTCGCGGAAATAGGATTCGCCATAACGTTCGAAAATCTCCGCCACGGACATGCCGGCGGCCTTCTCGATTTCTTCGTCCGCATCGACGAAGCTGAGGCCCAGACGCGCGGCAAGGCGGCGGCCGACCGTGGATTTGCCCACGCCCATCATGCCCACCAGGACGATGGGACCGCGCCGGGCCTGGCTCTGCGGGATTTTGCTGTTTCGCTGCATGGCTTGCGGGGCTATACAGCCAGCCGTCACAGAGGCAAATCGCATCTTTCTTTGTCGCCCGGCCTTCAACGCCCGGCCAGCTAAGCCAAGGACCTATGAAGAATAATCGCAACTTCAGCAGTTTCGAGGGCGGCTCGCGTCGTCGCGGCTCCAGCCTGCCGATCATCCCCATCGCCCTGGCCGTGCTGGTCGTCGCCCTGTTGGCCTTTTTCTGGTCGCGCGGAGGCGAGCAGCCGCAGCAGCGGGTCGAGAAGGTTATCCCCGCCGAGAAGCTGGGCCAGTAAGGCGGATGCGCTGGCCGCGCGCTAATATGAAATGGGCGGTGGGCAGCTTCGCGCTCGCCCTGACTCTGCCTGTCGTCGCGCAGCAGGCGCCCGAATCGCTGCTGCCGCCCGGTTTCGGCGATGCGCCCGAAACGCCTGCGCCGCCGCCGGTGCGGCCGACGCCCAGTGCGCCTACGGTGTCAGGCGCGCCAGCGGCGCCCATGGTGCAGCCGCTCAACCCCGCGACGCCGCCCGACCTGTCGCTGGCGCAGGCGACGCAGAACGCCGCCGAGGCCGAACTGACGCCCGAAGAGCTGGCAGCGCAGAAGGCGAAATATGACCTGCCCGACACGGCGCGACGGTCGCTGGATCGCATTGGCCCCCTGACGCCGCAGACGCGCGGGTTCGAGCCGGATGCCTTCGGCGGCGAATCGGGCAAATATCTGGCTGCGCTGATGAAGGAGACGCACGCGCCGATCGTGTCGCGCTGGGCCTCCATCCTGCTGCGCCGGACATTGCTCAGCGCGGTCGATACGCCGCGCGACATCGACGGGGCGGACTGGGCGGCCGAGCGCGCCTGGCTGCTGCTGCGCATGGGCGAGGCGGACAATGCCAGGCTGATGGTGCAGAGCGTCGATCCCGACCGCTATTCGCCGCGCCTCTATGCGATCGCGATGGAGACCTATTTGGCGACGGCCGATCCGGCGGGGCTGTGCCCGCTGTCAGCGGGCGCGCTGCGGTTCAGCAAGGAGCCGGGCTGGGACATGACGCGGGCGATCTGCCCGGCGCTGTCGGGCGACCAGGGGACGTCGAGCGGCGCGCTCAATCAGGCGCAACGCAAGGGCGTGGTGCGCGGTATCGATTATCGGCTCGCCGAAAAGGTGGTCGGCACAGGGTTCAACGCGCGCCGTTCGGTCAAGATCGAATGGGACGGCGTGGATCGGCTTACGGCGTGGCGATTCGGGTTGGCGACGGCGCTGAACGTCGAGATACCTGACGCATTATATGGCACGGTCGGGTCGCATGTCCGCGCATGGGAAGCGCGCGCGCCGGCGTTGAGCGCGGTCAAGCGGCGGCCGGGCGTGGATATCGCGGCGCGTCTGGGCGTGCTGTCGAGCGCGGCGCTGGTCGGCTTCTATGGCCAGATGGGCACTGACGGCGATGCGCCCGCGGATGCCGCCGACCGGATCGATTCGCTGCGCACCGCTTATGCCGGATCGACCGTGGGCGACCGGATCGGCGCGATGCGGACATGGTGGCAGGATAGCGCGAAGCCTGATTATCTGGGCCTGATCGCGACGGCGCGGGCCGCCGCGGCGCTGCCGGTGGCCCAAGCCGATGCGCAGGATGCGGCCAATCTGGTCGCGGCGATGCTCGCGGCCGGATACGACCGCAACGCCGCGCGCTGGGCGCGGGCGATCGGGCAACTGGACGGCGCGGGCACGTCGCAATTCTGGGCCTTGCTGGCGGTCGGCGCGCCGAGTCCGGTGGTGGATATCAACAGCGGCCGGGTGTCGAGCTATGTCGGCGACGTCGGGGCCGAGAAGGGACGGATGCTGATCGCGGCGTTGGCCGGTCTGTCGCGCTTGTCGGCCGATGATGCCGCGTCGCTGGCGCAGGATAATGGCTTCGCATTGGGCGCGAACAGCCGCTGGGCGCGCGCGATCGGCGCAGCAGCGCAGCGGGGCGAGAAGGGCACCGTGGCGTTGCTGGCGGCGGTGGGTATGCAGGGTAATGACTGGAGCCGCCTGCCGGCCGGGCATCTCTATCATGTCGTGGCGGCCCTGCATCGAGTCGGGCTGGACCCCGAAGCGCGGATGATCGCGGCCGAGGCGATCAGTCGCACCTGAATATGGGACAGGATGACGCCATCCTGATCGACCGCTTTCTGGAGATGATGGCGGCGGAGCGGGGCGCGTCGCGCAATACTTTGCTCGCCTATCGCGCCGATTTGACGGGCGCGGGCGACCTGCTGGGCGGGCTGGCAGGCGCGGGCAAGGATGGACTGGGGACGCTGGCGGCGGCCTGGGCCGATCTCGCCGCATCGTCTGTGGCGCGCAAAGTGTCGGCGCTGCGGGCTTTCTACGCCTTTCTGGAGGAAGAGGGGCTGCGCGCCGACAATCCGTCCGCCGCGCTGCCGCGGCCGACGACGCGCCGGGCGCTGCCCAAGATATTGTCGGTGGCGGAGGTAGATCGCTTCTTCGCGCATATCGCCGAGCGACTGGACATCGAGCATCCCGCGCCGGCGGACCTGCGGCTCGCGGCCTTGATCGAACTGCTCTACGGGTCGGGGCTGCGCGCGACGGAATTGATGTCGCTGCCGCGCCGGGCGCTGGCGGCAGATCGGCCCTTCCTGATCCTGAAGGGCAAGGGCGCGCGCGAGCGGCTGGTGCCGATTTCCGACCGGGCGCGGGCCGCCGTCACCGCCTGGCTCCCGCATGTGCCGGCAGATAGCGCGTGGCTGTTCCCGTCGGGCAAGAGCCATTTGAGCCGCATTCGCCTCTATCAGTTGGTCAAGGCGCTGGCGGCGGCCAGCGGCATCGCACCGGAACGGGTCAGCCCGCATGTGCTGCGCCATGCGTTCGCCACCCATTTGCTGGAAGGCGGAGCCGATCTGCGCGCGTTGCAGATGATGCTGGGCCATGCCGATATCGGCACCACGCAAATCTACACCCATGTCGACAGCCGGCGGCTGGTCGAACTGGTCAACAGCCGCCACCCGCTGGCGGGCATGACGCCCAGGATCGCGCATCCGCGCGTTGACGGCGACGCGCCAGCGCCTTAACGCACGGGCCATGGTAAGCTTTCTGGAATTCGAAAAGCCGATCGCGGAGCTGGAAGCGCGCATCGTCGAACTGCGCGCCACCGCCAGCGTGGGGGACATCAACATCGACGACGAGATCGCGACGCTTGAAAGCCGCGCGACCAAACTGTTGTCGGATACATATGCCAAGCTGACGCCCTGGCAGAAGACGCAGGTGGCGCGGCACGCCGAACGCCCGCACTTCAAGGACTATGTCGCGGGCATGTTCGACAATTTCATGCCGCTGGCCGGCGACCGCGCCTTTGCCGACGATCAGGCGATCATCGGGGGTTTCGCGACGCTGGGCGAGCGCAAGGTCATGGTCATCGGCCATGAAAAGGGCGACGATACGGCGAGCCGCGTGCGCCACAATTTCGGCATGGCCAAGCCCGAAGGCTATCGCAAGGCGATCCGCCTGATGGAACTGGCCGATCGCTTCGGCCTGCCGGTGGTGAGCCTGGTCGATACGTCGGGCGCTTTCCCCGGCGTGCAGGCGGAAGAACGCGGCCAGGCGGAAGCCATCGCCCGGTCGACCGAGGCCTGTCTGAAGCTGGGCGTGCCGATGGTCGCCGCAGTGGTGGGCGAAGGCGGATCGGGCGGCGCGATTGCGCTGGCGGCCGCCAATCGCGTGCTGATGTTCGAACATGCGGTCTATTCGGTGATCTCGCCTGAAGGCTGCGCCTCTATCCTGTGGCGCACCGCCGACAAGGCGAGCGATGCGGCGACCGCGATGCAGGTGACGGCGCAGCATCTCAAAGGGCTGGGCGTAATCGACCGGATCGTCCCCGAGCCGATGGGCGGCGCCCATCGCGAGCCGGTACAGGCGATCGCCAGCCTGGGCGCGGCGATCGAGGCGGAACTGGAGTCGCTCGACGGGCTGAGCGCCGACGCGCTGCGCACCGATCGCGCCGACAAATTTCTCGCTATCGGGGCTTGAGCGCGCCAGCCTGAACTTTCGTCATTGCGAGCGCAGTGAAGCAGCCCATGGCGCGTGGCCGATCGGCTGGACTTCATCGGCCTTCGGCCCGTGGCGCGCGCGATGACGGATCGATTGCGCGTCCGAAGGCCTAACCTCTCGCTTTTTGCGGAACGGCGCGCCATTTTCCTCGTTACGTATAAGTAACGTCGAGGGTGGAGAGTTATGAACTGGAAGATGAAGCTGGGCTGCGCGAGCGGCGTGCTGGCGGTGGCTGTCAGCGCACCCGCGGTGATCGGGCAGCAACGGGCGATTCGCACCGTGTCGTCGATCAGCGCGCAGGACAAGGCCACCGGCGCCAAGCAGCATCCTGAACTGTTGAAGGAATTTGGCGGCGCCTATGTGGGGCCGCAGGCCAAATATGTGGAAGGGGTCGGGCGTCGCATCGCGGTGCAGTCGGGCCTGTCCAATGCGCAGGGCGATTTTACCGTCACCTTGCTCAATTCGCCGGTGAACAACGCTTTCGCGATCCCCGGCGGCTATGTCTACGTCACCCGCCAGTTGATGGCGCTGATGAATGACGAAGCCGAACTTGCCGGCGTGCTGGGCCATGAGGTCGGCCATGTCGCGGCCCAGCATGGCCAGCGCCGGCAGAAGGCGGCGCAGCGCAATGCAATCGGGGGCGCGCTGCTGGGCGCGTTGGCGGGGGCGCTGCTGGGCGATTCGGGCTTTTCGGGGCTGATCCAGAAAGGGATTGGCACGGGCAGCCAGTTACTGACGCTCAAATTTTCCCGCAGCCAGGAATATGAGGCCGACGATCTGGGAATCCGCTACCTGGCGACGGGCGGTTATGATCCACGCGCCCTGTCGGGAATGCTGGCGTCGCTGGCGGCGCAGAGCAATCTCGACGCGCGGGTGGCGGGCAGCGCACGCTCCATGCCCGAATGGGCGAGCACCCATCCCGATCCCGGCGCGCGCGTGCAACGGGCCGCCAACGCCGCCGCGGCGACTCGTGCCACCAGCACGGTGCGCAACCGCGATGCCTTCCTCAATGCGCTCGACGGCGTGCTGTATGGCGATGATCCCAAGCAAGGGGTGATCGACGGCAATCGCTTCCGCCACCCCGACCTGCGGCTGAGCTTCGCCGCGCCGAGCGGGTTCGGCATGGAAAATGGCGCGGATGCGGTGTCGATCACCGGGTCGGGCGGGCAGGCGCAATTTGGCGCGGCCCCCTATTCGGGCAATCTGGCCGCCTATATCGACAGCGTGTTCGCGAAGCTGGGTGGGGGTGAAGGGGCAGGTGGCGTGCCCGCGGGTGAGGTCAGTCGCACGACCGTCAACGGAATCCCGGCCGCCTATCGCACCGTGCGGGCGACCAGCCAGTCGAGCCAGGTCGATGCGACCGTGTTCGCCTATGATTTCGGCGGCGGAAAAGCCTATCATTTCCTGTTGCTGACGCCGGCAGGGCAGGGGATCGGCCCCTTCACCGCGATGGTGCAGTCGGTCCAGCGGCTGAGCGCGCAGGAAGCGGCGGCGATCAAGCCGCGCCGCGTCGATGTCGTCACCGTCAAGGCGGGCGACACCGTGCAATCCATGGCCAAGCGCATGGCCTATTCGGACTATCAGCTCGACCGGTTCCTGACCATCAACGCGCTGAACGCCAATGCCACGCTGCGACCGGGCCAGCGGGTGAAGATCGTCACCTGGTAAGCGCGCGAACGAAAAGGGGCGGCGGAATCGCTTCCGCCGCCCCCTGTTCCGACAAGCGTCTGGGCTTACTTCAGGTTACCCGAAACGTTGTTGAAGGTCGAACCCAGCTTGGTGCCCAGGCTGGTCATCGCGCCGATGGCGGCGACGGCGATCAGGGCGGCGATCAGGCCGTATTCGATCGCGGTGGCACCCTTTTCATTCTTCAGCATCTTACGGATGAACTGCATGTGACGTCTCCCTAGAAATGGATTTCAGCGTTTAACTACCCGGCCGCCCCGCATGGATATTTGTGGTCAGCAAGGATGGGATTAGACGAGGTCGGTTGAAAAACTATTAATGCGGTAAAAGTGACTGTCAGATAATGATGGTTAATATTTTGTTACTTCCGTCGCGACGTTATTCCACATGCCGGTGGTCTTGTTCGCGACGTTGTTGAGGGCGGCAATCATGGCCAGAACGATCATGGCGATGATGAGCCCATATTCGACGGCGGTAGCGCCGCGCTCGCACCGGAACAGGCCCAGTCGGGCAAGCATTTCGACAAGCGCGCGCATAGAATCCCCGTTTCGCTACAGACAGTCCCCGATCAACATGTAAAGGAAGCAGGGTTAACAAAGCCCTCCCGACTGGACCGATATGCCCTCTTTTTCTCCCCTGCTGGTGGTTGCCGTAGCGTTAGTCGACGCCGATGGCAGGGTGCTGTTGCAACAGCGCCCGCCCGGCAAGGCGATGGCCGACCTGTGGGAATTTCCCGGTGGGAAGGTGGAGCCGGGCGAAACGCCCGAAGCTGCGCTGGTGCGCGAGCTTGAGGAGGAGTTGGGGATCGAAACCCATGCCAGTTGCCTGGCCCCTGCGACCTTCGCCAGCGAGGCTCTGGGCGAGAAGCATCTGCTGCTGCTCCTCTATGTCTGTCGCAAGTGGAAAGGGATGCCGGAGGCACGCCACGCGACGGCCCTGCAATGGCTGCGACCGGCGCAAATGTATGCGCTGGACATGCCGCCCGCGGACTTGCCGCTGATTGGCCTGCTCGAAGCGCTGCTATGATGCAAAAGGGGCGCCCCATACAGGACGCCCCTTTTCACACGCGCGTGCAGATCGGAACGATCAGTCTTCCTTCGCCTTGCTCTGCAACTGGACATAATTCTGGATGCCCATGCGCTCGATCATTTCGAACTGGGTTTCCAGCGTATCGACATGCTCTTCCTCGCTTTCGAGGATATATTGGAACAGGTCGCGGCTGACGAAATCCTTGATCGATTCGCAATAGGCGATCGCTTCGCGCAGGACGGGCAGCGCCTCATATTCCAGTTCGAGGTCGGCCTTGAGGATTTCCTCGACCGTTTCGCCGATCTTCAACCGGCCGAGCAGCTGGAAGTTGGGCAGGCCATCCAGGAAGAGGATGCGCTCCGCAACCTTGTCCGCATGCTTCATCTCGTCGATGGATTCGGCATATTCGAACTTGGCGAGCTTCTCGATGCCCCAATGATTGAGAACGCGATAGTGAAGAAAATACTGGTTGATCGCGGTCAGCTCATTCTTGAGCACCTCGTTCAGATATTCGATGACTTTCAGATCGCCTTTCATGGCGCTTTACTCCGGCAATGGGGGGGCGCCGGCTATATATCGTTTCGGACGTGCGCTGTTAAGCTGAAAACCCTTGGGAATCAGGGGTTTTTTCGTGCGCTATTGCGTGGAGATCGCGATTGCCGACTGAGGCTGATTCGCAATGTTTTCAAGCCGAGGCGCGTTCCGCGGCGATGATGGTGCGCGCGAAGGAGACGCACTGGCCGCATTTGGGGCGGCGACCATATTGGGCATAGGCGCTGCAGGGCGTGTCCGCTCCGTTGCGCGCGGCTTCCCGCAGATCTTTTTCACGAATCGCATTACAAACGCAGACGACCATCGAAGACACTCTCCTGATGCAGGGGAGATAGCGTGTCTGATAATGGGTCGCAATAGTAATCAATCGCTTTTGCGAATCTTTTGCGGCCGGCCGTTGACCAGGCTGCGCCACAGCCATTCCGCCGGGCCCATGGCGAATCGCGCCGCATAGGGTTTCGACCAGGCGAGCATGAGCGTCCAGCCGGCCAGCACGAACAGGGGCAGCGCCGCCGGGGGCACCCGCGCGAAAAGGCCAAGGCCCCAGCCATAGAAGAGCGCGGTCATGACGAGGCTGGTGGCGAGATAGTTGCTGAGCGCCAGCCGTCCGGCTGCGGCGAGGCGATCGATCAGCCAATGGCTGCGGTGGCGCGCCAGCAGCCAGAGAATGAGTGCGGCCCAGCCGACCGTCAGCGGGATGCGGAAAGGCAGCGACCAGGCGAGCGCGACGCCATAGGCGGGCAACGGAGCGAAGCCACTCCAGGCCACCCACAGCGCCAGCGCGGCCATGGGTGGCAGGCCGATGAGGAAGCAATGGCGGGCGGTGCGGCGATATTGCTCTGCGTCCCAGCGGCCGGTGAGAAAACCACCCTTGAGCATCGCCATCCCCAGCAGCATGAAGCCCATGGTTTCGAAGGCGGTGAACAGGAAACCCCAGAGCCATTCGCCCGGCACGTCGGCCAGCTTGTGCTGGACGATGGTTGGGAAGCCGCTGCGATAGGTGGCGATCTCCGCCTGGGTGCCGGGGCTGGCGGGATCGGACAGGGCGGTCATGAAGGCGGCATAGCCTTCGCGCAGTCCCGACTCCGCGCCCGGCGCCGCGGCAGCATGCCCCCAGGCGTAGAGGCTGGCGATGAAGGCGGCGACCAGCAGGAACTGGAGCAGGAAGAAGAGCAGGGCGCGCTTGACCAGGGCGAAGGGTTCGAGGCCGACGAAAAGCAGCGCGAACAGGCCGACCGGCGCATAGACGCGCAATATGTCACCCCACCAGAGCAGCAGGAAATGCGCGCAACCCAGAACGAACAGCCAGCCGGAGCGGATCATTTGCGCCCGGCGGCCGTCGCGCCCCGCCATCTCCTCCCGATCGATCAGCAGCAGCATCGACGCGCCGAACAGCAAGGCGAACAGGCCGCGCATCTTGCCGTCGACCAGCAGCAGACTGGTGGCCCAGACCGCGATGTCGGCGGCTGAGGGCGGGCCGGCCACCGCCGGGTTGAAATAGGCGTTTTGCGGCAGGGCGAAGGCGGTGATGTTCATCCACAATATGCCCAGCACGGCGCAACCGCGCAGCACGTCCATGGCGGGTATGCGGGAAGAGGCGGTCATGGGGCGGCGGTTCCTTGAAAGGACTGGTCAGGCAGTCGAGGCTCTGCCATGCGCCTAGCCATGAACGACCGCTCCAGGCAATGGCGCAAGCAACGAATAAGCGACGCATTCGGCGCGGCGGCGGCGCATTATGACGCCCATGCCGGGCCGCAGCGGCTGGCCGCGACGCTGGTCGCCGACCTCGCCTATCGCCAGAAACCCGACGGAGCGGCGCGCATATTGGAGATCGGGTGCGGCACTGGATTCCTGACGCGCGACATCCAGGCGCGCTGGCCAGGTGCGGAACTGGTGGCGACCGACCTGTCGCCGGGCATGTTGGAGCAGGCGGCGTCGCACGGGCTGGTCGCGGGCCGGTTCATGACGATGGACGGGGAAGCGCCGCCGTTCGAGGGGCCATGGTTCGACCTGATCCTGTCCAGCCTGGCCTTCCAGTGGTTTGATGATCTGGATGGCGCGATCGCGCGGCTGGCGCGGCTGTTGCGGCCGGGCGGGAGCCTGATCTTCTCGACCATGGGGCAGGGCAGTTTCGCCCGCTGGCGCGCGGCGCATGATGCGTGCGAGCTGGTGGCGGGGGTGCCGGACTATCCCTCGCTGGGTGATTTGCGCCGTTTGCTGGCGAGCTATGACGACGCTTTCGCCTTCGACGAGGATTATGCGCTGGCGTGCGGCGGCGCGCGCGGGCTGATCGCGCACCTCAAGGGGATCGGCGCGGTGGTGCCGAGCGAAGGGCGCAAGCCGCTGACCCCGCGCGACCTGCGCCGGGTCATGGCCGCGTTTGAAGAGAGTGGCGGCGCGGACGCCTATCAGGTCTTGTTCGGACGGGTAACGCGCGGCGGGTGAGATTGTGCGGCGACCGGCAATATGCAATCCGATCGCCATGGCCGTTTCCTCTTTCACCATTCGCCCTGCCGTCCCGGATGACGTCGCTGCATTGTCCGCGCTCAAGCTGACGGCTTTCCGGGAGACTTTCCTTGACGGGTTCGCCATTCCCTATCCGCCAGCCGATCTCGCTCTGTTCGAAGCGTACAGTTATGGCCGGGCGACGGTAGCGGCGGAACTGGCCGATCCTGCGCATGCGACCTGGGTAGCGGAAACGGCGGACGGTCAACTGCTGGCCTATGCGCATGTCGGCCCGTGCAAATTGCCGCATCCGCAGGCGTCAGCGGCGCAGGGTGAACTCTACCAGCTTTATGCGATCAATGCGGCGCAGGGGCAGGGAATCGGGCGCGCACTGATGGATGTGGCGCTGGGCTGGCTGGAGGAGAGGATGCCGGGGCCGGTGTGGCTGGGCGTCTGGTCGGGCAATGACCGCGCGCAGGCCGTCTATGCCAAATATGGCTTCCTGAAAGTCGGCGACTATGGATTTGTCGTCGGCAGTTGGACCGATGCGGAATATATCTATCGCAGGGAATAGGCGTGGGGGCGGGATGTGCTCCCGCCCCGACATGCGGACGTTTAGAGTTCGCTGTCCATCAGCGCGGGGAAGAAGCCTTCATGCGCGGTGCGCAGGGCGTCGAGCGTGACGCCGGCGACGCTGCCGCCGCCGGTCGTGCCGATGCGGGTTGCGCCTGCAATCTCGACGCCCGAAGGTGCCGCGACGACATAGCGGCCCTGATCCTCGCCAAAGGCGCTGGCGGTGGTGAGGGCAATGTCGAGCGTGGCGCCGATCTTGCCGGCCAGCGCCATTTCCGCGATGGTGACCAGCAACCCGCCGTCGCTGATGTCATGCACGGCATTGACCGTGCCGCTGGCGACCAGCGCGCGCACGGTGTCGGCGCGGGCGCGCTCGGCGGCCAGATCGACCCTGGGCGCGTCGCCTGCTTCGCGACCGGCGATCTCGCGCAGCCAGATGGTCTGGCCCAGATGCGCGCCTTCTTCGCCGATCAGCCAGATCGCGTCGCCTGCATTTTTGAAAGCCACGGTCGCCATCACATCGACGTCGGCCAGCAGGCCGATGCCGCCGATCGCCGGAGTCGGCAGGATGGCCGAGCCACCACCGGTCGCCTTGGATTCATTGTAGAGCGAGACGTTGCCCGACACGATCGGGAAGTCGAGCGCGCGGCAGGCGTCGCCCATGCCTTCCAGGCAGCCGGTCAACTGCGCCATGATCTCGGGGCGCTGCGGGTTGGCGAAGTTGAGGCAGTTGGTGACGGCCAGCGGCGTCGCGCCGACGGCGCTGATGTTGCGATAGCATTCGGCGATCGCCTGCTTGCCGCCTTCATAGGGGTCGGCATAGCAATAGCGCGGCGTGCAGTCGGTGCTGATCGCGATGCCCTTGTTGCTGCCATGGACACGCACGACCGCAGCATCGCCACCGGGGCGCTGGACGGTGTCGGCGCCGACCATATGATCGTACTGTTCCCAGATCCAGCGGCGGCTGGCGATGTCGGGGCTGCCCATCAGCGTGACGAGGTCCGCGCCGATGTCGGCGCTTTCGGCGATCTCGCCCAGCGGTTCGACCTTCGACCAGATCTTATAGTCGTCCTTCGGCATGGAGGGACGGTCGTAGAGCGGCGCATCGTCGGCCAGCGGGGCGAGCGGGATGTCGCACACCGTTTCGCCCTTGTGGATCAGGACCATGCGGCCGGTGTCGGTGACATGGCCGATGACCGCGAAGTCGAGTTCCCACTTCTGGAAGATCGCTTCGGCGAAAGCCTCGCGGCCGGGCTTCAGCACCATCAACATGCGCTCCTGCGATTCGGAGAGCATCATTTCATAGGTGGTCATGCCGGTTTCACGCTGCGGCACGTCATCCATGTTGAGCTGGATGCCGACGCCGCCCTTCGACGCCATTTCGACGCTGGAGGAGGTGAGGCCGGCCGCGCCCATATCCTGAATGGCGACGATCGCGTCGGACGCCATCAGTTCCAGGCACGCTTCGATCAGCAGCTTTTCGGTGAAAGGGTCGCCGACCTGCACGGTCGGGCGCTTGGCGTCGGCGTCGTCGCCGAAGTCCGCGCTCGCCATAGTCGCGCCGTGGATGCCGTCGCGGCCGGTCTTCGACCCCACATAGACGATCGGGTTGCCGATGCCGCTGGCGGCGGAATAGAAAATCTTGTCGGTGTCGGCGACGCCTACGGTCATGGCGTTGACCAGGATATTGCCGTCATAGGCGGGGTGGAAATTCACCTCTCCGCCTATGGTCGGCACGCCGACGCAATTGCCGTAGCCGCCGATGCCGCGCACCACGCCGCTGATGAGGTGGCGCATCTTGGGATGATCGGGGCGGCCGAAGCGCAGCGCGTTCATGTTCGCGACCGGACGCGCGCCCATGGTGAAGACGTCGCGCAGGATGCCGCCGACGCCCGTCGCCGCGCCCTGATAGGGTTCGATATAGCTGGGGTGGTTGTGGCTCTCCATCTTGAAGATCGCCGCCTGCCCGTCGCCGATGTCGACCACGCCGGCATTTTCGCCGGGGCCGCAAATCACCTGCGGACCCTTGGTCGGCAGCTTCATCAGATGGATCTTGGAGCTTTTATACGAGCAATGCTCCGACCACATGACCGAGAATATGCCCAGTTCCGTCAGGTTCGGCTCGCGGCCGAGGGCGTTCAATACGCGGTCATATTCTTCCGGGCTGAGGCCATGTTCGGCGACGACTTCCGGGGTGATCTGGGGGACGGTGCTGGACATGAGCGCGCCTTTAGCGGGGGCGTGCGCGAATCACAATGGCGGCGTGCGGGGGGACGAGGAAAGGGTGTTCGGGAGTGAAGCGTGGCGATTCCTCGGCTGATCCTCTGGATGGGGAAATGCGCCACCTTCCCTCACCACGCCTTGGGCGTCAGGGAGGCTTTCACGCCCGCAAAAGCTTCGGTCCGATCATGCCGTCCGGCATCCGTCCGATCGCCTTCTCGCTTCGTCCCCGCGCAAAGATTTCGTTAACGTTCGCGCTCGACATTTCCCAAACGGGGTGGCGATTCGACGGAGAGCGGGTGCCGCAGAGAGGTGCAGGATGAAGGGGAGTGACTTCTTCTATTTTTCCAGCCGTTGCCGCAAGCAGCGCATGATGGCGCTGGCGTCGAAATCGGAACGGGCCAAGGAAGCGCATCTGCGGCTGGCGAGCGCCTATGCCGATCGCGCCACGCTGGCGATGCTCAACGGTGAGTGAGAATGCCACCCCAAGAAAAAGGCCGGATCTTTAGGGGAGGTCCGGCCTGGTAGAGACAGATGGGAGATGCCCGGTTCAGACGTGGCATGCCTGGGCGCTCTTGCCCGGAACGGTAATGGTCACGTCATTGCCCTGGCCGCTGACGGCGAAGCCTTCGGCGGTGAAGGGCTGGCCGGCTTCGGCCGCCTTCAGCGAGGTGGCCGTGCCGCCCTTTTCGGTGCGCAGCAGGGCGGTCTTGTCGTCGCTCATGAAGTCGACGAAGATCAGGCTGTTGTCCTTGCAGCGGAACTGCTTGTTGGCCTTGACCGACGGCGGCAGCTCGACGGGCGCGGCGTTGGCGAGCTGTGCCGCCATCGGATCGGCCGGGCCGCCCACGACTTCGGGTTCGTCATTCTTGTTACAAGCCGACAGCAAGGCAACGCTGGCGACGGCGATCAGGGGGAGATAATATTTCATAGCGATCCTTTTATGTGCATGTGCAACATGGTGCGTCAACGCAAAACTGTGATGTTCCCGCCATGTCCCCTGAAATGGCGTCATGACGATATCATGACGTCATGTTGATGAACGGCGGATTGCGGGGCGGTCGCGCACCGGTACGCTATAATTGGCGGCCGCGGGCTTGACCGGGACCGAGGCGGCCGCCAATGCAAGGACATGGCTGAGGAACTTTCCCCCCCCGATACCGCACCCCTCTCTTTCGAGGATGCGCTGCGCGCGCTCGAAACGATCGTTCGCCGGCTGGAAAGCGGTGATGTGCCGCTGGACGAGTCGATCTCGCTCTATGCGCAGGGCGAGGAACTGCGCAAGCGCTGCGCCGAGCGGCTGCAGGCGGCCGAGGCGCGGATCGCCAAGCTGACGGTCGACGCCAATGGTGCGGTGACCGGCGCCCAGCCCTTCGGCGCGGACTGATCTGCGTGAACGGGGGCGACATGAACGGGGGAGGGGGCGCCTCCGCGGCATCGCTGGTCACCCGCCGTGCCGCCGATGTCGCGCGGGATATCGACGCCGCCTTCGACAGGCTGCTTGCAGTGCCCGACGACGCCCGCGCCCGCCTGTATGAAGCGATGCGCCATGCCGCGATCGGTGGCGGCAAGCGGCTGCGCCCGCTGCTGGTGCAGGCGACCTGCGACCTGTTCAATATTTCATGCGAATCGGCGGTGCGCGTCGGCCTCGCGATCGAGTGCATCCATGTCTATTCACTGATCCACGATGATCTGCCGGCGATGGACGATGACGACCTGCGCCGTGGCAAGCCGACCGTCCACAAGGCCTATGACGAAGCGACGGCGATTCTGGCGGGCGATTGCCTGCACGACCTGGCGTTCGAAGTGCTGGCCGACGAAGAGACGCACCCCGATCCGTTCGTGCGGATCGAACTGGTCAGGGCGCTGGCCGTATCGAGCGGGCCGGCCGGCATGGCGGGCGGCCAGATGATGGACCTGGAGGCGGAAAAGACCCGCTTCGACCTGGCGACCGTCACGCGGCTCCAGAATCTCAAGACCGGGGCGCTGATCGCCTTTTGCGTGGAGGCTGCCGCGATCATGGCGCGGTTGCCGCATGAGGCGCGCACGGGGCTGCATGGCTATGCCCGCGATATCGGCCTCGCCTTCCAGATCGCCGACGACCTGCTGGACGTGGAGGGCGACGCGGCGCTGGCGGGCAAGGCGCTGGGCAAGGATGCGGCGGCGGGCAAGGAGACGTTCGTGTCGCTGCTGGGCGTGGAGCGGGCGCGCGAACAGGCGCATATGCTGGTCGCCCAGGCCAAGGCGCATCTGAGCGGGGCTGGCGCGGAGGCCGACCTGCTGCGCGCGATCGCCGACTATATCGTGGAGAGGGACCGCTAACGTCATGAGCAAACAGCGTATCGGCGTCTATCCGGGCACGTTCGACCCCATCACGCTCGGCCATATGGACATCATCCGGCGGGGCGCGAAGCTGGTCGACAAGCTGGTGATCGGCGTCACGACCAACATCAGCAAGTCGCCGATGTTCTCCGACGAGGAACGGCTGGAGATGGTGCGGCGCGAATGTGCCGGCATCGACACCGAAATCGTCGTCACCGGCTTCAATTCGCTGCTGATGGACTTTGCCGAATCGCAGAGCGCCAGCGTCATCATCCGGGGGCTTCGTGCGGTCGCGGACTTCGAATATGAATATCAGATGGCGGGCATGAACCAGCAGATCAATGGCCGGATCGAGACGGTTTTCCTGATGGCGGACGTGTCGTTGCAGCCGATCGCGTCGCGCCTGGTCAAGGAAATCGCGCTTTATGGCGGGCCGATCCACAAATTCGTCAGCCCGACCGTGCGCGACGAAGTGGTCGCACGGGTCGAGAAGATCGGGCGCAAGGGCGGGGTTTGAGTTTTACTCAGCCTGCGTTCAGTTGCCAATCGCGATCAGCGCGCTATCAGGGCGGCTTGCCCCGTCGGCCTAAGAGATCAAGGAAGTCCTACCCCATGCGTTTCACCTGCGCGCTCAAGACCGTTGCGATCGGCGTCGCCCTTACTGCGTCCGGCCTGGCCTATGCCCAGGGCGGCGGCGGGGGCGGCGGTGCGGATGCGAAGAAGGCGGAGGCCGCCGCGCGCGCGCAGGAAAACGCCAAGTCGCTGGACACCAATCTCAAGCCCCAGTTGCCGCCCGCCACCGTGCCGGCCGATCCGCAGAATATCTGGGATCTGGACCTGTCGAGCGGCGGCCGCGTCCGCATTCAGTTGCGCCCCGACATCGCGCCGGCCCATGTCGAGCGGATCAAGGAACTGACGCGCCAGGGCTTCTATAACGGCCTGAAATTCCACCGTGTCATCCCCGGCTTCATGGCGCAGGGCGGCGACCCCAAGGGGGACGGCACCGGCGGTTCGACGCTGCCGGACCTGAAGGCCGAATTCAACCCGATGCCGCATCTGCGCGGCACCGTGTCGATGGCCCGCGCCCAGAGCGAGGATAGCGCCAACAGCCAGTTCTTCATCGTGCTGCTGCCGCGGATGCAGCTCGACAAGAAATATACCGTCTTCGGTCGCGTCATCGAGGGGATGAACTATGTCGATGCGATCGCGCAGGGCGAGCCGCCGGCCAACCCGACCGTGATCCTGCAGGCGTCGATCGACAGCGATGGCAAGCCGCCGGTGACCGCCGCGCCGCCGCCGCCCGCGCCGCCGGTGTCGATCATCGATACGCCCGCACCCAAGCCCGCTGCGGCGAAAAAGCCCGCGCCCAAGAAGAAATAAGCCGGTTCGTCCGGCGGATTGCCCATGCGCGTAGACCTGTTCGATTTCGACCTGCCGCCCGAGAATATCGCGCTGCGGCCCGCGACACCGCGCGACAGCGCGCGGCTATTGCTGGTGCCCTGCGAGGGGGCGATGGAAGACCGGATCGTGCGCGACCTGCCGTCGCTGCTGCGCGCGGGCGACGTGTTGGTGTTCAACGATACGAAGGTCATTCCTGCCCAGTTGGAGGGGAAGCGCGGCGAGGCGCGAATCGGCGCGACACTGCACAAAAGGCAGGGGCTGCGCCAGTGGCAGGCCTTCCTGCGCAATGCCAAGCGGGTGCGGGCGGGGGACCGGATCGATTTCGGCGCGGGCGTCACCGCCATTGCAGGGCCACGCGACGAGGATGGCGGCGTGACGCTGGACTTCGAGGGCGATGAGCCGGTGGAGCTGTTGCTGGAGCGGGCCGGGCAGATGCCGCTGCCGCCCTATATTGCCAGCAAGCGCCCGACCGACGAGCGCGACCGCAGCGATTACCAGACCATGTTCGCGCGGGAGGATGGCGCGGTCGCCGCGCCCACCGCCGCGCTGCATTTCACGCCCGATCTGATGGGGGCGCTGGCCGGGGCGGGCGTCGCGACCGAGACGCTGACCCTGCATGTGGGCGCGGGCACATTCCTGCCGGTCAAGGCGGACGATACCGACGACCATCGGATGCACGCCGAATGGGGCCGTATCGATGCAACGACCGCGGAGCGGTTGAACGCGGCGCGTGCTGCGGGCGGACGACTGATCGCGGTCGGCACCACGTCGCTACGGTTGCTGGAAAGCGCCGTCGGCGAGGATGGTATCATCCGCCCCTTCGCGGACGAAACGCGCATCTTCATCACGCCCGGCTACCGCTTCAAGGCGGTTGACGGGCTGATGACCAATTTCCACCTCCCCAGATCCACGCTGTTCATGCTTGTGTCGGCGCTGATGGGGACGGAGCGGATGCGCGACGCCTACGACCATGCGATCGAGGCGGGCTATCGCTTCTATTCCTATGGGGATTCGTCGCTCCTGCTGCCGCAGTCCTGTGCTCAGGTCGCGCGATAGACCGACACGCCCATGGCCTGGCCGACGATCGTCACGTCGCCGTCCAGCAAATGCGTCGTGCCAGCGGGCGGCGGCGGCGCATGACCACCGATCCGGGGCATCAGCACGAGCGAACTGAGTGCCGGAAAATCGCCATCGTCGAATGTCGCCACGGTCTGGCCGAGCAGGGCTTCCAGCGCCGTGACGGCGCCGAATAGCTGCTCATGCGCTTCCAGCGCGATTTCGAGTTTTCCCAAGGTCAACGAACCCAGATATTTCCTCTGCGTCTCCGCCATGTCAGATTCCATTCTGCTGGATGGTGTTGGTGAGATTGCCGATGAACTGGCGCTTTTTGTCATCGTCGCACAGGCTGATGTCGAACTTGCCTGCCACCTCGCTCCAGGCGGGGACCTGATTGGGCTGCAGCGGCATGCCGAGCGCCCCCGCGGCCGCCCTCAGTCTGTCGGGACGCTTGGCGGCGTCCTTGTAGACCAGTTCGCGAAAGTCGAAATTCAGCCGCGCGGCGTCAATGCTGATATCGGCGCAGGCCTGGGTGATCGCATTCAGCCGTTCCTGTTCCGCGTCCCGATCCGCTTCGGAGGCCTTGGTCATACGCGACACCGCGCTGTCCACCTGTCCGGCCTGCTTCAGCCGCGTCAGATCGTCGATCGCGTTGCTCAGGCTGTAGCGTTCGGCCGGTTGCGCCTGCTTGGTCGCGATGTCCGACTTGATCGAGGCCCGCTCCGCATCCATCGCCGCGATCATCGCGGGCAGCGATTGTTCGAAATAGAGGCGTTTGTCGATGCTTGACCGTGCCCCCGACGTGACCGCCGTCACCGTGGCGAGATCGCGCGCGGCGGATACGCCGGACAGGGCCGTCGCGCCATTGAGGCCGAGCAGCAGCAAGTCGAAGCCCAGGCCCGACCCGCGACCACCGGCCCGTAACTGATCTGTAAACGCTTCATATTTGCTATCGAGCGCGCGCATGTACAGGCCGATGATGTAATCGCGATAGTCGCGTCGCGACATGCCGGCGCGGTCGGCGTCCGCCGGTTTGTAATAATTTTGGAGAGCGGTATCGATCGTGACGGGATTGGAGGGTTCAAGACCTGCCACGCCATCCTGAGAGCCCCTGATGGTAGCGCATCCCGAAAGGGACATTGCCGCGAACAACAAGGCGCCCGTCATTTGCTTCATATGAGTCCACCCCCACGCTGGATCATTAGATGTCGGCGAACTTATTTTATATTTTCACGCCTTCCACAATATATATTTCATCCGAAATAGACTGTAGCGGCGTGCATTTTCTTCGATCGATATGGCCCGATCCCGATCGATCTTTTTGTGAAGGGGGCAATAACTGTGCACGCGACATCGCCGCCCCGTCGGGGCAGGGGGCGTATCGTCCTCATTTGCCGACGAACAGGAAGCCGACCGCACCCATGATGCAGGCGAAGGCGGCGAGGTGGCGCCAGTGCAGCGGCTCGCCCAATACCGTCACCATGAACCCACCGAAGATGACGAGGGCTATGGCTTCTTGCGCGACCTTGAGCTGGCCCGCGCTCCAGCCGTTGGCAAAGCCGATGCGGTTGGCGGGGACGGCCAGGCAATATTCGAACAGGGCGATGCCCCAACTGATCAGGATGACCAGCAGGATCGGCTTGTCCATCCCGCCTTTCAGGTGCCAGTACCAGGCGACGGTCATGAACAGGTTGGAGACGATCAGCAGCAATATGGTCGGCATGGCAGCCTCGAACGCGATGGGGCCGCAGCATTGGCACCGTCTGCGGGGGCGGCGCAAGCGGGCATGAAAAAAGACCCGGTCGCGTGACCGGGTCTTTTCCGCTTTCATCCATCCAGCTCAGCGATAGCGGGTGCCGCTATAGCTGGCGCTGCTGCTGCCTGAACTGCTTCCGGAACCGCTGGACGCGCTTCCGCTGCTCCAGCCATCCTGATCCCGGTCGCGATCGCCGAACAGGGCGTTCTGTTCCCGCTCGGTGCGCCAGGCGTGCTGCGCCTGCTCGGCGGTCTTTTCCAGCGTCACCTTGGTTGCGTCGACCGACTTGATCCAGCTCGACGGGATCGAATGGTGGACGCCGCCCGCATCGCTGTCGCTCTTGGTCAGGATGATGCGATCGCCGCGCAGCTTGTCGACGGTGCCGACATGCTCGCCGTCGCTGCCGACCACCTCATGATGTTCGCGCACCTGTTGGATCGCCTGGCGCTGTTCGCCGCGGCGGGTGCGCCAGGAGCCGAATTCGCTGTTGAAGCGGTCGCGATGTTCGCGCTGATATTCGGCATAGTCGCGGTCCAGTTCATCCACGCGCTGCTGGCGCCAGGCCTGGTAATTGCTGTCGTGGTGCGCGCCATAATCCTGCTGCGGACCATAGCCATAGACGCGGTTGCCGTGATCCTCGTTGCCATAGCCGCTGCGTTCGCCGCTATAGGGGGCAAAGCCGCGGTTGGGCAGATAGTCGCTGCGGGCGGCCGAGGCATAGCCGAGCCGGCTCGACTGGTCGCGCGGATCGCCATAGGGGCGGTTATAATATTCGTCATATTCGCGGCGGCGCTCGGCTTCCTCGTCGCCGAACCAACTGCGGACCTCATCCCCGGCTCGGTCGAAGAAGCCGCGATCTTCGGGATCATAATCGCTCGGCGGGCGGCGATAGTCGGGGCCGCCGAACTGGCCGCGCGTGCCGTAGCGATAGCCGCGATCGTCGCGTCCACAATCGCCCGGCCGGCGATAGCGGTCGCCGCCGCGATCCCAGTTGCTGCCATATCGATCTTCGCCACCATAGCGGCGTCCGCCTTGGTAACCCATCGTCCTTCTCCTTCTTCTCGTCAGGCGACGCCTGCGCGGCATCGACGGGGCATCAATGACCGGAAAAGGGCATCGTTCCGGGCGTTACGCAGGAGTAATGTCGTGCCTGTCGGGCGGTCTGCCGCGACTGAAACTGGCCCTTTGCCAGTGGCTTGATCCAGATCAGCCGGTGACGCGCTTTTTTGTGCAAAAGACGGTTGCATGGGCCAAATCGCTCGCTTATAGGCAGCGCTCCTTCGGGGGCCTTAGCTCAGCTGGGAGAGCGCGTCGTTCGCAATGACGAGGTCAGCGGTTCGATCCCGCTAGGCTCCACCAACCCCTTCCCAGGGTTGAACCGCAAGGACTTTACCGCTGGCGCCGGACGTGCGTAGAGCGGTTTCCATGAATACTGAAACAGATGCCGGTGAAACGGACATGGGCCGCCCGGCCGCCACGGTCGTCATCGTGCGCGACCGGCACGATGGCCCGCCAGACTTGCTGATGGTGGAGCGCGCGTCGACCATGGCCTTTGCGGCAGGCGCACTGGTCTTTCCCGGCGGCGCGGTTGACGAGGGCGATCATGCGCTGGCGCGCCGGATCGATCACGGGCTGGAGCCGGACGAGGCGGCCGGGCGCATCGCCGCCATTCGCGAGACGATCGAGGAAAGTGGGCTGGGGATCGGTCTGCGGGGCATGGTGGACGCCGCCACGGTGCTGCGGCTGCGCGATGGGTTGCATGACGGGCGGACTATGGGCGAGATGCTGGACCGGCTGGGACTGGACGTCGCACTGGATGCGCTGACGCCCTTTGCGCGCTGGCACCCTGCGCCGTTCGAGCGGGCGCGGCGGGTGTTCGATACGCGATTCTATCTGGCGCGTGCGCCGGAGGGGCAGGTGGCGAGCGTCGATACGACCGAGAATGTGCGCCTGTTCTGGAGCAGCGCGGCGGACACGCTGGCACGGGCCGATGCGGGCGAGGCGCAGGTCATCTTCCCGACGCGGCGCAATCTGGAGCGACTGGCGCTTCATGCGGATCACGATGCGCTGGTCGCCCATGCGCTGGCCTATCCGGTGGAGAAGGTGCGGCCGTGGCGGGAGGAGCGCGACGGGGAAACCCACCTCTGCATCCCCGATCATCTGGGTTATCCCGTCACCTCGGAACCGATGCGGCAGGTCCGGCGTGTTTAGGCGGTGCGACGCCTTCATCTGACCCTGCGCCGCCTGCTCTGGCTGGCGGCATCCCTCGTCCTGATCCTGCTGGCTTATGCCTGGCTAAAGCAGCGACCGCAGGATTTGCCCTGGACCGATCTGGACCTGGGGCAGCCGATCGGCCTGTTCACCGGGCGCAAGCTGGCGGCGCTGACCGGCGATGCGGCGCAATGCCGGGCGCTGCTCGACCGGGCGGGCGTGGACTATATCGCGATGGAACCGGGCGGGGCGGACCAGTGTCGCTATGCCGATGCGGTGCGGTTGCGCGCCGACAAGGATGCCATCGCGATGGCGCCCGCGGCGGTCGCGCCGTCCTGTCCGGTGGTCGCCGCGCTCAAGCTGTGGGAATGGCAGGTGGTGCAGCCGGCCGCGCAACGCATCTATGGCGCGCCGGTGCGCAGCATCCGCCATTTCGGCAGCTATAGCTGTCGGCGCATCTATGGCCGCAGCCGGGGCGATTATAGCGAACATGCCACCGCCGACGCGATCGACGTCGCCGCCTTCATGTTGAAGGACGGGCGGCAGGTCAGCGTACTGAACGACTGGAAGGGCGAGGGGAAGGACGCCGCATTTTTGCGCGCGGTGCGCGACGGGGCATGCGGGCTGTTCTCGACCGTCTTGTCGCCCGACTATAATGCCGCGCATCGCGATCATTTCCATCTGGACCAGGCGGAGCGGGGGGCGATGGGCGGACGGGCGTGTCGCTAGTATAATTTCTCCCCAAGCTTGTCTTGGGGAAGAATTTACTGTCCGAACCCAGCTTCCCGCGCGAGCGTTACCGCTTCGCGCGCGGCCGCCAGCAAGGCGCCGCTCTTGGCCTCGCATTCGCGCTGTTCATATTCGGCGGTCGAATCGGCGACGATGCCCGCGCCCGCCTGCACATGCATGACGCCGTCCTTGAGGACCGCCGTGCGCAGGACGATGCAACTGTCCATATTGCCGTCCGGCCCGAAATAGCCCACGCCGCCCGCATAGGCGCCGCGCGTTTCCGGTTCCAGTTCGGCGATGATTTCGCAGGCGCGGACTTTGGGCGCGCCCGATACGGTGCCGGCCGGGAAGCCCGCGAACAGCGCGTTGATCGCGTCCTTGTCCGGGGACAGGCGGCCCACGACGTTGGACACGATATGCATGACATGGCTGTAGAATTCGACGGTATAGCTGTCGGTCACGGTCACGCTGCCAGCGGTCGCCACGCGGCCGACATCGTTGCGGCCGAGGTCCAGCAGCATCAGATGCTCGGCCCGTTCCTTCGGATCGGCGAGCAGGCTTTCGCGATTCGCCGCATCCTCCACGGCATTCTTGCCGCGTGGGCGGGTGCCGGCGATCGGACGGATCGTGACTTCGCCGTCGCGCGCACGGACCAGGATTTCCGGGGACGAGCCGATCAGCGCGAAGCCGGGCAGGTCGAGATAATAGAGGAAGGGCGACGGGTTGATGCGTCGCAGCGCGCGATAGAGGGCGATCGGCGGCAAAGTGAAGGGGCTGGTGAAGCGCTGGGCCAGCACAACCTGAAAAATGTCGCCCGCAACGATATAGTCCTTCGCCCGGTCCACCATCTGCGCATAGCGGCCCGGTTCCAGCACCGGCGTGACTGCGACATCGCCGATCTCGGCTGGGGCCGTTACCGCGGGCAGGGGCGCGGCGAGGCGCGCGGCGGTGGCGTCGATCCGCTCCAGCGCTTCCGCGATGGCCCGGTCTGCATCGGTGAAGCTGCCTTTCCAGACCGGCGCGACCAGATAGAGCGCGTCGGCGAGGCGATCGAAGACGAGTATCACGGTCGGCCGCACGAACAGCATGTCGGGCACGCCGATCGGATTGGCGGCGGGGCGGGGCAGTTTTTCCACCAGCCCGACCGTCTCATAGCCGAAATAGCCGACGAGGCAGGCGAGCGCGGCCGGCAAAGCAGGGTCCATATGGGCGCGACATTCGGCGACCAGGTCGCGCAGCGCGTCGAGCGATCCCTTTTGCTGCGCGACGAAGGCGTCGCGATCGGTCGCCCATTGGCGGTTGATCTCCGCGCTTTGGCCGTTCGCGCGGAAGACCAGGTCGGGGGCGAGGCCGATCAGGCTGTGGCGGCCGCGCACCGCGCCGCCCTCCACCGATTCCAGCAGATAGTCGCCGCGATCGGGTTCGAACAATTTCAGCGCGGCGGAAATCGGCGTGTCGGTATCGGCGATCTGCCGCCGCCACACCAGCGCGGACTCGCCACGCATGAGCGCCGCGCGCGCAGTCGCTACGCCGTCTGCCGTCCCGCCGATTGCCGTCATCTTACTGCTCGCCGCTATTGGTGGCGGCCAGCGCGCTGCGGACCTGCTCCACGGCCTTGGCGTTGCGGGTGACGCCCAGTTCCTTTTCGACCGCGCGCTCGAACTGCTGGCCATATTCCTGGCCGACTACTTCGGCGAGCTGGGTGCGGACCTGGTTCAGCAATTCCGGCTGATTCTTGGCGTCGCCGCGCTCGATCTTGTTCAGTTGCACGACGAAATAGCCGCGATCCTGGCCGATCGGCAGCGTCTTGACCGTGTTCGCCGCCATCGCAAAGAGGATGGCGACTTCGGCCGGGGGACGCTGCTCGCCGCGCATGATGTCGGCGCGGCGGCCGCCCAGCATCTGTGGCGCGGGCAGCTTGACGCCGGCCTGGGCGATGGCGTCGGCCAGCTTCGCGCCCTTGGCGACCTTCGCCTGGATCTGCTCGGCCAGCGCCTTCGCCTTCAGATTGCCGGCATTCAGCTTATATTGCGCCAGCACCAGTTGCTTGACTTCGGCCAGCGGCGGCGGTGCGGCCGTGATGATTTCGCCCGGGGCGGCGAGCGCATAGCGCTTGTCCGCCGTGATCGGGATGAGCTGCGCGTCGTCGTCCGCACTCATCGCGAAGACCGGGGCGAGCAGCGGCTGGATATCGGCCGGCGCGGCATAGGTCTGGTCCTTCACCTGCTTGCCGGTGGCGAGCAGGGGCGGGCTGGTTTCCAGCTTGAGGCCGTTATCCTTCACCACTTCCTGGAAGCTGTCGCCATTGGCGATCGCATCCTCGATCTTGCCGGTGAAGTCGGACAGCAGTTGCTTTTCCTTCTGCGCGCGCAGCGCCGTGACGATCTCTCCGCGCACCGCGTCCAGCGTGCGGGCAGGGGTTTCCTTCGTCGCGGTAACGCGCAGCAGCAGCCAGCCCAGCGGTCCGCGCACCGGACCGATCAGGTCGCCCTGCTTGCCAGCGAACACGCTATCGGCGACGGCCTTGCCTGCCGTGACGGTCAGCGCCTCGCGACTCTGGTCGGCCAAGGAGGATACGGCGAGGCCGGCACTCTGGGCCGCGGCGGCGAGCGACTTGCCGCCCTTCACCTGATCGGCGATCGCCTTGGCGCCCGCCTGGGTCGGCAGCACGAGCTGCTCGACGCTGCGGCTCTGCTTGGCGGCGTAGCTGGCCTTGTTCTGATTGTAGCTTGCGCTGATCTCCGCTTCGGTCGGCTGGGCCGCCTGGGCGAAACGCTCGGCATCCACCACGGCGTAGCGAATACGGCGCTGTTCCGGGATGGTGAAGCGGCTGGCGTTCTTCTTGTAATAATCTGCCAGTTGCGCGTCGGTCGGGTTCTTTTCATCGAGGAAGGCGATCGCCGGGATCGCCGCGACCGTGCCTTGACGCGCTTCGAGCAGCAGCGAGGCGTAAGGCAGGACCATGCTGTCGGTCAGCTTGACGCCCAGGCCCACCGGGGCGAGCAACTGCCGCTGGAGGATTTCGCGGCTGATGTCGTCGCGCAGCGCCTGTTCGGTCAGCCGTTCGCGGACGAGGAGCGCGCGGAAATTATCATTGCTGAAATTGCCCGCCGCGTCCTGGAAGGCGGGGATTTGCGCGATCTGCGCATCGACCAGCCGCTTGGAGATATGCACGCCCTGATCGTCGGCGAAGGCGCGCAGCGTCAGCGACGCCACCAGCTGGTCATAGACCTGGCTCCCGCCGCCCTGCGCGAAGAAATCGCCGATCTGTAGGCCGGGATTGGACCGGCGCGCATTTTCGAACACGCGCTGCACCCGGTCCTGCAATTCGGTCTGGCTCAGGGTCTGGCCCTTCGCCTTGGCCGCGGTGCCGCCGCCGCCCAGCATCGATCCCGAGCCGAACTTGCCGCTGGTGACGTCGCCCAGGATGAAGGCGCCAGCGATCACCCCCAGGAACAGGATGGCGAAAAGCGCGCCGAATTTGGATCGGATGAAGCTGCGAAAGACAGAAAGCATGGGGGTTCCGGAACTGCGGCTGTGTGGCGGCCCGCTTTAGGCGCGGATGCGCGCGGCGGCAAGGCTTGGACTGGACAAATGCGCGATCGCCGTTCATCGGCTTTTGCAAGCATCGGGACGATCCGAGGAGGCGTGATCCCATAAGGGACGCGGCGGATCGGCGCCGGGGCATCGTGCAGCAATAACCACACCTTACATACAGGGGAAACGGTCAGATGAGCAGGCGCAAGCTGGTTGTCGGCAACTGGAAGATGAACGGGATGCGCGAGCATCTGGATGAAGTGGAGGCGATCGGCGATCTGGCCGCCGCGCATCCGGCCGTCGAGGTCGGGCTGTGCCTGCCCGCGACGCTGATCATGGCCGGGTCGCAAAAGCGCGGCGCGGCGTTCATCGGCGCGCAGAACTGCCATATGGACATGAGCGGCGCCTATACCGGGTCGCTGTCGGCCGAAATGCTCGCAGAAGCGGGCGCGACCTGGGTCATCACCGGGCATAGCGAACGGCGCGAGGCGCGCGGCGAAACCAATGCCGACATCGCGGCGAAGGCGCTGGCGGCCAAGGCGGCGGGGTTAAAGGTCATCTTGTGCGTGGGCGAAAGCCTGGACGTGCGCGACGCGGGCGATGCGGAGGCCGTGGTGTCGGCGCAATTGCTGGCGTCGCTGCCCGAAGGCGCGGCGGCCGACTGGCTGGCGGTCGCCTATGAGCCCATCTGGGCGATCGGCACCGGCCGTATCCCGACGATGGAGGCTGTGGAAACCATGCACGCCGCGCTGCGCGCCGCGCTCGCCACTCGTATCGGCGCGGAGGCGGACGAGATGCGCATTCTCTATGGCGGGTCGATGAACGGCGCGAATGCGGCCGAATTGCTGGCGATCGCCGATGTCGACGGCGGCCTGATCGGCGGTGCGAGCCTGACGGCCGAGAAATTCGCGCCGATTATCGAGGCGGCCGATGCCAGGGTGACGGCGGCGGTTTGACTGAATAAGCCCCTCCCTTTCAAGGGAGGGGTTGGGGTGGGTAGCGAGCGGAGCGAGCCGTAACCTTTGCCTCACGCGTAGCAAGCGATTGCTGGCGCAATCGCACCCACCCCCGGCCCCTCCCTTGAAAGGGAGGGGAGAAAAAGGCGCGGTTGCCCCCAACGCCCATCGTCGCTATGTGCGCGCCAACGCATTCTAAAGTACCGGACCCCGTCGCATGTTCACCTTCCTTCTCGTCGTGCAGGCCATCATCGCTGCTCTGCTGGTCGCCGTCATCCTGATGCAAAAGTCGGAAGGCGGCGGTCTGGGCGTGGGCGGCAGCCCGGCGGGCCTGATGTCGGCGCGCGGCGCGGCGGATTTCCTGACCCGGTCGACCACGGTGCTGGCGACGATTTTCGTCACCTTGTCGATCGTCATGGCGGTGATCGCATCGGTGCGTCATGCGCCCAGCGACATCGACACCTCGCTGGTGAAGCAGGCTCCGGCCACGCAGAACGCTCCAGCCCCGGCCGGTAATGCCGATCCGCTGGCGGGTGCGGCCAGCAATGCGGCGTCCGCGACGCCCTCGGCTCCGGCGGCCAATGGCGCGGTTCCGCTCGCCAACTAAACCTTTCACCGATCTTTCGATCTTTTTTTAGCGTGCGTGGATTCGCGCGCTTGCCCTTTGTTGTTCCGAAAGGCTAAGCCTCTCCTCCCATGACGCGGTATATTTTCATCACCGGCGGCGTGGTCTCCTCGCTTGGCAAAGGCCTGATGGCCGCTTCGCTTGCAGCGCTGCTGCAGGCGCGAGGTTTCCGTGTGCGAATCCGGAAATTCGACCCCTATCTCAACGTCGATCCGGGCACGATGAGCCCGTATCAGCATGGCGAAGTCTATGTGACCGACGACGGGGCGGAAACCGACCTCGACCTGGGCCATTATGAGCGCTTTACCGGCGTATCGGCGCGCCAGAGCGACAATGTGACGCAGGGCCGCGTCTATCAGACGATCATCCAGCGCGAACGGCGCGGCGACTATCTGGGCGCGACGGTGCAGGTGATCCCGCACGTCACCGACGAGATCAAGGCGTTCGCGCTGGCCGACACCGACGATATCGATTTCGTCCTCTGCGAAATCGGCGGCACGGTGGGCGACATAGAATCGCTGCCCTTCATGGAAGCGATTCGCCAACTACATAACGACCTGGATCGCGGCCAGTCGATCTTCGTCCATGTGACGCTGGTGCCCTATATCGCGGCGGCGGGCGAGCTGAAGACCAAGCCGACCCAGCGCAGCGTGCGCGACCTGACCTCGCTGGGCATCCAGCCCGACATCCTTCTGTGCCGTTGCGAGCATCCGCTGCCCGACAGCGAGCGTCAGAAGATTGCACTGTTCTGCAACGTGCGTCCCGAAGCGGTCATCCCCGCGCTTGACGCCAGCAGCATCTACGCCGTGCCGCATCAATATCACGCCGAAGGGCTGGACGAGGAAGTGCTGCGCGCCTTCGGCATCAAGGATGCGCCCGTGCCCCAGCTTGCCCGCTGGGACGACATCATGGATCGCCAGCAGAACCCCGAAGGCGAAGTGACGATCGGCGTGGTAGGCAAATATGTCGGCCTGCTCGACGCCTACAAGTCGCTGTACGAAGCGCTGAACCATGGCGGCTTGGCCAACCGGGTGAAGGTCAAGGTCAAGTGGATCGACGCCGAATTGTTCGAGAAGGGCGACGACATCGTCGCCAGCCTGGAGCCGATGCACGGCATCCTGGTGCCGGGCGGCTTCGGCGTGCGCGGGTCGGAAGGCAAGATCGCCAGCGTCAAATTCGCGCGCGAACGCAATGTGCCCTTCTTCGGCATTTGCCTGGGGATGCAGATGGCCTGCATCGAGGGCGCGCGGAACACCGCGGGTATCGCCGATGCCTCCACCACCGAATTTGGCGATACGTCCGAGCCGGTCGTCGGCCTCATCACCGAATGGATGAGCGCGGAAGGGTTGCAACAACGCACCGCCGACACCGATCTGGGCGGCACCATGCGGCTGGGCGCCTATCCGGCGAAACTCACCGGCAACAGCGTCGTCGCGGGTATTTACGGCACCGACGACATCAGCGAGCGGCATCGCCATCGCTATGAAGTCAATGCCGGCTATCGCGAGCCGCTGGAAAAGGGCGGCCTGATCTTTTCGGGCATGTCGCCGGACGGCACGCTGCCCGAAATCGTCGAGCGGCCGGACCATCCCTGGTTCGTGGGCGTGCAGTTCCACCCGGAATTGAAGTCCAAGCCGTTCGACCCGCATCCGCTCTTCGCCAGCTTCATCGAAGCGGCGGTCAAGCAGAGCCGGTTGGTGTAAAAGGAAACGGGGCCGGATGGCCCCGTTTTTCGTTCAGGCGATGGTGCGGTTCAAAGGGCGGATATGACATCCGTCTGCGCAAAATCATTGCCCACAAAGAGCAACGGGCAGTTGCGCGTGGTCGCCAGTTCATAGGCGAAGCAATCGCCGTAATTGAGACTGGCGGGATGTACGCCCTTGCCCCATCTGGCGTAGGCGTCTGCTGCACGTCGGGCGGAGTCCGGTGTCAGCGCTATAATGTCTATGTCGAGTTCCTCGATCAGGCGCTTGGCCTGCCGACTGTAATTGCGCCGAAGGGCAACGATCAGAGTCTCCGTTAAGGTGCCCGATGACATGATCAGCGCGTCATCGCTTCCCAACACTGCTGCGCAAACATCCGCTTCCGCTTCATTCAACAGGAGAGCCATAATCGCGGACGTATCGATCGCGATCAACCGGGCAGACCTTCATCATCATAGAGAAAGTCCTGGCTTCGCGCCGCACAGGGGCCAGGGGAAGCGATCCTTGCCGCTTCCGCCCGAATGGCCTCGATCAATGCGCGTCGCGACTTCGCATCTACCTGCGCCTTGATGGGAACGAGGCGAACGGCCGCGTGGCCATGACGGGTGAGGATGACTTCGTCACCCGCTTCGGCGCGCCTGACCAGGTCGGTCAGTTGCGCCTTGGCGTCGGACACGGAAATTTTCATCTCGTTCGCCCCATGCAATTAAGGCATGATTATGGACTATCTAATGGTCCAAATCAAGATGCTGCCGGCGTCAGCTTTAGCATCCGCCCCTGCGATCCTTCCTTGCCGTCCTCCAAAAGCCACAGCGCGCCGTCTGGCCCTTGCTCCACTTCGCGGATGCGGGCGCCCATGTCCCACTGGTCGGCCTTTTCCGCTTTCTCGCCGTCCAGCTTCACCCGGACGAGGCTCTGGCTGGACAGGCCGCCGATGAACAGCGAGTTCTTCCACTGTGGGAACATGTCGCCCGCATAATAGAGCAGGCCGCCGGGCGAGATGACCGGATTCCACCAGACTTTGGGTGCCTCGAACCCGTCGCCCGCCTTATGATCGGGAATGTCGCGGCCGTCATAATGGCTGCCGTTCGACGCCTTGGGCCAGCCATAGTTGAGGCCGGGCTTGATGAGGTTCACCTCGTCGCCGCCCTTCGGTCCCATTTCCTGTTCCCACAAGCGGCCATCCTTGTCGAAGGCGATGCCCAGCAGATTGCGATGGCCATAGGACCAGATGGCGGGATGGAGGCCCTTGGCGGCGAGCGGATTGTTCGCCGCGGGCGTGCCGTCAAGGTTCAGGCGCAGCACCTTGCCCAGCGTCGCCTTGGGGTCTTGCGCCGGGTCGAACTTCTGCCGCTCGCCATTGGTGAAGAAAAGATATTGGCCATCGGGCGAAAAGGCGATGCGGCCCGAATAATGACCGTTGCCGTCGACATAGGGGCTGGCGCGGAAGAGGACGGTCACGCCATCCAGCTTCGTCGTGCCGTCGCTGGCCTGATTGAACGCGCCCTTGGCCAGCGCCACGCCTTTCACCCCGTCACGTTCCTCCGAAAAGCTGAAATAGACGGCCTTGTCCCTGGCGAAGGTCGGCGACAGCACCACGTCCATCAGGGCGCCCTGGCCCGCGCTGTCGACCGCCGGGATGCCTGCGATCGGGATCTTGGTGCCGTTCCTGGGATCGAACAGGATCATCTCGCCTGCCTTCTCCGTCACCAAGGCGCGTCCGTCGGGCAGGAAGGTCATGGCCCAGGGCGAATCGAAATCGGCGATGACGGAGGTCTTGAAGGGCTTGTCTGCCGCAGCGGCGCTGTTCTGGCCGGTGGCGTTCTCGGCCGAACAGGCGATGAGGATGAGGGGCAGGGCGGTCATAATAGCTCGGGTCATAATTTTCTCCGTTCGCCCTGAGCGAAGTCGAAGGGCTATGCTGAGCATGGCGAAGCACCTCTCTTCGTTCGGTGGAGGGCTTCGACTTCGCTCAGCCCGAACGGTTAGAATACAACAAGACGAATAATGTTGCAGATTGCGTGGCTCAGGCCTATATCGCCCTTGCTTCCTTACATCGTCAAACATGTCAGGGTCGCAAGCGGAACGCTTGCGGCGCTTGTTAGGTGTACGGCAGGGGAAGCGCGCATAGAGTTTCTGGAGATTGCATGGCGGACATCGCCCTATTGACCGCGCTGATCGAACCCGAGGTGAAGGCCCTGGGCTTCGACCTCGTGCGGATCAGGCTGTTCGGGTCGGGCGACGAGCATACGTTGCAGATCATGGCAGAAGACCCGAAGACCAAGCAACTGGTCATCGAGGATTGCGCTGCCATCTCGCGGCGTATTTCGGACGTGATGGATGAGGTCGATCCGATCGAGGAGGCCTATCGTCTGGAGGTCAGTTCGCCCGGCATCGACCGGCCGCTGACCCGGCTGCACGACTTCATCGAATGGGCCGGCCATGAGGCCAAGATTTCCGCGACCGAGATCGTCGAGGGACGCAAGAGCTTCCGCGGCGTCCTGAACGGGGTCGAAGGCGACGACATATTGTTTACCGACGCGAAGAGTGGCGACGTCGTCATTCCCTTCGCTTTGGTCAGCGACGCGAAGCTGCTGCTGACCGACGCGCTCCTTTCTGCTACAATGCCGCTTTCCTCCGATGGGGCGGATGATTTTGAAACCGAAGAATAAGGGTTCATAAAGCCATGGCCAACGCCATTTCCGCCAATCGGGCCGAACTGATCGCGATCGCCAACAGCGTCGCCAGCGAAAAGATGATCGACAAGGCGATCGTCATCGAAGCGATGGAAGACGCGATCCAGCGCGCCGCCCGCGCGCGCTACGGCGCTGAAAACGATATCCGAGCCAAGCTGGACCCGGAAACCGGCGACCTGCGTCTGTGGCGCGTCGTCGAAGTGGTCGAGCTGGTCGAGGATTATTTCAAGCAGGTCGACCTCAAGCAGGCGCAGAAGCTGAAGAAGGACGCCGTGATCGGCGACTTCATCGTCGACCCGCTGCCCGCGATCGACCTGGGCCGCATCGACGCCCAGTCGGCCAAGCAGGTGATCTTCCAGAAGGTCCGCGATGCCGAACGCGAGCGCCAGCATGAAGAGTTTAAGGACCGCGTGGGTGAAATCATCACCGGCGTCGTCAAGTCGGTCGAGTTCGGCCATGTCGTCGTCAATTTGGGCCGGGCCGAAGGCGTGATCCGCCGCGACCAGCAGATTCCGCGCGAAGTCGTCCGCGTCGGCGACCGCATCCGCTCGGTCGTGCTGAACGTCCGCCGCGAAAATCGCGGGCCGCAGATTTTCCTCAGCCGCGCGCATCCCGAATTCATGAAGAAGCTGTTCGCGCAGGAAGTCCCCGAAATCTACGACGGCGTCATCACCATCATGGCCGCCGCCCGCGATCCGGGCAGCCGCGCCAAGATCGGCGTCATCAGCCGCGATTCGAGCATCGACCCGGTCGGCGCCTGCGTCGGCATGAAGGGCAGCCGCGTGCAGGCCGTCGTGCAGGAAATGCAGGGCGAAAAGATCGACATCATCCCCTGGTCGGAAGATACCGCGACCTTCGTCGTCAACGCGTTGCAGCCCGCGCAGGTCAGCCGCGTCGTGATCGATGAAGAAGAAGAGCGTATCGAAGTCGTCGTGCCCGACGATCAGTTGTCGCTCGCTATCGGCCGCCGTGGCCAGAACGTCCGCCTCGCCAGTCAGTTGACCGGCAAGGCGATCGACATCATGACCGAAGCGGACGCGAGCGAGAAGCGCCAGAAGGAGTTCGTCAGCCGGTCCGAACTGTTCCAGAACGAACTGGACGTGGACGAGACGCTGTCGCAGCTTCTGGTCGCCGAAGGGTTCGGCGAACTGGAAGAAGTCGCCTATGTCGAGATCGACGAACTGGCGGCGATCGAAGGCTTTGACGACGAACTGGCCGGCGAATTGCAGAACCGCGCGCTCGAAGCGCTGGAGCGCCGCGAGCAGGCTGCGCGCGAAGAACGCACCAATCTGGGCGTCGAGGACGCGCTGGCCGAGATGCCGCATCTGACCGAAGCGATGCTGGTCACGCTGGGCAAGGCGGGCATCAAGACGCTCGACGACCTGGCCGATCTCGCCACCGACGAACTGGTGCAGAAGAAGCGCGTCGACCAGCGTCGTCGCAAGTCGGACGGCGGCAGCGAGGACAAGGGCGGCATATTGGCCGCCTATGGTCTCTCCGACGAGCAGGGCAATGAGATCATCATGGCCGCCCGCGCCCATTGGTTCGAAGACGAGGAAGCCTGAGCCTCCATGTCTTTTATCGCCCTCCGCCCGACTGGCCACGCGATCATCGCCGACGCCATCCGGTCGCTCACCGAGCGGCCGGAAGGGCTGGCGGCTGTCCTGTCCGGCTCTCCAACAAGGGAGGACGCCTATGTTGCGGACACTCCCCGATGAGAGAATAGCGCCTCTCGACAGCGTCGGACTTGCCCTTTCATCCGTTTTGGCGGAGGGGCGCGCATGACCGAACGCAAATGCATATTGACCGGCGACCGCGCCGACCCCGACACGCTGGTTCGCCTGGCGGTGGGGCCGGAGGGTCAGGTGCTGCCCGATATTCGCGCCAAGGCGCCGGGGCGGGGCGCCTGGATCGGCGTATCGCGCGCCGAGTTGGAAACCGCGCTGGCCAAGGGCAAGCTCAAGGGCGCGCTCGCCCGTGCGTTCAAGGATAGCGCCCTCCAGATATCCGACGACCTGCCGGCGATGATCGAGTCCGGGCTGCGCAAGACGCTGCTCGATCGGCTGGGGCTGGAATCGCGTGCGTCGATGCTGCTGACGGGGTCCGAAAAGATCGACGTCGCCTGCCGCAAGGGGCAGGTGCGGTTGCTGCTCCATGCCGCTGATGCGGCGGCCGACGGCAACCGCAAACTGGACCAGGCGCTGCGCGTCGGGCAGGAGGCCGAAGGTACGGATTTGGCGGGTATCGTCTTGCCTGTGGACCGGGAGGCCCTATCTATGGCAATGGGGCGCGACAATGTCGTCCATATCGCAGTAACCGACTCGCGTGCGGCGTCGCGTCTGCGTGCGGCCATCGGCCGCTTGGAAAGCTATCTGGGTTGCGCTAACGGGGCGCCTGTACAGGGGGAGCCTGACTCCACCGATGTGCCGGGCGTGGTCGTTTAGGTTAAGTTCGGATGTGAATTTGTTAAGGGCGCCGACGGGCCTTTCCGGTCGGAGCGGAAGTGAAGGGTTAAGTTCAGTCGTATGAGTGACAGCAAGGAAGACAAGCCGGTTCTGGGCCGCAAGCCACTGGGCATCAAGCGGACCGTGGAATCCGGTCAGGTGCAGCAGCAGTTCAGCCATGGCCGCAAGAATACGGTCGTGGTTGAAGTGAAGCGGCGCCGCGTCCTGGGCAAGCCGGGTGAGACGACCGGTGCTGCCCCTGCGGCTGCGCCCCAGGCCGATCCCACTCCGGTCGCGCCGCGCCCGGCCGCGCCTGCGCCGCAGCAGACCCGCGCGCCGCAGCCTGCGCCGGTGCGCCAGTCGCCGCCGCAGAGCCTGATGTCGCGTCAGGAATTGCAGGCCAAGCTGCTGCGCGAGGCTGAGGAAGCCCGCATGACCGCGCTGGAAGATGCGCGCCGTCGTGAGGATGCCGCGCGTCTCGCCGCCAGCGAGGAAGAAAAGCGCCGCGCCGAGGAAAATCGCCAGGCGGCCGAAGCGCCGCCGACGCCCGAGCCGGTCGAACAGGCTGCGCCCGAACCGGTCGCCGAGGCCGTCGCGCCTGCGCAGCCGGCTACGGAAGAGGCCGCAGCGCCTGCCGCGCCCGCCGAACAGGAGCGGCCCGCCACGCCCGCGGCCGCCGCGCCGCCGCCGCGCCGCTTCACCCCGGTCACGCCGGTCAAGCGCCCCGAGCCGACCAAGCCCGAACGCGCCAAGAAGGGCGAAGATAATCGCCGCCAGGCCGGCAAGCTGACCGTCACCAAGGCGCTGGCCGATGACGACAGCGCCCGCGCCCGCAGCCTTGCAGCGCTCAAGCGCGCCCGTGAGAAGGAGCGTCGCGCCCATTATGCCGGCGGCGCGCAGCAGCGGGACAAGCAGGTCCGCGACGTCGTGGTGCCTGAAATCATCACCGTGCAGGAACTGGCCAACCGTATGGCCGAAAAGGGCGCGGACCTGGTCAAGTCGCTGTTCAAGATGGGGCAGGCGGTTACGCTCAACCAGCCGATCGATCAGGATACGGCGGAGTTGCTGGTCGAGGAATTCGGTCACCGCATCCAGCGCGTGTCCGACGCCGACGTGGAAATCGGTATCACCGGCGATGTCGATGCGCCTGAAACGCTCAAGCCTCGCGCGCCGGTCGTCACCATCATGGGCCATGTCGATCACGGCAAGACCTCGCTGCTCGACGCCTTGCGCGGGACCGACGTGGTCGCGGGCGAAAGCGGCGGCATCACCCAGCATATCGGCGCCTATCAGGTGACGACCAAGGGTGGCGATGTCATCACCTTCCTCGATACGCCGGGCCATGAAGCCTTTTCGGAAATGCGCGCCCGCGGCGCCAACGTCACCGACATCGTCATCCTGGTGGTGGCGGCCGACGACGGGCTGATGCCGCAGACGATCGAGGCGATCAACCACACCAAGGCGGCCGGCGTGCCGATGATCGTGGCGATCAACAAGTGCGACAAGCCCGAAGCGAACCCGCAAAAGGTGCGCGAGCGCCTGTTGAGCGAGGAGATCGTGGTCGAGGATATGGGCGGCGACGTTCAGGACGTGGAGGTTTCCGCGCTCAAGAAGACCGGCCTTGACGAACTGATCGAGAAGATCCTGCTCCAGGCCGAAGTCATGGAGCTGTCCGCCAATCCCGATCGCGCCGCCGAAGGCAATGTGATCGAGGCGCAGCTCGACAAGGGCCGCGGTGCGGTCGCTACGGTGCTGGTGCGCAAGGGTACGCTCAAGGTCGGCGACACCTTCGTCATCGGCGCGGAAAGCGGCAAGGTCCGTGCGCTGGTCAACGACAAGGGTCAGCAGGTGAAGTCTGCCGGTCCCTCGACCCCGGTCGAGGTGTTGGGCCTGTCCGGCGTTCCCAAGGCGGGCGACCAGCTCACCGTCGTCGAGAATGAAGCGCGCGCCCGCGAAGTCGCGGCCTATCGTCAGGAGCAGATCACGCTCAAGCGGACGGCGTCTGTGCCGACCAACTTCGAGAGCATGTTCTCGGCGCTCAACACGACCATGATCGAATATCCGGTCGTGATCCGTGGCGACGTGCAGGGGTCTGTCGAAGCGATCGTTACTGCGCTCAACCGCATTTCGACCGACGAGATCAAGGTGCGTATCCTCAGCTCCGGCGTCGGTGCGATCACCGAAAGCGACGTTACGCTGGCCGCTGCCAGCCGCGCGCCGCTGATCGGCTTCAACGTCCGTCCCAATGCCAAGGCGCGTCCGATGGCCGTGCGCGAGAAGATTTCGCTGCGCTATTATGACGTGATCTACGACCTGCTGGAAGAAGTCCGCAACGAAATGGCGGGCCAGCTGGCGCCAGAGCGCATCGAAACGATCGTGGGTCGCGCCGAAGTGCTGCAGGTGTTCCCGGCGGGCAAGAAGGACAAGGCGGCCGGTCTGCTCGTCCTCGACGGCATCATCCGCAAGGGGCTCAATGCGCGCCTCACCCGGTCCGACGTCATCGTGTCCAAGACGGTCATCCACTCGCTGCGCCGGTTCAAGGACGATGTGTCCGAAGTCCGCGCGGGCATGGAGTGCGGCGCGGTCCTGCAGGATACGAACGACATCAAGCCCGGCGACACGCTGGAACTGTTCGAGGTCGAAGAGCGTCAGCGCACGCTGTAAGCCATATCCCCCTTCCGCTTGCGGGAGGGGGATTGGGGGTGGGCTCGCCCTCTCCTGAATTGCTATGGCCGGTGGGATGAGCCCGCCCCCGGCCCCTCCCGAGTAGGGAGGGGGGAGATTTAGGCTATGGCCCAACAACCCGAAGGCCCGTCCGTCCGCCTGCTCCGCGTGGGCGAACAGGTGCGCCATGTCCTGTCCGACATCCTCCAGCGCGGCGACGTGCATGACGATTTGCTGGCCAGACATGTCGTGAGCGTCACCGAAGTGCGCATGTCCCCCGACCTGCGCCACGCCACCATCTTCATCAAGTCGCTGCTGGGGCAGGATGAGGAAGCGGTGCTGAAGGCCCTGCGCACCAATACCGCCTATCTGCAGCGCGCGGTCGCCAGTCGCATCGCGCTCAAATATGCCGCCAAGCTGAAATTCCTGGCGGACGACAGCTTCGACGAGGGCAGTCATATCGACAAGCTGCTGCGTCAGCCCAAAGTGGCGCAGGATCTGGTGAAGGACGAGGGCGAAGAATAATTGCGGTGCCTGTGCTTCTACCGCATAGTCGCCGCATGAAGCCGACCGTCAATCGCGATAACCGGGTCACTTTGCCAGCCGCGCTTCGCAGGCTGTTGGGTCTGCGGCCGGGGGATGCGGTCCAACTGTCAGTTCATGATGGCGGCCTTCTTATGCGCCCGGCGATCGGGATGCCCATGCCGGGGCGGCAAATCGGGACGGTTCCGGTTGCATAGCAGCGTCATTCGGCGAGTCTCGATCATGTGGGGGTTATCAGTGCGGACATTATCGGGATTTGCAGTGGCGGCCATACTCGCCGCGTCGTCGCCCGCCTTCGCCAAGGAGCCGGCGATCCATCCCGCGGTCATCGCCGATCCCAGGCCTGACGCCGCCTATCCTGCCAGCATGAGTGCCTTCGTCATCCCCGCGCAGGACGGGGCGATGAACGCGGTCATGTACACAGCCGCGGGCGCAGGCATCCACCCGACGCTGCTGCTGCTCCACGGCTTTCCGGGCAACGAACAGAATCTCGATCTGGCCCAGGCCGTCCGTCGCGCCGGGTGGAATGTGCTGACGTTCCATTATCGCGGCAGTTGGGGCAGCCCCGGCATATTCTCCTTCGCCAACGCATCGGAGGACGCCTTCACCGCGCTGCAATATCTCCAGCAACCCTCCATCGTCGCCAGATATCGCATCGACACCAGCGCGATCGTGGTCGCCGGGCACAGCATGGGCGGCTTCATGGCAGCCGATGCCGCCGCGGCCGATCCGCGCGTCGCCGGGCTGTTCCTGATCGATCCCTGGGACCCGGCGCAGACCGTGGCGGCGCTGGCCACACCGGAAGGCGAGGCGGGGTGGAAGGCGGAAGTGGCGAGCGACCTGCCGCCGCTCCATGGCGCGACCTATGAGGGGCTGACCGGCGAGATCAAGGCCGACGGGCAGAAGTTCGACCTGGGTCGCCGCCTGGCCGGCTATGGTCGCCGTCCGCTGACGCTGTTGGGCGCGGAAAAGGGGATAGGCGCCATGGCGCGCAAGGCGGCTGCCGATGCGCAGGGCGCCAACCCGGACGCGCGGCTGATGGTCTGGCCGACCGATCACAGCTTCTCCGACAAGCGGATCGCGCTGGCCGACGCATTGGTGCGTTTCCTGGCTGGCGTCGCACCGACGATCCGCTAATCGGCGCCGATGGCGAAACTCTATTTCTATTATAGCTCGATGAATGCGGGGAAATCGACCACCCTGCTGCAATCCGACTTCAACTATCGCGAGCGCGGCATGGACACGATGCTGTGGACTGCCGCGCTCGACGATCGCTTTGGCCGCGGGCGGATCGTGTCGCGCATCGGGCTGGAGGCGCTTGCCGCTCTGTTCGATCCGCAGGTCGATATCTTCGCCGCCATTGCTGCCCGGCACGGCGCGACGCCGCTGTCCTGCGTGCTGGTGGACGAGGCGCAATTCCTGACCGAGGCGCAGGTGTGGCAGTTGGGCGGAGTTTGCGACCGGCTCGGCATTCCGGTCCTCTGCTACGGCATCCGTACCGATTTCCAGGGGCAGCTTTTCGCCGGCAGCGCCGCGCTGTTGGGATTGGCCGACACGCTGACAGAGATCAAGACGGTGTGCGATTGCGGCCGCAAGGCGACGATGAACCTGCGCGTCGATGCGGGCGGACGGCCGATCCAGCAGGGCGCGCAGACCGAAATCGGCGGCAATGATCGCTATGTCGCACTATGCCGCCGCCACTTCGTGGAGCAGATGCGGCGATGACCTGCATCGAACGCCTGCTTGCGCCGATCGAAGCGCCCGGCCTGCATCTGGAACAGTTGCGCGAAGCGCATCGCGAGACGCTGCGCCCGCTCTGCCCGGCGGACGATCCGGTGTGGGAGATTTTTCCCAGTAATTGGGCAGGCGCGCATTTCGATGCGATATTCGACGCGACCCTCGCCAATCCCGATCGCTGTCCTTTCCTGATCGTCGCCGACGGCGCCGCTGTCGGCATGTCGGGCTATCTGCACATCCACGCGGCCGACAATTGGCTGGAACTGGGCGGCACCTATATGACGCCATCCGCGCGCGGCACCGGGCTGAACGGCCGGATCAAGCCGCTGCTGATCGGGCGCGCATTGGAATGCGGCTTCACCCGTATCGAATTTCGCATCGACCAGCGCAATGTCCGCTCGCAAAAGGCGGTCGAGAAGCTGGGCGCGGTGCGCGAGGGAGTCCTGCGCAAGCAGCGGGTGACCTGGACCGGCCATGTCCGCGATACGGCGATCTATTCGATCCTGGCCGATGAATGGCGGGCGCGCATTAGCTGATCGTCGCGATCCAGTCGGGCAGGTCGGCCAGCCGCTCCAACTGGATGAAGCGTTCATGGCTGGATGGCGCCGTGGCGCTTTCGTGCGACCAGCCGCCTTCCTGCGGGATGAAGGCAGCCCATGCGCCGGCCTCCAGCGCTGGCAATATGTCCGATCGCATCGAATCGCCCGCCATAACCGCCTCGTCCGGCGCGATGCCCAGGCGGGCGAACAGGGTGCGGAACGTGTCCGCTTTCTTGTCGCTGACGATCTCTATGCCCGAAAACAGGTCGCCCAGGCTCGACGCCGCCAGCTTGCTTTCCTGATGCAGCAGGTCGCCCTTGGTCACCAGCACCAGCGGGCCGACTTTGGCCAGTCGCGCCAGCGTGTCCGCCACCCCGTCGAACAGCTCGACCGGATGGGCGAGCAGCGCCCGGCCCGCCGCCAATATCCCCTCGATCATCGACCTGGACAGCTTGTCGCCAGCCAGCTCCACCGCCGTCTCGATCATCGACAGGGTGAAGCCCTTCGCCCCATAGCCATAGAGCGGCAGGTTGCGCGTCTCGCAGGCGATTAGCCGCTCGCGCGTCATGTCGGCTTCCGCAAAGGGGCGCAGCATGTCGAGCAGCGCGTCTTCGGTCGCGTTGAAATGGCGCATGTTGTGCCAGAGCGTGTCGTCGGCATCGAGGCAGATGAGCTTGATGGTCATGGGCGCTCCTTATCGCAGGGCGGGGCGCGGGGAAATGCCGATTGGGGGGACGCATTAAAAGCTGACAGGGCGGGGCAGGCCGGATAAGGCCCGCCGCCATGCATGGCTGGATCATTCTCGACAAACCGCATGGCCTCGGCTCCACCCAGGCGGTCAGCGCGGTCAAGCGCGCGCTGCGCGTGCAGCGGGAGCTGCTGGGCGGGACGGAAAAGTGGAAGGTCGGCCATGGCGGCACCCTCGATCCGCTGGCGACAGGCGTGCTGCCGATCGCGATCGGGGAGGCGACCAAGCTGGCGGGCCGGATGCTCGACAGCGACAAAATCTATGATTTTACTGTCGCGTTCGGTGTCCAGACCGACACGCTCGACCTGGAGGGGACGGCGATTGCGGAGAGCGACGTCCGTCCGACGCTGGCGCAGGTGGAAGCGATCCTGCCTCGCTTCACCGGCCCGATCGAACAGGCGCCGCCCGCCTATAGCGCCATCCTGATCGACGGCCAGCGCGCTTATGACCTCGCCCGCAAGGGGGAAGCGGTGGAGATGAAGCTGCGGTCGGTGACGATCCACGCGCTGCACATATCCTCGCCCCAGGGGGGAGAGGATAGCGCAGCTTGCCCGCAAGGCGGGGTAGCGCAGCTAGGAGCGGGGGAAGCAAACCCCTCTCCAACTTCGGCTAGGCAGCAAGCTGCCAAGCCTCCCTATCCTCTCCCCCACGGGGAGAGGATTTCCCAGATCACCCTGACCGCCCATGTCTCCAAGGGCACCTATATCCGCTCCCTTGCCCGCGATATCGCGCTGGCATTGGGGACGGTGGGTCATGTCACTATGCTGCGCCGGATCAAGGCCGGGCCGTTCACGCTGGAAACCGCGATATCGCTGGACAAATTGGACGAAGCTGCTAAGGGCGGCGGCATCGGTGGGCTCATGCTGCCGTTGACGGCGGGGCTGGACGACATCCCGGCTCTCCCCGTCTCTCCCGATCAGGCCATCGCTCTCCGCCAGGGGAAGATACTGACCGGGATCGCTGCCACCGACGGCCAGTATCTGGCGACATTGGGCGATATTCCCGTGGCGCTGGTGCGGTCGGACGATCATCAGATCGTCGTGGTGCGCGGTTTCAACCTGATGTCGAGGGAAGACGATTAGATGACGATTACTGCCGAGCGCAAGGAAGCGCTGATCAAGGAATATGCCCGCGCCGAGGGTGATACGGGTTCGCCCGAGGTTCAGGTTTCGATCCTGACCGAGCGGATCACCAACCTGACCGAGCATTTCAAGGGTCACCACAAGGACAATCATAGCCGCCGTGGTCTGCTGATGATGGTCAACAAGCGTCGTTCGCTGCTGGACTATCTCAAGAAGAAGGATCAGGCGCGTTATACCGACCTGATCGCCAAGCTGGGCCTGCGCAAGTAAGCCTGCTAAAAAGGGACGGCCCCATTCGGGGCCGTTTCTGATTCTGACATCCATCGTCTGGCAATTCGGCAAGGCGGCGGAATAATCGGGGGAGCGTCCCCCACACCGTTCGGGCTGAGCGAAGTCGAAGCCTTCCACTGAGCAAAGCGAAGTGTGCTTCGTCTCCGCTCAGCAAAGCCCTTCGACAGGCTCAGGGCGAACGGAGGAGAGTGTAACGCTCTCCATTCATGGAGCCGCACCGGCTCCACCAAAGGCCCCGCCCGGCAATAGGGCCGACGCGGGCGAAGGAAACAATCTATGTTCGACGTCAAGAAAGTATCCATCGAGCTGGCCGGCAAGACGCTGACCCTCGAAACCGGTCGTATCGCGCGCCAGGCTGACGCCGCCGTGCTGGCCACCTATGGCGAAACCGTGGTGCTGTGCGCCGTGACCGCCGCCAAGAGCGTGAAGGAAGGCCAGGACTTCTTCCCGCTGACCGTTCACTATCAGGAAAAATATTCCGCCGCCGGCCGCATTCCCGGCGGCTTTTTCAAGCGTGAGCGCGGCGCGACGGAAAAGGAAACGCTGGTTTCCCGCCTGATCGACCGCCCGATCCGCCCGCTGTTCCCCGAAGGTTTCTATAACGAAATCAACGTGATCGCGCAGGTTCTGTCGTTCGACGGCGAAAGCGAACCCGATATCGTGGCGATGATCGCCGCGTCGGCTGCGCTGACCCTGTCAGGCGTGCCCTTCATGGGTCCGATCGGCGCCGCGCGCGTCGGTTACAAGGACGGCGAATATCAGCTCAACCCGAGCCTTGAAGAAGTGAAGACCGGCGAACTCGACCTGGTCGTCGCCGCCACCGGCAACGCCGTGATGATGGTCGAATCCGAAGCCAAGGAACTGTCGGAAGAGGTCATGCTCGGCGCTGTCCTGTTCGCCCATGAAGCCAGCAAGAAGATCGCCAACGCGATCATCGACCTGGCCGAGAAGGCGGCCAAGGATCCCTGGGACATCGCCAAGGGCGACAATCTCGATGACCTGAAGAAGAAGCTGAAGAAGCTGATCGGCAAGGACATCACCGCCGCCTACAAGCTGACCGACAAGTCGGCCCGCTCCAACGCGCTGAACGAAGCCCGCGCCAAGGCAAAGGCCAGCTTCACCGCCGAAGGTCTGGACGCCCAGACCGTGATGGCCGGCATCAAGCTGACCAAGAAGCTGGAAGCGGAAATCGTGCGCGGCGCCATCCTGAAGGACGGCAAGCGCATCGACGGTCGCACCACCACGCAGATCCGTCCGATCGAAGCGATGGTCGGCTTCCTGCCCCGCACTCATGGTTCGGCGCTGTTCACGCGCGGTGAAACGCAGTCGATCTGCACCACCACGCTGGGCACCAAGGACGCCGAGCAGATGATCGACGGCCTGACCGGCCTGCATTATGAAAACTTCATGCTGCACTATAACTTCCCGCCCTATTCGGTCGGTGAAGTCGGCCGCTTCGGCGCGCCGGGTCGTCGTGAAGTGGGTCATGGCAAGCTGGCATGGCGTGCGCTGCATCCCGTGCTGCCGAGCAAGGACGAGTTCCCCTACACGATCCGCGTTCTCTCGGACATCACCGAGTCGAACGGGTCTTCCTCGATGGCGACCGTCTGCGGCGGTTCGCTTTCGATGATGGACGCCGGTGTGCCCCTGAAGCGCCCCGTGTCCGGCATCGCCATGGGCCTGATCCTGGAAGGCAAGGACTTCGCCGTCCTGTCCGATATCCTGGGTGACGAAGATCACCTCGGCGACATGGACTTCAAGGTCGCCGGCACCGAAGTCGGCATCACCACGATGCAGATGGACATCAAGATTGCGGGCATCACGCGCGAAATCTTCGAAGCCGCGCTGACGCAGGCGAAGGAAGGCCGCGCGCATATCCTTGGCGAAATGAGCAAGGCGCTGTCCTCGACCCGCACCGAGCTGTCGGCGCACGCCCCGCGCATCGAGACGCTGCAGATCGACAAGTCGAAGATCCGCGAAGTCATCGGCACCGGCGGCAAGGTGATCCGCGAGATCGTCGCCGAAACCGGCGCGAAGGTGGACATCGACGACGAAGGCCTGATCAAGATCAGCTCGTCCGATCCGGCGCAGATCGAAGCGGCCCGCAAGTGGATCCTCGGCATCACGCAGGAAGCGGAAGTCGGCAAGATCTATGATGGCAAGGTCGTCAACATCGTCGACTTCGGCGCCTTCGTGAACTTCATGGGTGGCAAGGACGGTCTCGTCCACGTCTCCGAAATGAAGAATGAGCGCGTCGAAAAGCCGACCGACGTCGTGTCGGAAGGTCAAGAGGTGAAGGTCAAGGTTCTCGAAATCGACCCGCGCGGCAAGGTTCGCCTGTCGATGCGCGTCGTCGATCAGGAAACCGGCGCCGAACTGGAAGACACCCGTCCTGCCCGCGAACCGCGCGAGCCGCGCAGCGATCGCGGTCCGCGTCGTGATGGCGGTGGCGATCGTGGCCCGCGTCGCGAAGGCGGCGAAGGCCGTGGCGATCGCGGTCGTGGCCCGCGCCGCGATGGCGGTGACCGTGGTCCCCGTCGTGAACGCAGCGAAGGTGGCAATGATGACGGCCCGGCGCCGGGCGGTCTGCCCGACTTCCTGACCCAGGACTAAGGGGCGCGCCGATCGTCGGATCGGCCTTCCCACAGACAAGACGGGGTGTCCGGTCCGCCGGGCGCCCCGTTTTTGCGTCCGACGGCCGCAGACTGATTTCGATCAAGGCAGGGCGCGGAAGTTCTGCTACTGTAACGATGGATAGTGGGGGTTCATCATGCAGCGGAGCAATGAGCGGTTCGTCGAACGCCTGCCGCTCGTTCTCGACCGGCCGGTCTATGCCTATATCCTGACGAGCTGTTTCTGCGCCGCTGCCCTGCTGTTGCGGATCGCGGCGGAGCCGTTGCTGCCGGTCGGCTATCCCTTCGTCACCTTCTTCCCAGCGGTCATCCTGTCGTCCTTCCTGTTCGGCGTGCGGCCCGGCCTCTTCGCGGGTATCATATGCGGCGCCATCTCCTGGTATGTCTTCATCCCGCCCTATGGCGCGTTGACGCTCAATCCGGCGGTCGCGGTCGCGATGCTCTTCTACACCGGGGTGGTCGCGGTCGACATCGCCCTGATCCACTTCATGCAGCGGGCCAATTTCAATCTGGCGGTGGAGCGGGAGCGCAGCCGCGCCCTCGCGGAAAATCGCGAATTGCTGTTTCACGAACTCCAGCATCGCGTCTCCAACAATCTGCAGGTGGTCGCGGCGATGCTCTCGCTCCAGCGCCGGCATGTCGATCATGAAGTCGCGCGGCAGGCGCTGGACGACGCCTCCGCCCGGCTGTCGCTGGTCGGTCGCATCAGCCGCGCGCTCTACGATCCGTCTGGTGCGGGTCAGGATATGCGCATTTTTCTGACCACCCTGACCACCGACATAGTGGAGGCCAGCGGACGGACCGACATTGGCGTGGTGGTGACCGCGCCGGACGGACTGCGGCTCGACCCCAACATCACCGTGCCTTTGGCGCTGGTGGTGGCGGAATCGGTCAGCAATGCGATGGAGCATGGCCTGCCCGATCGCGGCGGCGCGATCGGCGTGACGCTCGAGATGGTGGACGGCGCCCTGACCCTGCAGATCGCCGACGACGGGCAGGGCGTTGCGCCCGACTTCCAGTTGGAGCGCGGCGAATCCCTGGGACTGCGCATCGCCCATGCGCTGGCGGCCCAACTGGGCGGCCGTTTTGCGTTGACGCCGGGGGCGCGGGGCGGTGCGATCGCCAGGCTCGACCTGCCCGTCAGTGCGGCCTGTTGACCGACGCGCATTCTGCCGCTTGGCGGCGGCGTGTCGCTCGGCTATGACCCGCCCATGCTGACGAAAACCATGACGCGCATTGGCGCGGCCACCGCCCTGGTCCTGATCGCCTCGCCTGTCCTTACCGGCTGCTCCACGTCGAAGAACAAGGCCGACACCCAATATGTCGCGCGTGACGTGTCGACCCTGTATAATAGCGGCAAGGACCGGCTGGACCGCGGCCAGTACAAGCTCGCCGCCGCCTTGTTCGACGAGGTGGAACGCCAGCATCCCTATTCGCCCTGGGCGCGCCGCGCGCAGCTCATGTCCGCCTTCAGCTATTATATGAACACCGACTATGCCGAATCCATCTCGGCCGCACAGCGTTTCCTGTCGATCCATACCGGCAACAAGGACGCGCCCTACGCCTATTATCTGATCGCGCTCTGCTATTATGAGCAGATTGCCGACGTCACCCGCGACCAGAAGATCACGCAGCAGGCGCTGGATTCACTGGGCGAACTTATCCGCCGCTATCCCGACACCCGCTACGCCGCCGACGCTCGCTTGAAGGTCGATCTGGTCAACGATCATCTGGCCGGCAAGGAAATGGAGGTCGGCCGTTTCTACCAGCGGCGCGGCCAGTGGCTCGCCGCCACGCTGCGCTTCCGATCGGTGGTCGACAAATATCAGACCACGACGCACACGCCCGAAGCGCTGGAGCGGCTGGTCGAATCCTATCTCTCGCTCGGCATCCCCGCCGAAGCGCAGAAGGCCGCCGCCGTGCTGGGTCGCAACTATCCCGGCACCAAATGGTATGAACGCAGCTACAAGCTGATGCAGGAACATGGCGTCAAGGCCTGACGGCCTTTTTGCCTGTTCCCCTTTTGTGCGGTGATGGGTAGAAGCGCGCCATGCTGATCTCGCTCGCCATCCGCAATGTCGTGCTGATCGAGGCGCTGGACCTGGAGTTCGGCGCGGGCCTTTCGGTGCTGACCGGCGAAACGGGGGCGGGCAAGTCGATCCTGCTGGATTCGCTCGGCCTGGCGCTGGGCGCGCGCGCCGACAGCGGTCTGGTGCGCAATGGTGAGGCGCAGGCGAGTGTCGTCGCCACCTTCGAACCGCCGGCCGCCGCCACCCGCGTTGCGCTGCTGCTCGCGGACAATGGCATAGAGATTGAACCGGGCGAGCCGCTGCTGATCCGCCGCTTGGTGAAGGCCGATGGCGGTAGTCGCGCCTTCGTCAACGATCAGCCCTGTTCGGCCGCGCTGCTGCGCGACCTGGGCGGATCGCTGGTCGAGATCCACGGCCAGCATGACGATCGCGGCCTGCTTAATCCGCGGGGCCATCGCGCGCTGCTCGACAGCTATGGCCGCTGCGAGGCCGGAGCGGTGACGTCTGCCCATGCCGGCTGGCGCACCGCGGCCAAGGCGCTGGCGGAGGCGCATGCGGCTGTGGACAATGCCGCGCGCGACCGTGATTACCTCGCCCATGCGGTCGAGGAATTGCGCAAGTTCGCGCCCGAACCGGGTGAGGAGGCGACGCTGGCGGAAGAACGCGCGACCATGCAGAAGGGCGCGCGCCTGACCGACGACCTGTCCGCCGTCGGCGATTGCCTGACCGGATCGGATGGCGGGCTGGCCCAATTGCGACAGGCGGCGCGTCGGCTGGATCGGATTGCGTCGGAAGAGCCGCTGCTGGCCGCCGTGCTCGAAGCGCTGGACCGCGCTGTGGTGGAGGCGGGCGAGGCGGAGGATCGGCTGGCCGAAGCGGTCGAGGCGCTGAGCTTTGATCCCGCGCGCCTCGACATGATCGAAACCCGTCTGTTCGACCTGCGCGGTCTGGCGCGCAAGCATCAGGTGCAGCCCGACGATCTGGCCGCGCTGCGCGACGAGATGGACGCGAAGCTGGCCGCGATCGAGGGCGGCGAGGCGCATATCGCGGCGCTGGAAAAGGATGTCGCGGGGAAGGCCGCCGCCTATCGCGCCGCAGCGCAGGCGCTGTCGGGTGAACGGCAGATGGCTGCCGGGCGTCTGGATGCGGCTGTTGCGGCCGAACTTGCGCCGCTGAAACTGGATGCCGCCCGGTTCCGCACCGTGGTTGCGCAACTGGACGAGGGTCAGTGGAGTCCGCAGGGGATGGACCGGGTCGAGTTCGAAATTTCGACCAACCCCGGCGCGCCCTTCGCGCCGCTGGCCAAGATCGCATCGGGCGGCGAATTGTCGCGCTTCATCCTGGCGCTGAAGGTCGCGCTGGCCGAGCGGGGCGGTGCGGATACGCTGATCTTCGACGAGATCGACCGGGGCGTGGGTGGGGCCGTGGCCGACGCGATCGGTGAGCGGCTGTCGCGGCTGGCGCAGAGCAACCAGATCCTCGTCGTCACCCACAGCCCGCAGGTCGCGGCGCGGGGCGCGGGCCATCTGCTGATCGCCAAGTCGAGCGACGGCACGGTAACGCGCACCGGCGTCCATGCGTTGAGCGAGGCCGAGCGTCGCGAGGAAATCGCGCGGATGCTGTCGGGCGCGGAAATCACCGCGGAAGCGCGGGCGCAGGCGGAACGGTTGCTGGAGCGGGTTTGACGCCGATGTTCCCGCCTGCGCGAGAACACGGACGGCAGGATAGGGTGAGGAGAACGCGATGAGTCATAACCGCAGAGACATGATCGGCATCACCGCCGTCGCGATCGCCGCCAGCGCCATCCCCGCCGCCGCGCAGGAGGCCAAGCCCCGATACGGCCTGATCGGCCAGATGCTGAGCCAGCCGGGCAAGCGCGACGAACTGGTCGGCTATCTGCGGGACGCGACCGGCGCGATGCCCGGTTGCCTGTCCTATATCATCGCGCTGGACAGCGAGAACCCGGACGCCATCTGGATCACCGAAGTCTGGGACAGCCGCGAAAACCACGCCGCCTCGCTCAAGCTGCCCGCGGTCCAGGCCGCCATCGCCAAGGCGCGGCCGATCATCGCGGGCTTCGGCCAGCGGTTCGAGACGGTGCCAGTGGCGGGCGTTTGAGCGCGATGCACATCCAGCAAGTCCAGTGGCTTATGGCGACCTTTCAACTGGTTGCCCTCTTTTGTTTGATCCGCAGCATCGATGACTTTCGGAAGAAACGATATGTCTGGCGGGGCTTGGCCTGTTAGCGACCGCTTTCCTTCTTCTCACGCCGATCCAGACGCACGCCGTGAAAATCGAACTTCCGCGGTCGAGCGATCAATAGCGGCCTTTCTGGTCGGGGAGCGGTTCGCTAAGACGGCCCCATGACCGACCCCACAACCCTCACCGAAGCCGACGCCGCTAACCGCCTGATGCGCCTGGCACGCGAAGTGGCGAAGCATAACCGGCTCTATCATGACCAGGATGCGCCGGAGATCAGCGACGCGGACTATGACGCGCTGATCCGCGAGAACAACGCGCTGGAGGCGGCCTTTCCGCAACTGATCCGCGCCGATTCGCCCAATGCGCAGATCGGAGCCACGGCGACGTCGGCGCTCAAGAAGGTGCCGCACGCCGTCCGTATGATGAGCCTCGACAATGGCTTTTCAGACGAGGATATCGGCGAGTTCCTGGCCCGCGTCCGTCGCTTCCTGGCGCTGCCGGACGACGCGCCGCTGGCGCTGACCGCGGAGCCGAAGATCGACGGCCTGTCCTGCTCGCTACGTTATGAACAGGGCGAACTCAAGCTGGCCGCGACCCGTGGCGACGGCACGACCGGGGAGGACGTGACCGCCAACGTCCGCACGATCGCCGACATCCCGCAAACGCTGACCGGCCCGAACATACCCGACCTGTTCGAGGTGCGCGGCGAAGTCTATATGGCCAAGGACGATTTCGTGGCCCTCAACCAGCGCCTGCTGGCCGAAGCCGACGACCCCGAAAAGGCGCGGCAATTCGCCAATCCGCGCAACGCCGCTGCCGGATCGCTGCGCCAGAAGGACGCGACCGTCACCGCCAGCCGCCCGCTGCGTTTCCTCGCCCATGGCTGGGGCGCACACAGCGCCGTCCCCGCCGACACGCAACTGGGCGTGATGCAGGCGATCGCGGGATGGGGCCTGCCGGTGTCGGACATGCTGGCCTGCGTCGACAGCCTGGACGCGCTGATCGCCCATTATCGCGGGATCGAAGCGGCGCGTGCCGAATTGCCCTTCGACATCGACGGCGTGGTGTACAAGGTCGACCGGCTCGACTGGCAACAGCGGCTGGGCTTCGTGGCGAAGGCGCCGCGTTGGGCCATCGCCCATAAATTCCCCGCCGAACGCGCGCAGACCACGCTCGAAGCGATCGACATCCAGGTCGGGCGCACCGGCAAGCTGACCCCGGTCGGCCGCCTGACCCCCGTCACCGTGGGCGGCGTGGTCGTGTCCAACGTGACGCTCCACAATGCAGATGAGATCGCCCGCCTCGGCGTCCGCCCCGGTGACCGCATCGTGGTGCAGCGCGCGGGCGACGTCATCCCGCAGGTGGTCGAGAATCTGTCGCGTGAAGAGGCGCGCGATCCCTTTCCCTTCCCGAACCATTGCCCCGTCTGCGGGTCCGAAGCCGTGCGGGAGGAGGAAGAGGTCGATTATCGCTGCACCGGCGGGCTCATTTGCCCCGCCCAGCGCTTCGAACGGCTGCGTCATTTCGTCAGCCGCGGAGCGCTGGACATTGAGGGGTTGGGAGAGAAGTCCATCCAGGAGTTTCTCGACCTCGGCTGGATCGCCGAACCGGCGGACATCTTCCGGCTCAAAAAGCATCGGCCCGACCTGCTCGGCCGGGAAGGGTGGAAGGAAAAGTCGGTCGACAATCTGCTCGCCGCGATCGAGGCGAAGCGCCAGCCCGACGCCGCGCGCCTGCTCTTTGGCCTGGGCATCCGCCATGTCGGTGCGGTGACGGCGCGCGACCTGCTCAAGCGTTACACCACGCTGCCGGGCGTCCGGGCGCTGGCGGAAGAGATCATCGCGCTGCGCGATGCGGCCGACCCGACCGAAACCCAGGCCAAGCGGGACAAGGCGATCGCCGAACATATCGGCGTGGAGAATGTCGGCGCGGCGGTGGGCCATGCGATCGCCGATTTCTTCCACGAACCGCATAATGTGGAGGCTTGGGACGATCTGCTGCGCGCAGTATCGCCGCCCGACTATGTCGTGGAAACCACCGCCAGCGCGGTGACCGGCAAGACGGTCGTCTTCACCGGCAAGCTGGAAACCATGAGCCGCGACGAGGCCAAGGCGCAGGCCGAGCGGCTGGGCGCGAAAGCCGCCGGATCGGTCAGCGCGAAGACCGATCTGGTCGTGGCGGGGCCGGGCGCGGGATCGAAGCTCAAGCAGGCGGCCGCGCTGGACATCAAGGTGATCAGCGAGGCCGAATGGGCGGCGATCGTGCAGGCGGCGGGTTGAGCGATTTCCCATCAAACGGCCTCGTTTGATGGTTAGGAAATCGCGTCAATCCAAAAAGCTAGGCCGCCATCGCATCGGTCAGCGCCCCGTCATGGGCGCGCCGCGACGCCATGATGGCGCCGACATGGGCTTCGGCCCATTGGGTGACCTGATCCAATATGCCGATCAGCCCGCCCGCCAGCGGGGTCAGCCGATATTCCACCGTTACCGGCACGGTGGGGAAGGCGGCGCGGCTGACCAGCCCGTCGCGCTCCAAGCTCTTCAACGTCTGCGAGAGCATCTTTTGCGAGATGGCGCCGATCCGTCGGCGCAAATCGTTGAAGCGCACCGGGCCATCCTTCAATGTCAGCAGCACCAGCACTGCCCATTTGTCGCCGATCCGGTCGAGAATGTGGCGGGTCGGACAATCGGGATTATAGGCGTCGCCGGTGCGCAGCGGCTGGGGAGGGGACATGCGGGCGGTATCCTTGGCGTAACCAGGTGAAGGTGAGGTGCCTTCTTGCGGGGATGATATCGCAATCGCTATCTGGTTTCCATCGGTAACCACCTATGGAGACGAGAATATGAAGGTAGCGATCATCGGCGGCACGGGCCGAGCGGGCACGGAAATCAGCGCCGAACTGGCGCGACGCGGGCATCGGGTGACGGCGATCGCGCGGCATCCTGAAAAGGCCATCGAGGACGCGCAGGTGACGGCGGTGCAGGGCGACGTCAACGATCCTGCGGCGCTGGTCGAGGCTATCCGCGGCCATGACGTGGTCGTAAGCGCCGTGATGTTTTCCGATACCGATCCTGAATCGCTGGTCGGCGTGGTGCGCGATTCCGGCGTGCCGCGTTACCTGGTGGTCGGCGGCGCGGGCAGCCTGGAGGTCGCGCCGGGGGTGCCGCTGATCACCACGCCGGACTTCCCCGAAGTCGCCAAGGTCGAAGCGGGCAAGGGCGCGGTGTTTCTCGACTATCTGCGCGGGGTCGATGACATCAACTGGACCTTCCTGTCGCCGTCGGCCTATTTCTTCGTGGGCGATCGCAAGGGCAGCTTCCGCATTGGCAAGGACCAACTGCTGGTCGATGGCGAAGGCAATAGCAGCATATCCTACGCCGACTATGCCATCGCGCTGGTGGATGAAATCGAAACGCCGCAGCATAGCCGCGGGCGATTTACCGTAGGCTATTAAATAAAGCGCCGTTCGTTTCGAGCGAAGTCGAGAAAGGCTTCTCGACACGCTCGAAGCGAACGGATTATTGTAGCGGCGCTTAAGCCGCCCCTTCCAGCTTGTTCTGGGTCTTCGTGTCGAAATCGCCCGCATCATGGCGTTCGTGGAGCTGTTCCTCCAGCGGCCCGTTCGCCTTGTTGACCATGCGGCCGCGCTTCACCGCCGGGCGGGCGTCGATCTGCCGCGCCCAGCGCACGACATTCTTGTAGCTGGCCGCGTCCAGAAACTCCGCCGCGTCATAGGCGCGGCCAAGCACCAGCCCGCCATACCAGGGCCAGATGGCGATGTCGGCGATGCTATAGTCGGCGCCAGCGATATAGTCATTGTCCGCCAGTTGCCGGTCGAGCACATCGAGCTGCCGCTTCACCTCCATCGTGTAGCGGTTGATCGCATATTCGAACTTTTCCGGCGCATAGGCGAAGAAATGGCCGAAGCCCCCGCCCAGCAGCGGCCCAGCGCCCATCTGCCAGAACAGCCAGTTGAGCGCCTCGGTGCGCCCGGCCGGATCGGCCGGCAGGAACTTGCCGAATTTCTCGGCCAGATAGAGCAGGATCGACCCGGATTCGAACACCCGCTGCGGCGGCGACACGCTATGGTCGAGCAACGCCGGGATCTTGCTATTGGGGTTGATCGCGACGAAATCGCTGCCGAACTGGTCGCCATCGCCGATGCGGATCAGCCAGGCGTCATATTCCGCTTGGGTGACGCCCGCTTCCAGCAGTTCTTCCAGCAGGATCGTCACTTTCTGCCCATTGGGGGTGGCGAGCGAATAAAGCTGAAGCGGATGCCTCCCTACTGGCAGCGCCTTGTCGTGCGTCGCGCCCCCGATCGGGCGGTTGATGGACGCGAAGGGGCCGCCATTTTCCTTGTCCCAGGTCCAGACTTTGGGCGGGGTATATGTGTCGCTCATAGGTGCGGCTCCATGCTGCCAGAATATGACCGGCAGGTAGGAAGCGCTCCCACGGCCCGCAACCGATGCCCGCTCATCGACCGATGATTATTTCGCATCGGTCCTGACCACCAGCACGCTGACCGGCGACTGGTGGACGATGGCCGATGCGTTGGAGCCGAGCAGGCGGGAGGAGAGGGACGGCTGGTGCGACGCCAGCACGATCAGGTCCGCCTTGCGCTGTTCCGCTTCGATGATGACCTCGTCCCGCACCCGGCCGCGGCGGGTGAATATCTGCGTGCGGGTGGAGTCCAGTCCGGCCTCCGTCGCCCATGCCTGCATGTCGGACAGCGCGTCCGCCTCCTCCCGCTCGTCGAAATCGCTCGCCAGCAATTCGGAATAGCGGGTCGGCAGATAATAGCGGACGTACAGGATGTGGACGGCGCCGTCCGTGCCCGCAACCTCCGCCGCTCCGGCGATGGCGGCGCGGGCCAGGTCCGGCTCGTTGACATCGACAGCAGCGATGATCGTGGCGTAGGGCATCCTCGTCTCCTTTGGCTTATGCTGGCTTCAACCGGCGACGCGCGCGGACGATGCGCCTGTCATCAAAGATTCCCGAAACGACATGAAGAAGGAACAGCCGCAATATCCGCGCAATCCGTCGCGTCGGGGATGACGGTCGATCGGGCGCGGCCTATCTGCGGCAACGCGCCGTTGGCTCGGCCGGGCGTCGGAAAATTTTCGCGCCGCCACCCTTGACCAGCGGAACGACTTTTCCATATGCATGCCGCTAGCACTCTTGTTCAACGAGTGCTAACAACGACAAGTTCATCGGGAGACGGACAAGCGGACAGGGCTTTTGCGGGGGAGATCGTCCTCCGATCCTGTGCGCCGCCCCCTCCCCAAAGCTAGGGAAAGGCAATCAACATGGCATTTCGTCCGTTGCACGACCGTGTTCTCGTCCGCCGCATCGAAGCGGAAGCGAAGACCGCCGGCGGCATCATCATCCCCGACACCGCCAAGGAAAAGCCGCAGGAAGGCGAAATCGTCTCCGTCGGCACCGGCAGCAAGGCCGAAGACGGCAAGGTGACCCCGCTGGACGTCAAGGCCGGCGATCGCGTGCTGTTCGGCAAATGGTCGGGCACCGAAGTCAAGGTCGACGGTGAAGACCTGCTGATCATGAAGGAATCGGACATTCTGGGCGTCGTCGCGTAAAGCGGCGAACCGGACAGTCATTCCATTTTTCGGCGGAAATTCATGCCCTGTAACGGTGTGAACTTCGCAAATTTTGCAATTCTCAAAGAAGGTGAAAGATCATGGCAGCGAAGGACGTAAAGTTTTCGCGTGACGCTCGTGAGCGCATCCTGCGCGGCGTCGACATCCTGGCCGACGCGGTCAAGGTGACCCTGGGGCCGAAGGGCCGCAACGTAGTCATCGACAAGAGCTTCGGTGCGCCCCGCATCACCAAGGACGGCGTCAGCGTCGCCAAGGAAATCGAACTGAAGGACAAGTTCGAGAATATGGGCGCCCAGATGGTCCGCGAAGTCGCTTCGAAGACCAACGACATCGCCGGTGACGGCACCACCACCGCGACCGTCCTGGCCCAGGCCATCGTGCGCGAAGGCATGAAGTCGGTTGCCGCCGGCATGAATCCGATGGACCTGAAGCGCGGCATCGACCTCGCCGTCATCAAGGTCGTCGAGGACATCAAGGCGCGTTCGAAGCCGGTTTCGGGTTCGGCCGAAGTCGCCCAGGTCGGCATCATCTCCGCCAATGGTGACCGTGAAGTCGGCGAAAAGATCGCCGAAGCCATGGAAAAGGTCGGCAAGGAAGGCGTCATCACCGTGGAAGAGGCCAAGGGTCTCGACTTCGAACTGGACGTCGTGGAAGGCATGCAGTTCGACCGCGGCTACCTGTCGCCCTACTTCATCACCAACCCGGAAAAGATGGCTGTCGAGCTGGCTGATCCGTACATCCTGATCCACGAAAAGAAGCTGTCGAACCTGCAGTCGATCCTTCCGATCCTGGAAGCCGTCGTGCAGTCGGGCCGTCCGCTGCTGATCATCGCGGAAGACATTGAAGGCGAAGCGCTGGCGACCCTGGTCGTCAACAAGCTGCGTGGCGGCCTGAAGGTTGCTGCGGTCAAGGCGCCTGGCTTCGGCGATCGTCGCAAGGCGATGCTGGAAGACATCGCCGTCCTGACCAAGGGCGAAGTGATCTCGGAAGATCTGGGCATCAAGCTCGAGTCGGTCACGCTGGGCATGCTCGGCACCGCCAAGCGCGTCACCATCGACAAGGACAACACCGTCATCGTCGATGGCGCTGGCGACCATGACTCGATCAAGGGCCGCACCGAGCAGATCCGTCAGCAGATCGAGCACACCAGCTCGGACTATGACCGTGAAAAGCTGCAGGAACGTCTGGCCAAGCTGGCTGGCGGCGTGGCCGTCATCAAGGTCGGCGGCGCGACGGAAGTCGAAGTCAAGGAGCGCAAGGATCGCGTTGACGACGCTCTCCATGCAACCCGCGCGGCGGTCGAAGAAGGCATCGTCCCCGGTGGCGGTACGGCCCTGCTGTACGCGACCAAGGCTCTCAATGGCCTGACCGGCGTCAATGACGACCAGACCCGCGGCATCGACATCGTTCGCAAGTCGCTGACCGCTCTGGTTCGCCAGATCGCCCAGAATGCGGGCCATGATGGCGCTGTCGTGTCGGGCAAGCTGCTCGACCAGGACGACACCTCGTTCGGCTTCAACGCGTCGACCGACGTGTATGAAAACCTGGTTGCTGCCGGCGTGATCGACCCGACCAAGGTCGTCCGCACCGCGCTGCAGAACGCTGCCTCGGTGGCTGGCCTGCTCATCACGACGGAAGCCGCCGTGTCCGAGCTGCCCGCCGACGACAAGGCGCCGATGGGCATGCCCGGCGGCGGCATGGGCGGCATGGACTTCTAAAGCGATCGTCGCGGGCGGGGCTTGCCTCGCCTGCGGTTTGATCGCGGGAATGAAGTTTCCGGCCTTCCTGACGCAAAGAAGGGGCTGGTGGAGCGATCCACCGGCCCTTTTCTTTTGGGGCGCCGAAACCGGCCATTTACAGATTCCTGCTAATCGCAAGCTATGAATATGGTGCAATATGCAGGCGGCGTGATGGCCCTGTGCCTAGCCGGGGGCACGATCGGCTATCTGACGCGGCCGGCCGATGCGCCGAGGGCCGAGCAAAGCGAGGCGACCGCGACCATGGTCACGACGACCGTCCCGGTCCAGCGCGAGCAGCCGATGAGCGCGGCGGAACTGGATGCCCAGCAGCCATCCGGCGGTGCCGTCGCTAAACCTGCGCCAACAGTTCAGCGCTTCGAGGGGCGGAAGGTGGCGTCATCCGCCCCGACATGGTCCTATCGGGGCTGCAACGAAGCACGGGCCGCGGGCGCGGCTCCGCTCTATCGCGGACAACCGGGCTATGGCGCGCATATGGACGGCGACAATGACGGCATCGCTTGCGAGCCGATCCGCCACTAGCCTTTATCGCGTCACCACCATCATCGGCAGCTCCGCCCGCACTTCGAACCCCAGCGTGCGGTAGAGCGCGATCGTGCGGTCGTGGGCGGCATAGGCGTGGAGGAAGGGGGTTTCGCCCCGGTCCAGTATCGCCTGCGCGACGATCCGCATCAGCGCGCTGGCCAGCCCGCGGCCGCGCCAGTCGGGATGGGTGCAGACCCCGCTGACTTCGGTGAAGCTCGGCAGCGCCATCCGCTCGCCCGCCATCGCGATCAACTGGCCATGCTCCCGCACGCCGATGAAGCGGCCCAGCCGGTGGGTGCGGGGCGCGAACGGCCCCGGCCGGGTGAGCAGGGCGAGGGCGCGCATCTCTTCCGCGTCGCTTTCGTCCAGCGTCGCCCATGCAGGCGTAGCGGAGGCGGCGGGCGTGATCGACGGCGCGACCATCTGCGCCAGCATCGCTGTGCGCAGGACAGTGACGCCGGGCGGCGGAATCATCGCATCCGGACCGACGAGCCAGAGTTCGCCGGTCTCAGGCACCAGCGCCGCGAGCGCCGCCCGACTGGCCGCGCTGTCATCCGCCGCCGCGCCGAACGGCCCGTAAAGCGGATCGATCCGGCGCGCATGAGCGTCGCCCTGCGCCAACGCGGACCAGCCGCCCGACAGGCTGTGCCAGACGGGGCGATCAAGCGGATGAGACAGGGAGTCGGACACCAACAGAGACTTTCGATTATTAGTTGACGGCGGCAACTATCATGGCTTAGCCTGACCTGCAATGACCGATGAACATCCGCCCGCCGATACGTCCTTGCCCGCGCCGGAAACCGTGGCGGCGGTGCGCGCCTTCAACCGCTTCCACACCCGGTTCGCGGGCGTGTTGCAGCCCAGCTACATGGACAGCGGCATGGGCGTCACGGCGGCGCGGCTGCTTTATGAGATTGCGCAGGCGGAAGCCGGCGTACTGGCCAGCAGCCTGCGTGAGCATATGGGGCTGGATGCGGGCCATGCCAGTCGCATCATTGCCGGCTTCGAAAAGCGCGGATGGATAGCGCGCGGCCGCGGCAGCGATGCGCGGCAGCGGCCGATCGCCCTGACCCCGGAGGGGCGCGCCGCCTTTGCGGCGATCGACGCGCGCACCCGCGCCGACACCGCCGCGCGGGTCGCCGGGTTGGACCAGGGGCAGCAGGATGATCTGGTCGCGGCATTGGGTCAGGTCCGCGCGCTGCTGGGTGATCCGATACACAGCGAAAGGGATTGGTCGATCCGTCCCTTTCGCATCGGCGACCTGGCGCTGGTCGCGTCGCGCCAGGCCCGGTTATACGAAACGGAATATGGCTGGGGCCGGGCGATGGAGGTGATGCAGGGGGAGATCACCACCGCCTTCCTGCGCGATTTCAAGCCGGGTCGGGAGCAGGCCTGGATCGCCGAGCGCGACGGCGCGATGCTGGGCGCGGTACTGCTGGCCGACGCGGGCGACGATGTCGGGCAGTTGCGGTTGCTGCATGTCGAGCGGGCCGCACGCGGGGTGGGGATCGGTCGGGCGCTGGTCGATCAGTGTATCGGCTTCGCCCGCAATGCCGGCTATCGAGCAATGATGTTGTGGACACAGAATGTCCTTACCCATGCCCGCCACCTGTATGAATCGGCCGGCTTCACTCTCTCCGCGCAGGAAACGCACAGTCTTTTCGGTAACGAAATGATGGGCGAACGCTGGATATTGTCGCTGCATTAACCGAAAAATAAAGGAAGAAATGCGATCAGGGGGCCGGGAACCGGAGACCCGCCATTTGCGCGTGCTGAAAACATTTCTGGAAAGGCGCGCGGCGCGGGGACCGGGGCAGGATGCCGACGTGCGGCGGAGCCTGGTCGAATCACTTTATGCATCGCCCACGTCACTCACCATCGGGGCGGTCACAGGCGTTGCCGTCGGCATCGTCATCAGCAGCATGTCGGCGCCGGGGCCGATCCAGTTTGTCGTCGCGGTTCTGTGCCTGGTGGCCACGCTGCGCGTCGTATCCGCCATCTTCTTCCATCGCCAACTGGTGCGCGGCACGGCGGTCGCCTCGCGCAACTGGGAACTGGCCTATGAGCTGGGCGCCTGGGGCTATGCCGGGCTGCTGGGCCTGATGGGCTTCGTCACCCTGATCGGATCGCCCGACCCGGTCACGCATATGCTGAGCGTGTCAATGGCGACCGGCTATGCCGGCGGCATTTCCGGCCGCAATGCGGGGCGGGTCCAGATCGCGATCGGTCAGGTCTGCCTGACGCTGCTGCCGACCGCGACCGGGCTTTGGCTGGAAGGATCGACCGGCTATCGCGTGCTGTCGGTGGCGATGGTGATGATGGTGCTCGGGCTCGCTGAAATCAGCTCCACCATCCACCGCATCGTCGTCCAGGCGCTGGTCGGCAAGCAGGACAAGTCTTTGCTGGCCGACAAGTTCGAGCGACTGGCGCGGTTCGACAGTCTGACGGGTCTGGAAAATCGCATGGCGATGCAGATGCGTCTGCGCGAGATATTCGACACCAATCAGAAGCGGAACGACGCCGTCACCATCCTATGGATGGACATCGACCGGTTCAAGGAAATCAACGACTCGCTGGGGCATATGGTCGGCGACCAGTTGCTGCGCTGCGTTGCGGAGCGGCTGAACGATGTGATTCAGGATCGCGGCCGCATCGCCCGGTTCGGCGGCGACGAGTTCGTCATCATCTGTTCGGACATGGACCGGGTGACCGCAGCGGCGCTGGCACAGGAAATCATCGCCTATTTTGCCCATGGTTTCGACCTCAGCGACAATCATCTCTCCGTCACCGCGTCCATTGGCTATGCCGTCGCGCCACAGGACGGGCGCGACATGGACGAACTGATGCAGCATGCCGATCTGGCGCTGTATGAAGCCAAGCGGGAAGGGCGCAACCGCGCCGCCAGTTTCAACTGGTCGCTGAAGGAGCGGTTCAACCGCGTCCACGAGATCGAGACGGGCCTGCGCCGCGCGCTGGACGGCGGCGAATTGAAGCTGCTGTTCCAGCCGATCGTCAATCTGGATGGCGGGCATATCGACGCCTGCGAAGCGCTGCTGCGCTGGGATCATCCGGTGCTTGGGCCGATCCCGCCGTCCGAATTCATCCCGATCGCCGAGGGTATGGGGATGATCGAAGCGATGACCGGATGGGTGCTGCGCGAAGCCTGCGCCGCTGCCGTGTCATGGCCCGGTGACGTCCGCATAGCCATCAACATCTCGCCGGCCTCGCTCAAATCGTCCGAGCTGCCGGCCAATGTCATCGCCGCGCTGCTGGAGTCCGGCCTGCCGGCGCGGCGGCTGGAACTGGAAGTCACCGAATCGATCTTCCTCGACAATAGCGGGCAGACCAATGCGATCCTGCGCGAATTGCAACGGATCGGGCTGCGGCTGGCGCTCGACGATTTCGGCACCGGCTATAGTTCGCTTTCCTATCTGCGCTCCTACCGGTTCGACACGCTGAAGATAGATCAGAGCTTCATGGCAGGGGTCAGCGCCAATGTAGAGGATCGCGCGATCGTGCGCGCGATCGGCAATCTGGCGCGTGACCTCAACATGGATACGGTGGCGGAAGGAATCGAGACGACCGACCAGTTGGCCCATGCGCGCGAGGCGGGCTTCACCAATGTCCAGGGCTATCTGTTCAGCCGCCCGGTGCCGCGCGAGCGGATCGCCGAACTGATCGCCGCCGGCCCGCTGGACGGCAGCGAACGGCCCGATCCCATGCCGCGCCGCCGCCGCGCCTGAACGGGGCGGCGTGCGTCATCCAATCAGCGCAGGCGCGTTTGTGCTGCGGCCAGCCGGCGCATCATCCGCAAATCCCGATCCGACAGCGCCAGCGCGGTGTCGGTCCAGGTTTCGACGATATCGACCAATTCCTCCAGCGTCATCGGGTTGACCCGGCGGCCGGCCCGGTTGATGCCGACATAGCCGGCATGATGGGCGCTATGGTCCTTGATCCACTGGGCCGTCGCCGCTTCGCCTTCGCCGGTATCGACCACCTGCGTAACGATGCCCATCTCGCACATTTCGTCGGCGGTATAGATATGACCCTCGGTCAGCATCTGCCGCGCCAGCACCGGGCCGACCCGGCGTGAGAGAATCGAATAGGCGCCCATGCCCGGAAACAGGCCGAACAACACTTCGGGCAGGCCGAAGCGCGCCTGCCGTTCGGCGATGATGACGTCGAAGCACATCAGCGCTTCCAACCCGCCACCCAGCGCATCGCCTTGCGCCAGGCCGATATTGATGACGTTCATGTCGTTGCAGTGCCAGATGCGGTCGACGATCTCGCAGCAGGCGACGCCATATTTCAGCAATGTGTCGCGATCGCGCCGCTGGATGCATTCGGCGAACATTTCCAGGTCGCCGCCCAGGTTGAACACGCCGGGAAATCGGGATCCGAGCACCATGAATTTGAGCGGACCGTCCCGGCCGCTACCGTCCGCGCCGCCGAATACCCGGCGGCTTTCGCGCTGCCAGGCCATAGTATCGCGAATCAGGCCCATATTGCTGTTGGGGCGTTCGAGTGGCGTCATGAAAGCCCAGAGCGTCGCGAGATCCGCGTCCCAGCGCACGTCGATCTGTCCCAGGTCGAACAGTGTGGACTGGCGGAATGCGGCGTCGAGCGGGCTTTCCGTAGAGGCGAGCGGCGGATGGTCACCGCTGTCCGAGAAATATTCTTCTGAGGCGTGCTCAGCCTCGTCTCTGGTTGGATTAAACCGTCCTGAATCAATCATCTGCGACCCCGTTTTTCTATATTGAATGAAAAGATCAGGCTGGACCGCAACATGCATTCAACCGCCTTATGATTGACAGGGCATTAACCATTTTTATCCGCAACTGTTGCAAGGAGGTCGCCCCAAATCCCCCCGAACTGGATCGAATGTGGCGCAATTGCCACAGAAGGCCCTCTTGAACATATGTAAGATTTTACGGTCAGGGCTTTGTTAACCTTTATTAATTACCCCGGCAGCCATGAACCAGCCGCGCCCCCAGACCCCATGCGTTACCCTGGCCCTGCATGATCGGGACGGTACGCCATGGCCTTTGCGCCTGTCGGCGGACTGCCTGCGTTTCATCGGCCCCTATCGCCGTGTAGAAGGCTTCAACATCGACGCGATGGCGCTGTTCGACGGGGTTCGCAAGGCGGGCTGAGCCGGCTCGACCGTCGATCCCGGCGCCAATCCCAGTGCCAATCTTGTGCGCGCGCCTGTTCGCTCGTAGAGCGCGGCCATGACCAAGCCTCGTTTTTCCTTCTCCGTCAGCGCCACCGACGGCAAGGCGCGCACCGGCGCGATCCAGATGCGCCGCGGCGAGATTCGCACGCCCGCCTTCATGCCCGTGGGCACCGCCGCGACCGTCAAGGCGATGCGTCCGGCCGAAGTGCGCGCGACCGGCGCGGACATCATCCTGGGCAACACCTACCATCTGATGCTGCGTCCCGGCGCAGAGCGCATGGCGCGGCTGGGCGGACTGCACGGCTTCATGGGCTGGGACCGGCCGATCCTGACCGACAGCGGCGGCTATCAGGTGATGAGCCTGTCTGCGCTCACCAAGATGAGCGAGGAGGGCGTCGCCTTCTCCAGCCATATCGACGGGTCGAAGCATATGCTGACGCCGGAACGATCGATGGAAATCCAGCGGCTGCTCGACAGCGACATCGTCATGGCGTTCGACGAATGCACCAAAAATGGCTGCACCCATGACGAGGCGGGGCGGTCGATGGAGCGCTCGATGCGCTGGGCGAAGCGGTCACGCGACGGGTTCGACGCGGGCGGGGATCATGCGGAGCGGGCGGCTTTGTTCGGCATCCAGCAGGGATCGCTTGACGAAGGCTTGCGCCGGATTTCAGCCGAAAAGCTGATCGAGATCGGTTTCGACGGCTATGCCGTGGGCGGGCTGGCGGTGGGCGAGGGGCAGGAGGCGATGTTCGCCACGCTCGACTTCGCGCCAGCCATGCTGCCGCAGGACAAGCCGCGCTACCTGATGGGCGTGGGCAAGCCCGACGATATCGTCGGCGCGGTGGAGCGCGGCATCGACATGTTCGATTGCGTGCTGCCGACCCGATCGGGCCGCAATGGCCAGGCCTTCACCTGGGCCGGGCCGCTCAACATCCGCAACGCCAAGTTCAACGAGGATAAAGGGCCGCTCGATCCGCGTTGCGGCTGCCCGGTCTGCGCGACCTGGAGCCGCGCCTATCTCCACCATCTGGTGAAGGCGGGCGAGATGCTGGGCGCGATGCTGATGACCCAGCATAATATCCATTTCTACCAGGAACTGATGCAGGGGCTGCGCGACGCTATCGCCGCCGGCACGCTTGCCGGTTTCGCCACCGATTTCCGCCGCGACTATCAGCGGGTCTGAGGTCAGTCAGGATATAGGGGGCAGGATATAGGGGTCAGGGGATGACGGTGATGGTGATGGCGTAGCTGCCCGCGTCGCCGTCATAATCCAGCGGCGCGCGCAACTGGCGCGACAGGCCGGTCAGGACGCGGCCATAGCGTTCGTTCAGATGGCCGGTCATCGCATCGGACGCCTTCAGGCCCGGCGATCCCACCATCAGCCGGGCGCGATCGTCGCGGTCCGGCTCTACCTGCACCGCGATCTGCATCGTGGCCTGGGGCGCGAGCATCATCGCCAGTTCGACCAGTTCGGTCAGCAGGAAAGCGATCGGCACCGCCACATCCTGGCTGATGTGGAGATTGTCGCTGTCGATCTGGATCGCGAAGCGGCGCGCGGCGGCAGGGGCGGTGCCGCGCAGGCTGGCCGACAATTCGCTGATGAGCGGGCGGACGCCAACGCCGCGATTTTCCTCCAGCTCCGCAAAATGATTGCGGTGAACGACCGACAGCGCGTCGACCCGGCGCTGGATCGAGGCATAGGCCTCGACCGCTTCGGGATCATGGGCGGAGCGGGCGTGCAGGTTGATGAGGCTGGCGATGATCTGGAGGTTGTTCTTGACCCGGTGATGCACCTCGCGGGTCAGCTTGCGCTGGGTTTCCAGGCTTTCCGAAATCTCCGCTTCATGGGTGGCCACGTCCATGCTGATTTCATGGAAGGTCTCGCCCAGTGCGACGATCTCCAGCGCAGGGGTGCGCAAGCGCTGTAACGGTTGCAGCACTTCGCCGGGCTGATAATCGGCCACGACCCGCCGCAACAGCACCAGCGGCCGGATGAGGAGGCGGTTGACCACGAACCAGCCGATCGCGGCCGCGGCGAACCACATGACCAGCGGCAGGAACAGCGACAGCATCCGCGCCAGGGTCGCGGGCGGTTCGCGCACGGTCATGGTCAGCAATATGTCGGGCGGGTCGAGACGGGCGGACAGGCTGTTGCTATGGCCGCTGATGCTCGCGCCGGGACGGCTGACGATCAGTTGCCTGTCGCCCTGACGCAGGCTGAGCTGGCGATTTTGCAGCGCGGTGGCGGGGTCGGCGATGCTTTCGAGATGCCCACGCGAATAATAGGACAATGCGACCAGCCGCCCGTTGCCGCTGCGCACCCTGCTGAGCAGATGGGCCGGCAGCAATTGCGCCATCGGCCGGGCGAAACGATCCGCGGGCGCAACGCCCGCCGGTTCGGGTTCGGGCGAACTGCACAGGCGATTGCCCGCGTGGTCGTAAATGTAGAAATGCCCCCCTTCGGCGTCGTGCGACGTCAGGAAGAAGGCGAGCCGCCGGCACATGCCCTTGTCGGCAGCGTTGTTCGCCAGCGCATTGACGACCAGTTCGAGCGCCGTGCGGTCCGACTGCAGGTCCGCCGTCAGCTTGCGCGCGCTTTGCGTGACCGCCACGCGCAGCAGCGCTTCCTTTTCAAGGTCGGCGGTTCGGATCGCCTGGAGCGACGCGACGAGCGCGATCAGCCCCAGCGGCAACAAGGCCAGGGTCAGGATGAGGAACATCTTGACCCCGGTCGAGCGGAAAAAATGCAGCAATGGCTCGACCATGGAGCGGGCTGCCGGAGGAAGGCTGCCCCCGATCATCTGTGTGTCAGTCCAGTTTGCTCAACAGGTCCAGCATTTCGGACGGGATATCCTCATCGACGGCGCGCTGATACACGGTGCGCAAAACCTGCGACACGTGCGCGTCCTCCTTGCCGGTGGCGGCGGGACTCTTGCGCTGGGCGGCGGAGCCCTTCACCTGAGCTTTCCGGGTTGCGACGTCGGCATTCTTGTCGTCATCGGCCACGCCCCGCTCCGTCGTTGAAGAAACCAAAATCAGCCCCTCTAAAGCAATTCCCGCCATGCCGGCGCGCCCGTTTCGCGGGTTTGCGTCATGACGTCAATTCGCACAACTGTGCAATCCATAGGAAATTCACGATATCGTCGAAAAAACCATATGGGTGCGAAACAAATCCGGTTGTTGATGGTTCCGCCCCTCGAAGCATTTTTTACGCTGCGCAACTTTGCGCGGCTATGGGGCGGCGGGGGGTTGTCATCATGACATGGACATTCCATCCTTCGCAGACGGTCCCATGCTTCGGGACAATGTGGCCCTGACGGGCAGGGAGAAGACTTGACGATGTCGCTTGGACAGCAACTGCACCCCCACCTTCCGTTCCTGCGGCGCTATGCGCGGGCGCTGACCGGCAGCCAGAATCATGGCGACGCCTATGTCCGCGCCGCGTTGGAAGCGATCGTCGCCGCGCCGGAAGAATTTCCCAGCGACGTGGACCCGCGGCTTGGCCTCTACAAGACGTTTCAGGCGATCTGGTCGTCGGCGCATCTCGAAGACCTGCCGGTTTCGGCCGGTGGCGGTCGCGAAGCGGTTGCGCAGGCGCGCCTTGCGCGGCTGACGCCATTGCCGCGCCAGGCGCTGCTGCTGACGGCGCTGGAAGGCTTTACGGTCGATGACGTATCCTATCTGATCGACATGGACAGCAGCGACGTCGAGGCGCTGGTCGAAGAAGCGCTGGGCGAGATCGAGGCGCAAACCCGCGCCAAGGTGCTGATCATCGAGGATGAGCCGATCATCGCGATGGATATCGAGACCATCGTGCGCGACCTGGGCCATGACGTCACCGCCATCGCCGTCACGGCCGAAGATGCGGTGCGCGAAGCGTTGGCCGACCGGCCCGGCCTGGTGCTGGCCGACATCCAACTGGCCGACGACAGCAGCGGTATCGATGCGGTAAAGGACATTCTGGCTGAATTTTCGGTGCCGGTGATCTTCATCACTGCTTTCCCGGAACGGCTGTTGACCGGCGAGCGGCCCGAACCCACCTTCCTCATCACCAAGCCGTTCCAGCGTTCGACGGTCAAGGCGGCGATATCGCAGGCCCTGTTCTTCGACGAAGCCACCGCCCCGGCCTGAGCGCCGTCGGCATAAGAGCCAGAAAGTCACGGAACCCCGATCGGAGCGCTGCGTTAATGATGCGTAACGATCGGGAGATTCGTCATGGTCGAGCAGGAACAGCACATCGCCACCGATGATGCGCGCGCAGGGGCCACGCCCCATGTGGTGCGGTACGTGCTCGGCATATCGCTGGCTCTGGCCGTCATCGCCATGTTGCTGGTGATCTGGCGCTAGGGCGAGATGCGGGAAGTTGGTCGTTGCAGTGATCGGTTTTGGGTACGGATGTTCATATGGCTTTGACGACGTCGGTTCATGCGGCGAGTGCAGATTCTGGCACGGGGGTTGTTCCCATGGATGAGGACGTTGGCGAAATCGGCGGGATCGAGGAGCGCGCTGCGCTGTCCGACACGGATTTCAAGCGCGAACTTGCTGCCGTCATTCCGCATCTTCGCGCCTTTGGCCGGTCGCTTTCGGGCAATCGCGATCTTGCCGATGACTTGGTGCAGGAAACCCTGCTGAAGGCTTGGGCGGCGCGCAATCGCTTCCAGGCCGGCACCAACATGCGCGCCTGGACATTTATCATCCTGCGCAACCATTATCTCTCGCAGATGCGCCGCTCGCGCTTCCGTGGCGACTGGGACGACCTGACCGCGGATCGCATTCTGGCGGCACCGGCCGGGCAGGACAAGCATGTCGAACTGTCCGACATGCAGCGTGCCCTGCTGCAACTGCCCCAGCCCCAGCGCGAGGCGCTGATCCTGGTGGGGGCGGGCGGCTTCGCCTATGAGGAGGCCGCCGAAATTTGCGGCGTGGCGGTCGGCACGATCAAGAGTCGGGTGGCGCGCGGCCGCGCGGCGCTGGAACAGATATTGGAAAGCGGCGACCTGCCGTCGCGCCGTACCCAGGAAACGACCGAAACCGCGGTGCTGGACGAGATCATGGAAGATGTCGATCGCCTCAGCCGGGGCCGTCCCACCCATGAAGATCATAAATAACAGGAACGTTTGCGTCACTATGTCCGTTGTTGGGATATAAGGAGACGCATCATGGGCGATATGCCCCCTGGGCGGGACGAGGACCGGCCGCATCATGTCTCGGTGGTCGAACGGTCGCGCGGCAGCGGCGTCGTGTTTGCGCTGGTCGCGCTGGCGCTGATCCTCGCAATCGGCTTTTTCTACATGACGAACGAGCGGCGTGGAGACCGACAGGCCGATAAGGTGACGGAGGCCGCCGGTTCGGTGGACGACGCTGCGCGGGTCGTTGGCGACGCCGCCAAGAATGCAGCCGACACTTTGCGAAACGGTAATTGAGCGTCGCCACGTGGCCGGACCGCCAGCGCGAAATGAGCTGTGGATCGATGCGTCGCGTATAATCGCTATGCCTGACAAGAGCTTGCCTCTGCGCCACGCGCGCTGATAGGCGAGGTCCGCGCGCGATTCAGCATTTATTTGCCATTTTCGGGCAGGGTGCGCGCACTGTCGGATTATCTTACAGCCATTGTAAGAAAATTCGATCCCGAAAAGGTGCGCCATCACGGCGGCCAGCAGGATATGCGCGACGATGATCAGGCTGTTCAAACATTATGTGCCGCATGCGGTGCTGTTGCTGGGCCTGCTCGATTTCGCGCTGCTATTGTGCGCGGCCGAAGGGGGCTGGATATTGCGGGCACGCCAGATCGGCATGGATGTCGATCATGTCATGACGCGGATCGGGCCGTTGCTCAGCTTCGCGTTCGCGATCCAGACCGGCATGATCGCCGTGGGCGTTTATGGCGTCGAAGCGCTGCAATCCATCCGTTTCGCCTTCGCGCGCCTGCTGGTGGCGGTATCGCTGGGCGTCATCTTCCTGTCGGTCCTCTACTTCCTGATGCCCGGCATGACGTTGTGGCGGTCCAATTCGCTCTACGCCATGGGGCTGGCCATGGGCCTGCTGGTGATGGTGCGGCTGCTGCTCGGCTCCATGCTGGGCGGCGAGGCGTTCAAGCGGCGGCTGGTCGTGCTGGGCGCGGGCAATCGCGCCAACCGGATCAAGGAACTGGAGCAGAAGCGCGGCGCCGGCTTTCTGGTCGTGGGCTTCATCGCCATGAACGACGGGCCGCAGGTGATCCCCGAAGCGATCAACCGCGACGCCGTGTTCAACCTGTCCGATTTCGTCGTGCGGCTGAACGCCAGCGAAGTGGTGCTGGCGCTGGAGGAACGGCGCAACGCCATCCCCATGTCCGACCTGTTGCGCATCAAGACGACCGGCGTCCATGTCAACGATCTGTCGAGCTTCCTGGAGCGCGAGACGGGCCGCGTCGACCTGGCCAGCGTCAACCCGAGCTGGCTGATCTTTTCCGACGGCTTCTCCGCCGGCCGCCGCCTGTCCAGCATCGCCAAACGACTGTTCGACGTCATCGCCAGCCTGATCCTGCTGACGCTGACCGGCCCGATCATCCTGCTCGCCGCGATCCTGGTGAAGATGGACAGCAAGGGACCGGCTTTCTACCGCCAGCAGCGCGTGGGCCTGTTCGGTCAGGAGTTCTGGATCGTGAAACTGCGCACCATGCGGCTGGATGCGGAGGTCAACGGCCAGGCGGTGTGGGCGGAAAAGGACGATCCGCGCATCACGCGGCTCGGCTATTGGCTGCGCAAGCTGCGGATCGACGAACTGCCGCAGACCTGGACGGTGCTGAAGGGCGAGATGAGCTTCGTCGGCCCGCGTCCCGAACGGCGCCAGTTCGTCGAGGATCTGGAGCAGCATCTGCGCTATTATGCCGAACGGCATATGGTGAAGCCCGGCATCACCGGCTGGGCGCAGATCAACTATCCCTATGGCGCATCGATCGAGGACAGCCGGCACAAGCTGGAATATGATCTCTATTACGCCAAGAACTACACGCCCTTCCTGGACCTGCTGATCCTGATCCAGACCTTGCGGGTCGTGCTCTGGCCCGACGGCGCGCGCTGAGGCGATAGCGGGCATGGGCGCGCTCCTCCAATTTGTCGGCGACTGGGGCCATGCGCTCGCGGCGGTGCTGTTCGCCGCGCTGGGCATCTTCCTGCTGCGCCGCCGGGACGAGGCGCCGGAACCGCGCCTGCTCGCCGCCGCGCTGCTGCTGACGTCCTGCTGGGCGCTCTATGTCTCGTTCGGCGGCGTGTCGAAGCCGCTGTCGGGGATCGGCGAAAGCATCCGCAACGCCGCCTGGCTGCTGGCGATGTTCGTCATGCTGCGGCGCGGGCCGGTGGGGCGCACAGGGCCGACCGTCGCCATCAGCGCCCTCTACGCCGCGGTGGCCGGACTGATCCTGCTCCAGACCTTCACTGACCTGACCTGGCGTCAGCTGTCGCCGGCCAGCGACCTGCATCGCGCGCTCGTCACCTGTTCGCTGATCCTGCGGATGATGACGGCGATCGGCAGCTTGTTGCTGGTCCATCACCTCTACACCGCCTGGCCGTCGCGCGAGCGGGGCGGAATCGCGTTGCTGCTGGGTGCGCTGGCGGCGATGTGGACCTATGATCTCAACCTCTACGCCATCTGCTATGTCGCGCCGCACCGGGTGAACGAACTCTATGCGCTGCGCGGCCTGCTCATGGCGCTGGCGGCGCCGGTGATCGCGGTGGGGATGCGCAAGGGGATGGCGGGGCGGTTGCAACTGTCGCGCGCCATCACCTTCCAGTCGCTCTCGATCGTGGCGATCGGCCTCTATGTCGCGGTGCTGACCGCCGCGGCGGTGCTGATTGAACTGATCGCCGGCCCCTATGCGCGGGTGGTGGAGATCGGTGCGGTCTTCTTCACCGCCGTCACCGCGCTGGTGCTGCTGCCATCGCCCCAGGTGCGGGCGCTGTGGAAGGTGCAGGTCGCCAAGCATTTCTTCCAGCATCGCTATGATTATCGCACCGAATGGATGCGCTTTGGCGACACGATCGGCCGGCCGGGCGAGGACGCTGCGCCGCTGGGCGAGCGCGTGGCCAAAGCGGTGGCCGACATTACCGATTCCCCCGCGGCCATGCTGCTTCTGCGCGACGAGCGCGACGCCCTGTCGTTCGAGACGCATTGGAGCTGGACCGGCGATCTGGCGCATGTCGATGCGGTCGCGCCGGCCACGGTGCTGCATATCGAAAAGAGCGGCTGGATTGTCGATCTGGCGCGGCTGAAGACCGGCGACAGCACGCTGGACCTGCCCATATGGATGACGCAGGATCGCCGCGCCTGGGCGCTGGTGCCGCTGATCCATTATGGCCGATTGATCGGCGCGCTGCTGCTGGCCCGCCCGCCGATCGACCGTCGGCTCGACTGGGAGGATTTCGACATGCTGCGCGCCGCCGGGCGACAGGCCGCGACCCACATCAGCGAGGCGCAGGGCCAGCAGGCGCTGGACGACGCGCAGCGGTTCGAGGAATTCAATCGCCGCTTCGCCTTCATCATCCATGACGTGAAAAATCTGGTGAGCCAGTTGTCGCTCCTGTCGCGCAATGCGGAGCGCCATGCCGACAACCCGGATTTCCGCGCCGACATGGTGCTGACGCTCAAGGAATCGGTGGGCAAGATGAACGACATGCTCGCCCGCCTGTCGCAGCATAACAAGGGCCGGGCGGAAGAGCCGCGTCCCATGGATATGATCGACCTGTTGCAACAGATCGCCCGCGCCCGCGAGCGCCAGCATCCTATCCATGTCAGTGGCGGCGCGCCGCTGGCGCTGGCCGACCCGACACGGGTGGAGCAGATCGTCACCCATCTGCTGCAAAATGCGATCGATGCCAGTGCGCCCGACAGCCCGGTCGACCTGCGCCTGACCGCCGACGGCGGCGAAGCGGTCGTGGAAATCATCGACCGGGGCAAGGGCATGAGCGCCGAATATATCCGCCGCGACCTGTTCAAGCCCTTTTCTTCCAGCAAGGCGGCGGGTTTCGGCCTCGGCGCGTTCGAGGCCCGCAGCCTGGCGCAGGCCATGGGCGGGCGGATCGAGGTGGAGAGCAAGCCTGGCGCGGGCAGCCGTTTCACCCTGCGCCTGCCGCTGGCGCCCCGGACAGACAGACAAGAGAAGGCCGCCTGATGAGCGACATCCGTCCCAAATTGCTGATCGTCGAGGATGATCCGGGGCTTCAGCGGCAATTGCGCTGGGCCTATGAGGATTATCAGCTCTTCATCGCCGGCGACCGGCAGGAAGCGATCGAGATGTTGCGGGCCGAAACCCCCGATGTCGTGACGCTTGACCTGGGCCTGCCGCCGGACCCTGACGGCACCAGCGAAGGCTTCGCCACACTCGCCGACATGCTCAAGATCAAGCCGGACACGAAGATCATCGTCGCGTCCGGCCATGGCGCGCGCGAAAGCGCGTTGGATGCGATTGCCGGCGGCGCCTATGATTTCTACCAGAAGCCGGTCGACATCGACGAACTGGGCCTGATCGTCCGCCGCGCTTTCCACGTCCATGCCCTGGAGCGGGAAAATGCGCGCCTGGCCGAGACCGCGCCGGAGGACGGCCGGGTGCTGGGCCGCCTCATTTCGGGCGCGCCGGAAATGATGAAGGTCGCCCGCACGATCGAGCGCGTCGCCGCGGCGCAGGTGTCCGTCCTGCTGCTGGGCGCGAGCGGAACCGGCAAGGAGTTGCTGGCGCAGGGGCTGCACGACGCCAGCCCGCGGCGCGGCGGTGCGTTCGTCGCGATCAATTGCGCGGCGATTCCGGAGACGCTGCTCGAATCCGAATTGTTCGGCCATGAAAAGGGCGCCTTCACCGGCGCGATCAAGACGACGCCCGGCAAGATCGAGCAGGCGCAGGGCGGCACGCTCTTCCTGGACGAAGTAGGCGACATTCCGCTGCCCTTGCAGGTCAAGCTGCTGCGCTTTTTGCAGGAGCGGGTGATCGAGCGGATCGGCGGGCGTCAGCCGATCGCGGTCGATACGCGCATCGTGTGCGCGACACACCAGAATCTGGAGCAGATGATCGCGGCTGGCAGCTTCCGCGAAGATCTTTATTATCGCCTGGCCGAGATCGTCGTGCGCATCCCCGCGCTCAAGGAACGGGCGGGCGATCCGGCGTTGCTGGCGCGCCATTTCCTCACCCGCTTCGCGCGGGACATGAACCCGCAGGTCAAGGGGCTGGCCCCTGACGCGCTGGCCGCGCTCGACGCCTGGGGCTGGCCCGGCAATGTCCGCGAACTGGAAAACCGCATGAAGCGCGCGGTCATCATGGCCGATGGCAAGCTGATCACCGCCGCGGACCTCGACCTGGACGACGAGCGCGCCGAGGGCGGCGACGTCGTCAATCTGAAGGCCGCGCGCGAAATGGCCGATCGCCGCGCCATCCGCCGCGCCATCGCCCGCACCGACGGCAATATTTCCGGCGCGGCCAAGATGCTGGGGATCAGCCGCCCGACGCTCTACGACCTGCTCAAACAATATCAGATGCAGGGATAATCGATGCGCCGGTCCCGTCTCATCATCCTCGCTCTTTTGGTCCTGCTGCTGCTCGCCGGGGCGGGCCTGTGGCAATGGCGCGCCCATGAGCGCGACGGCAGTTCGGCCCTGACGCGCGGTCTGGCCGCGCTCGACAAGGGCGACGCGCGCACCGCGCGGATCGAGTTGATGAACGCGATCAAGGGCAATCCGCGTTCCGCCGCGGCCCACGAGGCGCAGGCACGGGCGCTCGCCGAACTGGGCGACGGCGTGGGCGCGCAGGCGGCGGTGCAACGCGCCCGCGCACTGGGGGCGCCGCCGGCGCAGACCCGCGCGGTGATGGCGCAGGCGCTATTGTTGCAAGGCGACCTGGAGGGCGCGCTGCGGGAAGCGCGGGCGCCCGACCTGCCGTCCGACTTCGCCGTCCCGGCCGCGAGGGTCGTGGCGCGCGCCGTGCTGGCGCAGGGGAACATCGCGGATGCGCGCACGGCGCTGGAACGGGCGCTGACGGTCGCGCCGAACGATCCGGCCAATTGGGTCGAACTGGGGCGCCTGCGCCTCCTGTCCGGGGATCAGGCCGGTGCGATCACCGCGGCCGACCGGGCGGTGGCGCTGGCCCCGACCGATGCGAAGGCGCTGACCCTGCGCGGCGAACTGGTGCGCGGCCAATATGGGCTGACCGCGTCGCTGCCCTGGTTCGAACGGGCGCTGGCGGCCAATCCCGATTCGGTGCCGACACTGGAGCAATATGCCGCGACGCTGGCGGATGCGGGGCAGGCTAGCGCGATGCTGACCCTTACCCGACGGCTGATTGCGATCGATCCGTCCAACCCGCGCGCCTGGATGATGCAGGCGGTGATGGCGGCGCGCGCCGGGCAGGGCGATCTGGCGCGCAAGTTGCTCGACCGCACCCAGGGGCGGCTGGACGCCGAACCGGCGACCCGGCTGCTTCGCGGCGTGCTGCAATTGCAGGACGGCAATCCGGTTCTGGCCGCCGATGCGCTTGGCCCGCTCGTGGCGGCGCAGCCGGACAATCGCACCGCGCGCGCGCTGCTGGCGCGGGCACATTATATCAATGGCGACTTTGCGTCCGCCGCCGCCTTCCTCGCGCCGATGGTGGCCCAGCGCGATGCCGATCCCTATGTGCTGACGCTCGCCGCCCGCGCGCAGGAAGCTTTGGGCAACCGGGCGATGGCGGACGACATGCTGGCGCGCGCCGCCTGGCCGATACGGGCAGCGGCGGATCCCTTCGCCGGCGCATCGGACGGCACGCTGGCGACTGGTCCGGCGCCCGCCAGCGCTGCAGCCGCGCGTGACAACGTCCCCTATATTCGCGCTTTACTCAGTACCGGGCGTAACGCCGATGCGGTGGCACGCGCACGCATGTTGAGCCGCGCCAATCCCGGCGCGCCCGACGCCTGGCTGATCCTGGGCGATGCGTTGGCCGCGGATGGCGCGTCGCAGGAGTCGGTGCGCGCCTATGAGGCGGCGGCCAATATTCGCTTCGATCGTGACGTTGCGCTTCGGCTGGCGGCGGCGTGGGGCCGGGTCGGCAATCCGGCACGTGCGGCACAGGTCGTACAATTGTTCCTGACCCAGAATCCCAATGATGTGCAGGTGCAACGGCTGGCCGCAAGCATCGCGATGCAGGCGCAGGACTGGCGTGGCGCGCTGCGGATGCTCCACGCGGTGCAGGCGCAGGTGGGCGAAAACGACGCGGTGCTGATGGCTGACCTGGCCCGCGCGGCGCTGGAAAGCGGCGATCGCGCGAGTGCGCGCGCCTATGCCGCGCATGGCTATCGGCTGATGCCGGCCAATCCACTGACCGCCGACATGTTCGGCTGGGTGCTGATGAAGACCGGCGAGAAGGGGCCGGTGGCGATCGACCTGCTGGAAAAGGCGGTGGCGCTGGCGCCGCAAGCCCCTGCGTTGCAGATGCATCTCGGGCAGGCCTATGCCGCCGCGGGGCGGAAGGGGGAGGCAAAGCTGGCGCTGGGTAGAGCGGCGGCGGTACGCGGCTTTACGGGCCGACAGGATGCGCTGGACGCGCTGGCGGCGCTGTAGCTAGCTGATCAACCCGACCAGTCGCTAAACAGGCCTACGCCTTCGCCAGATCCAGATCGTCCAGCCGAATGCCCAGCCGCTTGATCTGCGCCGCGACCGGGGGCCAGACGCTGTCGAGGAAGCGTTCGCGTTCGGCTTCGCGCAGGCGGCGGGTCGCGCCGTCGGCGACGAACATGCCGACGCCGCGTTTCACCACCACCAGCCCGTCGTCCTGGAAGCTCTGATAGGCCTTGGCCACGGTCAGCGGGTTCGCGCCCTGCGTAGCGGCGAAGGCGCGCACCGATGGCAGCAGGTCGCCATCGGAAAATTCCCCATCCAGAATGGAAGCGGCGATGATCTCCCGCAGGCGGAGATAGACGGGTTTGGATTCGTCGGCCATGGTGCATCAGTGCCATAATACAGCTATGCGGGTCAATCCACATGACTGTTCGGCAAGCTTTGCCTGCGGAATTATCTGTCCCAGGTCGAAACGATCGTGTCATAGTCCGGCCGTGGCCGTTCTTCCTGCGGCTTGCCCGGCGTGCCGATAAAGACGAATCCGGCGATCTTTTCGCCCGGCCCGCCAAAGGCGTCGCGTACCTCGCCATTGAAGCTCGGCCATCCGGTCAGCCAGCCGCCGGCAAAGCCCAGCGCATGGGTGGCGTGCAGCAGGTTCATGATCGCCGCGCCCGCGGACAGTTCCTGTTCCCAGACCGGGATCTTGCTGCCCGCCACCGGCGCGGACAGGGCCACCACCAGGGTCGGCGCCTGATGTGCGAACTGGTGCATCGCATCGATCTCCAATCGCCCGGCATCGGGCTTTTCGGCGCGATAGGCGGCTTCCAGCAGATCGGCCAGCCCGGACCGCTGGTCCTGCCGCACGATCACGAAGCGCCATGGCGCCAGCTTGCCATGATCGGGGGTGCGCAGCGCCACTTCCAATATCTGGCGCAGTTGCGCCTCGTCCGGGCCGGGCGCGATCAGGTCGCGCGGTTTGCCGGAACGGCGGGTCTGGAGCAGGGCGAGCGGGGAGGAGCGGTCGTTGAACATCGCGGCGACAGATGGCGCGTCCCTCGCTTCGACGCAAGGGCAGGCTGGTCTTTTGACAGGACGAACCCATCGGCTCTAGGCTGCATCCCATAAGCGGCCGCCGCACGGCAAGGCCGGACACAAATATGCAAAGGGTGCCGAATGGCGATTTCGGACATGAACGCGGTCGAGGCAGGCAAGACCTGGCTCGGCCATCCGCGCGGGCTGTACCTGCTCTTTTTCGCGGAAATGTGGGAGCGTTTCTCCTATTACGGGATGCGCGCCATCCTCATCTTCTACCTGACCAAACATTTCCTCTTCGGCGAGGACAAGGCCTATCTCCTCTACGGCGCCTATACCTCGCTTGTTTACATCACGCCGGTCATCGGCGGCTATCTGTCCGACCGCTATCTGGGGCCGCGCAAGGCGGTGCTGGTCGGCGGCGTGTTCATCGCCATCGGCCATTTCCTGATCGCCATCACCGAAGGACCGGGGGGCCAGGATCCGCTGTTCCTCAACGGCTTCTACTTCGCGCTCGCCTCCATCATCGTGGGCACTGGATTCCTGAAAGCCAATATCTCCGTGCTGGTGGGCGAACTCTACGCGCGCGACGATCATCGCCGCGATCCCGCCTTCTCCATCTTCTACATGGGCATCAACATGGGCGGGATGCTCGGCCCGATCGTCTGCGGCCTGCTCGGCGAACTCTGGGGCTGGAGCTGGGGCTTCGGCGCGGCGGGCGTCGGGATGCTCGCGGGGCTCGTCATGTTCGTGTGGCTGAAACCCTGGCTGCTCGGAAAGGGCGAGCCGCCTGCACCGCAGCAACTGCGCGCGCGCACCGCGACCGGCCTCAGCCAGGAATGGACCATCTACCTCGCCGCGGCGCTGGGCGTGACCGCGATCTGGCTGGTGATCCGCTATGCCGAACTGCTGGGCTATGCTTTGCTCGGCTTCTCCGCGCTGACCGTCGTCTATATCCTTTGGCGCACGGTAGGCACGCTGGGGAAGGTCGACCGCGACCGGATGTTCGCCGCGCTCTTCCTGATCGCCTTGAACCCGCTCTTCTGGGGCCTGTTCGAACAGACCGGATCGTCGCTCAACATCTTCACCGACCGCAATGTCGATCGGAACATGCTGGGCTGGGAGGTGCCCGCGTCTTTGTTCCAGTCGGTCAATTCGGTCTTCATCATCCTGCTCGCGCCGCTCTTCGCGGTGCTCTGGACCTTCCTCGACAAGCGCCGTCTGGAGCCTTCTTCGCCTGCCAAGTTCGGCATCGGCCTGGTGCTGTGCGGCGCCGGCTTCCTCGTGCTGGTCGCGGGCGCGGCGATGGCGGGGGCGAGCCTGACCCCGGTGATCTTCGTCTTCCTCATCTACCTGCTCCACACCATGGCCGAACTCTGCTTCTCGCCGGTCGGCCTGTCCGCGATGACGCGGCTGTCGGTGTCGAATATGGTGGGCCTCGTCATGGGCACCTGGTTTCTCGCCATGGCGGCAGGCAATTTCATCGCCGGCCTGATCGCCCGCGCCACGGGCAGCGGCGAGGCGGGCAATGTGACGCAGGTGCTGGACGTCTATACCCGGATCGGCTGGTTCGCGATCGTGGTGGGCGGGCTGGTGCTGCTCGTTTCCCCTTATATCAAGCGGTTGATGCATCTCGACCTGATCGGCACGGAGGACAAGGCATGAGGCAACAGGGACGCGCGCTGCTGATCGCGGCGCTGCTGGCGGGGCTGGCCGGCCCCGCCGTCGCGCGCAGGGACAAGGAAGATGCACCAGCCGCGCAGCAGGGGTCATCCGCGGAACCGGAAACCCCCTATCCCTCCACCTACAAACCCTATCCCGGCCGCCCCACGGCGATCCGGGGCGCCACCGTCTTCGACGGGGAGGGCGGCCGCATCGACAATGGCGTGGTCTTCCTGTCCGAAGGCAAGGTGACGGCGATCGGCGGCCCGGACACGCCGATCCCCGCCGACATCGCCGTGTTCGACGGCACCGGCAAATATGTGACGCCGGGCGTGATCGACATCCACAGTCATCTGGGCGATTATCCCTCGCCCGGCGTGGAGGCCAATAGCGACGGCAATGAGGCGACCTCCGCGGTCACGCCCCATGTCTGGGCCGAACATAGTATCTGGCCGCAGGACGCAGGGTTCAGCCGCGCGCTCGCCAATGGCGGCGTCACCAGCCTCCAGATTCTCCCCGGTTCCGCCAACCTGTTCGGCGGCCGCAGCGTCACGCTCAAGAACGTGCCTGCCCGCACCATGCAGGGGATGAAATTCCCCGGCGCGCCCTATGGCCTCAAAATGGCCTGCGGCGAAAATCCCAAGCGCGTCTATGGCAGCAAGGGCCGCGAACCCTCCACCCGCATGGGCAATATGGCGGTCAATCGCCAGACCTGGATCAAGGCGCGGGAGTATGAAAAGAAACGCGCCGCCGGGAAGGACCAGACCCGCGACCTGGGCATGGAAACGCTGGCCGATGTGCTGGAAGGCAAGATCCTCGTCCACAATCATTGCTACCGCGCGGACGAGATGGCCAACGTCATCGATATGAGCAAGGAGTTCGGCTACAAGGTCGCGGCCTTCCACCACGCGGTCGAGGCGTACAAGATCGCCGACCTGCTGCGCGACAACGGCATCTGCGCGGCTTTGTGGGGCGACTGGTATGGCTTCAAGATGGAGGCCTATGACGGCATCAAGGAGAATATCCCGCTTGTCCACCGCGCGGGCGCCTGCGCCATCGTCCATAGCGACGATCAGGACGGCATCCAGCGCCTGAACCAGGAAGCGGCCAAGGCGTTGGGCGCGGGCCGGCGCATGGGGATCGACATAGCGGACGAGGTTGCCTGGACCTGGCTCGCCATCAACCCCGCGCGCGCCATGGGCATCGCCGACCAGACCGGCAGCCTGAAGGTCGGCAAGATGGCCGATGTCGTGCTGTGGAACGGCAACCCGTTCAGCACCTATAGCCGGCCGGAAAAAGTGTGGATCGACGGCGCGCTCCTCTACGACAGCGCCAATCCCAAGCTGCGGCCGGTGGTCGATTTCGAACTGGGCCAGATCGGCGCGGGAGACGTGAAATGAACTATCCCACCAATAGAACGCCGTTCGCCCTGAGCCTGTCGAAGGGCTTTCCTACTCAAGCGTTGAGAAACAAGCGGGCTTCGACAAGCTTAGCTCGAACGGTTGTAGCGGCGCTATTGTTCGCCACCGCAACCCCAGCCCTGGCCCAATCCCTCGTCATCACCGGCGCGACCCTGGCCATCGGCGACGGATCGGAGCCGATCAGGAACGGCACCGTGGTCATCAGCGCAGGCAAGGTCGTCGCGGCCGGCGCAGGCGTCGCCGTCCCCGCCGGCGCGAAGACCATCGACGCCGGCGGCAAATGGGTGACGCCCGGCATCATGTCGGGCTTTTCCCGCGTCGGCCTGGCCGAAGTGCCGGCGGTCAAGGAAACCAACGACACCAGCGCCCGCTCGCCCTTCTCCGCCGCAATCGACGTCGCGCCGGTCATCAACCCGCTCGCCAACCCGATCGCGATCAGCCGCACCGCGGGCGTCACCCGCGCCGTCGTCGCACCCGCGACCGGCACGAACATCTTCGCCGGGCAGGGCGCGGTGATCGATCTGGGCGCGGACATGAGCCCGATCACCCGGCCACGCGCCTTCCAATATGTCGAAATGGGCGAAGCGGGCGTCGAGGAGGCGGGCGGCAGCCGCGCGGCGATGATCCTGACCTTCAAGATGATGCTTACGCAAGCGCAGGATTATGCGAAGGCGCCCGCCGGCTATGACGGCCGATCGAAGGACGCGCTGCTCAACCGCGTCGATGCGCAGGCGTTGGTGCCGGTCGTCAGCGGGGCGATGCCGCTGATGGTCCACGCCGAAAGCGCACGCGACATATTGGCGGTGCTGGCCCTGCGGCAGGATTTCCCGGCACTGAAGCTGATCCTGGCCGGGGCGACCGAAGGCTGGATGGTCGCGCCGCAGATTGCGGCGGCCAGGGTGCCCGTCATCACGGCGGGCCTCGAAGACCTGCCGTCGAGCTTCGAAAAGCTGGCCGCGACCCAGAGCAATGTCGGCCGACTGGTCAAGGCAGGCGTCAGCGTCTCGATGGGGATGCTGACCGGCGACGATGCGCTGCAATTGCGGGCGGCGACGCAGCAGGCGGGCAATATGGTGGCGCTCCTGAAAGTGCCGGGCGCCACTGGCCTGAGCTGGGGCCAGGCGCTGCGCACCATCACCGCGGCTCCTGCCGAAGCGATGGGGCTGGGCGACCGGATCGGATCGCTCACCCCCGGCAAGGCGGGCGACGTGGTGATCTGGGACGGCGACCCGCTGGAAATGACGTCGGCCCCGGTCGCGGTCTGGATCGACGGCGTGCAGCAGCCGCTGGAAAACCGCCAGACCAAGCTGCGCGACCGCTACGCGACGCCGACGGAAGGGGCGTTGCCCAAGGCGTATGAATGGTGAGGAGAAGGGGGCTTCGGCCGCCTTCGCCTTCGGGCCTGATGTTGCGGTTGTCGGCGCGAGCCGCTCTATAGCTTCACCGCGGACCCTTCGACAGGCTCAGGACAAGCTTGATCGGGGGGGCGCTTTTTTCGCGCATCGAAGGGCGCGGGATGCCCGATTGAGCTCCAGCATGACGAGAGCGATATCTGCTCA
>NZ_JAIQXR010000049.1:0-4146 GCF_020166615.1 Sphingobium sp. 3R8 | reverse complement strand
TTTCTCGGACGGGACTAGGCGGTGTCAGGCTGTCCCGGCGACTCTACTGCGCGGCGGGCGAGTTCATCTTATTATAGCGTCATCGTCACTCAATGGAGACTTTACGATGCGCAAACCTCGCGATTTTGATTCGGAACTCAAAGCTCTCGCCGACAAGGCCAAGGCGCTCAGGGAACGGCGCGTGCGCCAGCTTGGCGAACTGGTGACGGCGACCGGGGCCGATGCGCTCGACGCCGATATACTGGCCGGGGCGCTGCTCCATGCCGCTACGGTGAAAGACGCCGCGACAAAGGAGGACTGGCGCAAGGCGGGCGCGGGCTTCTTTCGCGGCAAAGGCGGCAAGCCTGCGGGCGGACCTTCTGGCCAGCAAAGCGGCACGCGCCCGCTCGACGGCGGCGCGGCATCGGCTTGAAGCTCGAAAGGCGCGAACCGACATGCGCGATTGGCAAGTGAAGCGACGGGAGAGAACGCGGCATCTGATCGAACTGGGCGGCCTCGTCGTCAAGGCGGGGCTGGTCGATCTCACCGCCGATGACCGCGCCACGCTTTACGGCGCGTTTCTCACCGTTGCCGACCGACTGCGCGGTGAGGAACGCGCTAATGCGCTTGCCCTCTGGAAGCGCAAGGGCAAGCGGGCCTTCGAGGCGGAACAGGACGGCGGTTAGCGCGAAACTGGCAAGCGCACATTGCCATCGCGTTCGGCCTGATACTCGACCATCGCCGCCATGGGTTGGCTGCTCTTGTCGCAATAGCGCACGGTGATGAAGTCTTCCCGGATCGCGGGGCAAAGGCCGGAGCCATACAGAATGTCCGCGAGCGCGTCGAAGGTCGTCGCCTTGGCGCGATAGGCTCCCGTCCAGCGCACCGCCCAAATATCTTCATTCGCCTTGACCCGGTAGCCTGCCCTCTGCGCAACATCCATGACCGCGCCAAGCACCGTGTCTGCGCGCACGTCGAAGTCCAGCACGGCGGACAGGTCGGAGGGTTTGGAACGGACGACTTGCGCGGACTTTACCCGCCATAGTGTTGCCTCCGCGCCAGCCATGAAGAAGCAAAGGCAGACAATCGCCAAGGGCAGATGGTCAACCCAGTCCATGAACCTGTCGGAGCGCCAGAACTGGCGAACGGGAACGAGCGGATTCCACCGGCCCTGTTGCGGGGCAACTCGTCGCACGATCCGCCATGTCCGTTGCAGCATATTGGCGCGGCGAGCAGGCTGGGAAAGGGCTATCGCTGTCGTCGGCTCTGCGGGTGGCGGGAGCATTGGCACTGGCAGGCTTTCGGCAAGCAAAGCTTGATGATCCGCGAAGGCGCACGCCGCACGTTCCGCCAGTATCTCCACCCGGTCGAACGCCCATGAGAGTTCCTCGCCCGAAATGCGGTAGGAGCGCCCATAGCGCGCTTCGACATAGGCTCGGCGAATGCAGCCGAACGCGCGGCGCTCGAACCGGCTGTCGCGCGGCCATGCCGAACACAGACGCGGGTCCAGCGCTTCGGCCGCCTCGCGCAGTTCATCCAGCGCATGGGTGCGCGGCGCGTGCAGGCTGATCGACCGGAGAACGCACAGATAGAAATGCTCGCACGCCTGATGCAGCATCAGCGCTGCCATCGGCATGTCGCCCCGGTTCCGATAGAAAGCCGCGCCCGCCAGAAATCCAGTTCCGCGCCGATGCCACCGGATGAACTCCGCCACGCCCCGGATAGCCCGTTCTCGCGCTGGCAGGTGGCGCGGTTCTTTCAGCCGCAAGCCCTCCATCTGGTAGAGTGCGATTCCCTGCTCAGCGATAGTGACGAAATGCGGGACGCCTTCGACAAGAGCGCTGTTGATCCGCTCAAGACTTTCAACAGACAGCCGCACCGGGCGGGTAATTTCGCCATGCTCCCACGCGCGACGAAGACGGTCACGCACCACCCGCCAGTCGCGTTCGCTGCGGGCAAGGCGGGGATAGTTGACGATAGCCAGCAGGCGGAACGCTTCCCCCGGCGCGATCTCGTCCCATTCATTCTCGGCATGGGGACCGTGCAGGATCAAGGTAAGGATGCGGCCCGCCCGGAAATGTTCGGAACATCGGCCTTTGGTTGTTTCCTCGAACGCCTGGAACAGGATTGTCGTGACGTGGAGAAGCTCATCCCGGATCGGTGCCGGCAGATGATCGGCATCGGTGCGCAGCATCATGACCGCACCTCCTGTGTGCGGCGCTGGCAACCTTTCGGGCGCGGGTGGCCGGTCACGTCATGCACGCGATCTACCAAGGCACGCACAAGGGGGGTGATAGTGGCAGGAATGAACCCGCCCGTGCGGGGACGGTCTTCCTCCCAATCATGATAATGATAGCCCCATTTCCAGTAGGGCGAGAGAACCTCAGCCAGCCGCGCCATGTCGGGGCAATCATGGCCAAAGCCGCAAGCATTGGCGTAGGCCAGCGCTTTGGCGATGTCCTGCTTGATGTGGCTGGCGTTCCACGCATCGGCAAAGCCCAGGTCCAGTAGATAGGCGCACAGGGCTTGCTGGGTCACGAAACCGGCCTGATGCAGCGCTTCCTTTGCATGTCGCGGCTCGGTGAGGAAATCCGCTTCCAGCGTGGTCATCCACCGTTCCGCATTGTGATAGCGGGAACGGCTTATGCTCCGGCCATCTTTCGTCCGCTCCAGTGTCGCGGGTTCGTCTTCGTAGCGTTGGTGAAGCGCCCCCAGTGCGCCACCCCAGGGCGAAGCAATCGCCGACGCGGCAACCGGCGCGATAGCCAATCCGCGCAGCAGGGCGCGGCGGGATTTGGAGACAAGCATATGCACCTCCGTTCCGCATCCATCACAAGGCGGCGAGATATGACGGGCGGACGCGGAACGGTCCCGGCACTCCCATATGATTCGCGATGCCGGTCGAGCATTAGCCATTCGAGAGAGGCCAGTGCATCATTTACGCCATCTTTTATTCCATAAACGATGGCGTAAATTCAAATTAACGGTGGCGTCAATAGGATTGATTTGGAAATTGAGTTTCTACCCGATAGCGACAGGTCGATGGGACGCCCGCCACTTGGAATGAAGCCAACGACGATCAGGCTAACTACCGACACGATCCGTCGAATAGAGGCGCTTGTCGGCAATCGGAGGCTTGCCCTGTTCATCCGCGAGGCGGTGGAGAACGAATTGCAGCGCCGCGAAGTTCCGGAAGCGTCCACGGGTCTGGGTAACCCCTGAACGAAACATTTCGGCGGCGATTGTCGGACGCCTGGCCAATCCGACAGTGATTGCCAGGAACTCCGTGAAACGGCGTAGCCACGCGGCACCGATTTTCATGGTATCGATGCAAGAATGCGCCGCTAGTGGCCGAAATTGGTGTTTTCCGATTGGCGAATGTGCGCCCCTTCGAGACGTCTGCGCGCCATCTTCCATCCGCAAGAGCCGACACTCATGCATATGGCTAGCGGATTTCGTCCTGTGCTGCCAACATTGCGCTATCCAATGCGGGGCGACATGATGGTTTTCGGATTCTTCAAGCGAGGCGAGCCGGTCAATTTCATTCCCACCGTCAAGTTCGACCCTACGCGCGTCACAGAGGCTATCCGTGCTGATCTTTGGGAGCGCATCCAAGAATTCGAAGATTTGCCCCTAGGAGAGGAGCAGAGGGTATTTGATGCCGCCGTCGTTATGGCCCAGCGCGGGGGAGACCTTCACTATCTGGCAAAGACGCTAGAGGAAATGGGCGTCACCAAGCGCCGGGCGTCCTACATAGCCCATTATCTCGGCAAGCGTTCTACCGCGTTGATGAACGTCGCCCGTTCACGCAGCATCGGGCTTACCGAAGGCAAATGGATGTATTCGGGCGCGGCCTGCTATTGGACGAGTGATCCCAGCCCATCCGAGAAGGCCATGGATGCGGCACATAAAGTCGCCAACGGTAAGGTATTTAGGCTCGATAGAGGGCTGAAGATCAACGGTGAGTGGACATTTCCCGGCCTAGAGCCGGGCTGCAAATGCTGCACCAATGCCATTGTGCCAGGGTTCGACCGATAGCTGATAAGATTGCGGTATGATTTGAGAGCTGTCGCCGCTGGGACGGCAACTATCTGCGTTTGCCCGCCCGTAACCGGACATTTTGCTATCGGCCAATTCAAGCCGATGAATTGCCGGGCGGTAATGCGC
>NZ_JAIQXR010000048.1:0-4240 GCF_020166615.1 Sphingobium sp. 3R8 | reverse complement strand
ATGAAATCGGTGTCGGTGGCACCGGGCGCGACAGCGTTAACCGTAATGCCGCGCTTGCCGAGATCGGCGGCGAGCGAGCGGGTGAAGCTGTTCACCGCGGCCTTGGAGAGCGCATAGGCGATCGTGCCCGGATAGGCGGCCAAGCCGACCATCGACGAGATGTTGATGATGCGCCCACCATCGGGGATGCGCGTCACAGCCTGTTGGGTGACGAGGAACGTCCCCTTCACGTTGGTGGCGAGCAAACTGTCGAGATACTCCTCGCTCACCTCGTTGAGGGTGCCGCCGCCGCCAATGCCAGCATTGTTGACAAGGATGTCGAGCGGACGCCCGGCAAGGATGCCATCGACCTCGGCAAAGAGCTTGCCGATCTCAGCACTGTTGCGCACATCACCACCGAGCACCGCCGCCTTGCCGCCGGCCTCACCGATTTCGGCGGCGGTTGCCTCGGCACCCTCGCGGCGCTGGCCATAATGGCAGAGCACGAACGCGCCATCGCGGGCGAGGCGGAGCGCGATCGCTTTGCCGATGCCGCGTGATGCGCCCGTTACCAGCGCGGTCTTACCTTCTAATGCACCTATCATCGGTCTTCCACTTTCATTTTGTTGCGCAATTTATGTCGATACCCAGACATGGCGATCATCGCCGGAGAAAGGCTACGCCATGTTGCGGTTTAGCTAACAAGTGTCGAAACAACCTCGTCGCACGCGAAGACGCGGAATGCAGCGCGGTCCATGAAGTTCTTCTCATCTTCCTCGAAAATCTTCCCGATAACGGGATCGGACATAATCCGCTGCGCTTCTTCAAAGGCTGCGCGATCGCGATAGCGCAGCTCTGTTATGGCGTCATAGGGACTCTGGAAGGCAGCGGGAGTGTCGCTTGAACGGGCGCCATACTCGACACTGTTGGGATAGTTGCGTCGGTAGTCGAGGAAAAGGTGGCCCAGATATTTGTGGGCGAGCTCCGCGTGGATCGTCTCGTAGTGGTTCCGAAATTCTTCATGCGAGATGTCTGATCGCCGCTTTAGTAAAATGATAGCCTTCATTACGAAAGTCCTTCTATGCTAAGATCAGGCGGGCGATGCCCAACGAGTTTGGCGTGGCATACAGTCCGATCGGAAAAACCTCACGAGTGCCGAGCGTCGATATCAGCCGGTTAATCTGTTTCCGATGATGTATCGAGTGCGGTTAACGGTCCTTGGGAAGCGCGTAAGCGATCAGCGATTTGCCGAGCCTAGTGCCGAGCGGAACATGCCCACCTGCTGCCACCACCACGAATTGGCGCTTGGACTGATCCGACCAGTAGGTCATCGGAATGGACTGTCCGCCAGCCGGGAGGCGCGCATCCCAGACCTCCTTGCCGGTTCGAATATCAAACGCACGGAACATCCGCTCCTGCACGCCTGCCATGAACACGAGTCCACCGCGCGTCACGATCGAGCCCCCGACATTGGGCAGGCCTATGGTGATTGGCAGCATCATCGGGATGCCAAGTGGGCCACTGTCGCGCGCAGTACCGATCGGGCGGTTCCAGATGACCTTACCGGTCCGCAGATCGACCGCAGTAAGCAGACCCCAGGGTGGTGCGTTGCATGGCGTACCTAGGACTGACAGGAATGGCTGCACGTCTACCGCGAATGGGGTATTTTCCATCGCCTGTCCGGCCGCCGCATTGGCATGGGGATCTTTGCCGACCACTCCCCAACCCCGCTTGCGCGCCTCTGCACGAGTATAGAGTTGATCGTAATTGGGCATACGATTGGAATTGACGATCATGATCATGCGATCGCGATCGATCGACACGCTGCCCCAGTCGCTTCCTCCCAGATAGCCCGGGAAGACGAGATTGGGGCGGTCGAGCTGCGGCGGTGTCATCGGCCCGTCGTATCGAGCCTGCTTGAACTTGATGCGGCACAGCATCTGGTCCAGCGGCGTCACACCCCACATGTCGGCTTCGGTCATGTCCGGGCCGCGGAAGGAAGGCATCCCTACGGAAAAGGGTTGCGTTGGCGAAAGTCGTTCGCCGGGGGCGATCGGCCCCTGCGGAACCGGGAGTTCCTTTACGCTGCGCAGCGGCCGACCCGTGCGCCGGTCCAGCACGAAGACCTCACCGCGCTTGGTCGGCTGGATCAGCGCGGGTACGGTCTTGTTCCCGACAGGCAAGTCAATGAGAGTCGGCTGCGATGCGACGTCATAGTCCCACAGATCGTGGTGCACCGTTTGAAAGCGCCAGCGTAGCCCGCCGGTATCCGCATCGATTGCGATCACCGAAGACGTCAGGAACTCGTCGAACGGTCGCCGCTGCGCACCGTAATAATCGGGAACCGCGTTGCCGACTGGCAGATACACAAGGCCGAGCTTTTCGTCCGCACTGATCGGAGCCCAGCTATTCGGGGTAGAATAGGTATAATGCGCGTTGCCGATCGGTTCCGAATGATCGTTCGGACGCGCTACATCGAACGCCCATGCAAATTTGCCCGTCACGGCATCATAACCGCGGATCACGCCGGATGGCTCGCCCCAATACTGCCCATCCAAAACACCGCCGCCCACGACGATCTTGCCGCGGATGATCTGTGGCGCCGAACTGACGTAATAATAGCCGTCCGGAGCCTTACCCATTCCTGTCAGCAGATCGGTACGCCCGCCGTCTCCGAATTGCGTGCACATCCGGCCGGTCCTGGCGTCCAATGCCACGAGTTTGGCATCCGGGCTGGCCCAGATGATCCGCTCGGCACAATCGCCAGAGACATTTGGCGTCCGGTAATAAGCAACGCCACGGCAAAAGCGGGAGATCGCCTTGCCGGAGTCCGGTTCATTGTGAGTCCAACGGCGTCTTCCTGTTTCGGCATCGAGCGCGACGACCGTGCTGTAAGGTGTGCACGCATATAAAGTGTCCCCGACCTTCAGCGGCGTGACTTCGAGACTGGACAGCTTGTCTCCCGGTGCCCGCCCCAGATCGGCGGTCCAGGCGACCTTCAGGCCTTTCACATTATCAGGCGTGATCTGATCGAGCGGACTGAAACGGCTGCCGCCCTGGTCGTTGCCCCAGTGCAGCCAGTCGCCAGGAACACCTTCGACTGCGGCAACGGCTGCTTGCGGCAGCGAGTCCTGTGTGCCGGTCTGAAACAAAGGATCGGCAGGCGTAGCACGGAACGTGTGCAAACCGCCGCCGAGGGCCAGCGCTGCTACGGTGCCGAAGGCGAAGACAACGCCGCCGCGCGGCATCCGACTGGTGCTGCGGGTGGTGCGCTGGATCGAGGGAAGCAGTAAAACCAGTGCGAGAACCGCGGGCCCTACGAGACGCGGGACCAGGGACCAGCCGGTGAACCCTACCTCCCAGACGGACCACCCCAGGGTAGCAACCAGCATTGCCCCGAACAGCCATTGGCCGCGCCGATCACCGCGCCAGAGGAGCACAGCACTGGCAACCACAGCGAGGCCGGTCAGCAGATAATATAGGGAGCCACCAAGTGAGACGAGATAAGCCCCGCCGGCGGCGAGGAACACTCCAATCGAGAGGAGCAGCACTGCGACCGTTCGAAGAACGGTGCGATCGAAGCGCGACGCGCGCGCCGCATGTTCCTGTCCAGGTGTTGTTTGCTGCATTCCCGCCTCCTTTACCGTGAGAGCGCGAAAGGCACGCTGGGCCAGTCGCCGACGGATCCATAAAATGATACCCGTGGGTTCTTTATTCATCACACACAAAAATGCAACCTGCAAGTTTATTTAATCCGCCAATTGTATAGAATGGCGCGATGGGAAGCGTGCACATGACAAAGAAGCGTTCAGTGGGACGTCCGACCCGCGAGCAGGCTGCGGTCATCGATGACGAAATCCTTGCCGCAGCCCGGGACGTGTTCTGTCGCGATGGATTTTCCGATGCATCCATGAACGAGATCGCGGAACGGATCGGAGCATCAAAGCTGACCCTCTATCGCCGTTTTGAAAGCAAGATGGGGCTACTGGTCGCTGTGATCGATCGCAACATCGCTTCGTTGCGGGCTGTCATGGAAGAGACAACGGTCGCGCAAGCCTCGGCCTTGGATGCTTTGCAGCAGACCGCGATCAGGTTGTTCAATTTCCTGACCGAGCGCGAGAATCTGGCGTTCGGCCTGGTGATCAGAGCAGAGTCGGCACGCTCGCCCCTACTGCGGGAACGATGTGCCAATTGGATTTCGATCATGGAGGCGCCGCTGATCCTCCTGATCATCCGCAGTCAGGAAGAGGGGGCGATCACT
>NZ_JAIQXR010000047.1:0-4426 GCF_020166615.1 Sphingobium sp. 3R8 | reverse complement strand
GGCCCATAATCAAAATTAGGACCCGCTTTCTCCCTCGCCGTGATCCCTGCGAAATGCTGGAGCGGACAATCGATATCTCGATGAACCAGCAAGGCGTCCAGCCGGCGCCCGCGCTTCGGACTATTTTCGCCTCCCAGTGGATGGCCGATTTTTCAATCATCCTGGCAGATGTCGACCCTTCTTTGCCGCTCACGGGACGTTTCCGGAATCCAGATAACGGACATGGCCGGATCCTTGCCTGATCCCACCTTCATGTCGGCTTCGTCGGACGTTCTGGACTGTCCGCTCTAGGCGAGCAAAATCGATAAGTTGCCGTTCGTTCAGCGGTCGCTATCGCCCCGCCTAGAAAAGCGATCAAACACGTCTTCCAGTTCGCTCTCCTCCGAATCTTCGGAGCTATCGCGGCCCACATCTTCGAGGACGAGAAGCGAGTAGGTCCAACCCCCGCTTGCGCGATGAACCTGCTCTCTAAGAGTTCTCCCGGCCCCGTGCCTCCCTCCAAGCCAGACGCCCCCATCGACCTCTCCCCAACCCGATTTCGAGGGGTTGAACCGTGCTGCACAGGATGGTGTCGGCAAGGGTTTGTTGATCGGCGCGTCAATGAACGGGAAGCGCGAGGGCCGGTAGATTCGACGAACAACGCCATCTTTCGACAGCACAATCGCGCACATCTCGTCGTGATGACTGGTGTAGTGAATGGAGGTCGCTTCCCGGCTCATGTCGTAGCGGATCGCGAGGGCAAAGATGCTGTCGAGGTCTGGCGAGCCCAACGCTTCCATATCGGGACGAAAGCGCGTCAGCGGCATGAGCATGTTGGCACTGAACCGGTTTGCTTCGGCCTCCATGCGAGCGGCTCTGTTATCCCGATCAGCTTTTCGAACCGTCATGTCGGAACTCGAGCACATAAACGCGCCGCCCGCCGTGGCGGGTTGGTGCGACACCATGAGGTAATGTCCGAGCTCGTGCCCGATCGTATATCTCTGCCGCTGGGCCGAGCCGGTCGAATTGACGAGGATCATACCATCACGACGCTCGGGTTGCGTTATTAGACCTCCCTCGAAATTCGGCGTCTCCAATCGACGGATGTCGGTAATGTCGACCGCAGTAGCCAATTCCTCGATTGGGACGGGGACTGGCATGTCGGGCACCTGACGGAGAATTTCAGCAACGATCGTTGCTGGCGTCCTACACGCGTCGAGGTCCATCCGATCAATGTGCATGCTCAGCTCTCGCTATGCCGCCTTTTCATACCTTTGATGATGTCGTCAAGGACAGCGCGATCGGCATCCGACAATGCTTGCAGGTCGCGAAACATAACGAGCAACTGTTCGTCATGCTCATCGCTCGGGCTCTCACCGATCAGAGTGGCGATCGTCACACCGAAATGTTCGGCCAGCTTGCGCAGCAAATCTACCGAAGGGTTTTTGGCGGTGCCCTTTTCCAGCTCCCACACATGGCCTTTCGAAGCGCCGATTGCATCAGCCACGTCCTGAAGCGACTCGCGCTTGGCCGTCCGCAGCTTCTGCAATCTCATCGCGATCGACAAAGCTTGGTCTCCTCATTCTCAACCTAACACGTCGACGGGCGCTTATAAATCCGGTCCGTAAAGGTCAATCGAACATTTGCGTCTGACTAGTTGCATCAAACGTCCGTCTGATATATCCTTACAGTCATGTTCACCAATCCTGCTGGCCGGGGCAAGGGAGAAATCGAGATGACCTACGAACAACGCCCCGGTCGATGGTTGCACCGGCTTCCAATGCCTGCACCGGCGGACGCGCTGCTGATGGATGTCGCGCGGCGCGTACAGCTCTCGGCGTGCTGTCGGACAGCAGCCTCATGGCGCGAAAGCTCGCGAAATTAAGTCTCTCGATTTGCGCATCGCCTGACTATCTTGCCAGATTTGGCACACCACGCACGGTCGCTGAACTTGCACATCACGATTGCCTTGGCTTTACTTTGGTACCGCGCACCGGGACGACCTTCTGGGCTTTCGGTGCAGACGGTACTCGGCGCGTCCCGGTGAAGGGCTCCCTTCACGCTGACAATGGCGAAGCGTTGATCAGGGCGGCAATAGCTGGACTTGGCCTGGTCTACGGTCCGCGTTACATCGCTGAAAGTGGCATTGCGACAGGTGCGCTAGTTAACGTTGTGCTCGATGAATCCTTGATGGATCTGGGCGCCATCTACGCCATGACTCACCCGACGCGTCGGCCGGCCGCCAAGACGCGCGCTTGGATCGACTTCCTATCTCGCAAGCTACCGGCCTTGGCGGTCGGATGGTGAGCAACTGCAACAACGATGTTCGTTGGTGCCGCTGAAACCTACACTGTCGCGGATGTCGAACGGCAATTTGAGATCAACTTTCAAAGTGCCGGAAGGGCTGACCGTTTCGTGCTCCTGCCGCGGAACGTCGCTTGCCCGCAGTCAAAGATCTTCTCAGCGTACGCAAAATGCAATTTCGTGTCGTCGCCCCTTAACGTCGTGCTTCCCGGACCGCCGTCGGAAATCACATGAATCGCACCACCGTGGTCAAGCGCCAGTTTCAGGCGCTGACCATCCGATCCGCTCTAATGTACCTGCCAGCGTCGATCGCGGCACATTGAATGTTCGGGAGACTGATGACTTGCTGGCACCAACAGCAAGGGCGGCGGTAATCTGGTCGATCTTCTCCGCGTCGATCGTCGGGGGGCGACCACCCTGTCGGCCGCGCCGCTTTGCGGCGGCCAGGCCCGCCATGATGCGTTCGCGGGTCAGTGCCCGCTCATACTGGGCGAGCGCGCCGAAGAGCGAGAACAGCAGTTCGCCATGCGGCGTTGTCGTGTCCATCTGCTCAGTCATCGACCGGAAGGCGATGCCGCGTTCCTTGAGGTCGGTGACGATCGCCAGCAGATGCGGGAGTGAGCGCCCTAGGCGATCGAGCTTCCAGACAGCGAGCGTGTCACCGGCATTCATATATTCGAGGCAGGCTTTTAAGCCTGCGCGATCGTCGCGCGCGCCGGAAGCCTTGTCGGAATAGAGATGCCGCCGATCGACGCCAGCGGCGATCAGCGCATCACGTTAAGATCGACTGATTGCCGATCATCCGTGGACGAGATCGCATAAGTCTACGTCAGCGAACCTACACCATACAGGTGGCACACGATCAATTTGCTTCTGTAGACTGGTAGTATTTCCTCCCAGGATGGCGGCAGTTGCAGGTGACTTGATCTAGAAGGGATATATGGTGAGATTGATATGATAAGCCTTCTCGACAGATTTTCTCCCGCGCGCATACCTGAAGAGGCAGAGTGTCTGCGCTCTCAGGTGAAAGCATTTGTAGCCGAGCATCTTGGAGACCGCTCCGCAGATGTTCGAGCGCGCAGCTGGTCTGGCTTTGATGCTAGTTTCAGCAGGGCTTTAGCCGCGGAAGGATGGGTCGGCATTACTTTGCCAGAGCGATATGGGGGCGGCGGCCGCGACGCCTTTTCGCGCTATGTGCTAGTTGAGGAATTGCTGGCGGCGGGCGCTCCTGTTGCCGCGCATTGGATTGGTGACCGGCAGTCCGGTCCGCTCCTGCTTCATTACGGGACGGAGGAGCAGCGTCAGTACTACTTACCCCGCATGTGCCGCGGAGAGATATTCTTCTGCATCGGAATGAGTGAGCCGAGCGCGGGATCGGACCTTGCCAGCGTTCGAACGAGGGCGATACCGCACGAGGACGGCTTTCTGCTAAACGGCTCGAAAATCTGGACCACGTACGCCCATAAATCGCACTACATGATTGCGCTGCTTCGTACGTCCGGCGGCCTTGAAGACCGGCAGAAAGGGCTGTCACAGTTCATAATCGATCTAAGCCTGCCAGGCATTGAAGTGCGGCCAATCGTCGATATTACAGGAGAATCACACTTCAACGAAGTGTTCTTCACCGACGTGAAGCTAACGAAGGATGCGCTAATCGGGACAGAAGGCGACGGTTGGGCGCAAGTGAATGCAGAGTTGGCGTTCGAACGCAGCGGACCGGAACGGATCTACTCGAGTATCGTGCTACTCGATCGCTGGATCAAACACCTTCAGCAACTGTCCGGTCACGAAGCGAATGCAGCGCGCGTTGGCCGCTTCATGGGCTATATGGCCGTGCTTCGTCAAATGTCGATTTCGATCACCGCGCGCCTTGTCGCGGGCGACATGCCGGTAACCGAAGCAGCGCTGATCAAAGATATCGGAACTGAGCTTGAACAGGAAATCCCTGTCGTAGTCAGCCAAGCGCTGGCTGAAAATCCGGAAATACCTGCTGAGCCGGATCTCCTTCGCACACTCGCATTTGTGGCACAGGTCAGCCCGTCCTATTCGCTGCGTGGGGGAACGCGCGAGATTCTGCGTGGTATGGTCGCACGCGGGTTAGGCTTGCGCTAATTGCCGATCCTTATGTTTTGGTCGGGCAGTC
>NZ_JAIQXR010000046.1:2500-5548 GCF_020166615.1 Sphingobium sp. 3R8 | reverse complement strand
TGGTTGCGGGAGCAGGATTTGAACCTGCGACCTTCAGGTTATGAGCCTGACGAGCTACCGGGCTGCTCCATCCCGCGCCAGAGGCACGACCAGAGATCGCAAAAGACGTTGTGAATGGGTTTTTTGTGTTCCGATATATGCGCGAGCTTCAATGCCTGGCGACGCCCTACTCTTCCAGTGCTTGAGCAATAGTACCATCGGCGCAGACTGGTTTCACGGCCGAGTTCGGGATGGGATCGGGTGGGTCACAGACGCTATGGTCACCAAGCAATGAAGCTGGCGCATATATGGGTTTTTGATCGATGCCGTGCACATTTTGGTTCGTATATAAACATATATCTGGGCTGGCTTAACAACCTACGATCGCTGACGATTGCTGTTTCCAGCACTGTCGTTGATGGTGGGACTCTTAAGCGCGAATAGGACAATTAGTATCGGTTAGCTTCATGCGTTACCGCACTTCCACATCCGATCTATCAAGGTCGTGGTCTTCGACCGTCCTAAGAAATCTTATCTTGAGGGAGGCTTCCCGCTTAGATGCTTTCAGCGGTTATCCCGTCCATACATAGCTACCCAGCTGCGCTCCTGGCGGAACGACTGGTACACCAGAGGTATGTTCAACCCGGTCCTCTCGTACTAGGGTCAACTCCTCTCAAATTTCGACGCCCACGGCAGATAGGGACCAAACTGTCTCGCGACGTTCTGAACCCAGCTCACGTACCACTTTAATTGGCGAACAGCCAAACCCTTGGGACCTGCTCCAGCCCCAGGATGTGATGAGCCGACATCGAGGTGCCAAACGATTCCGTCGATATGAGCTCTTGGGAATCATCAGCCTGTTATCCCCGGCGTACCTTTTATCCGTTGAGCGATGGCCCTTCCACGAGGGACCACCGGATCACTATGACCGACTTTCGTCTCTGCTCGACTTGTCAGTCTCGCAGTCAGGCGGGCTTATGCCATTGCACTCTAACAGACGGTTTCCAACCGTCCTGAGCCCACCATCGCGCGCCTCCGTTACTCTTTAGGAGGCGACCGCCCCAGTCAAACTACCCACCACAGAGGGTCCCTGTACCGGATAACGGTACGAGGTTAGACATCAGAAAACAGCAGGGTGGTATTTCACCTATGGCTCCACATCAACTGGCGTCGATGCTTCAAAGCCTCCCACCTATGCTACACAGCTCTTTCCTAATGCCACTCTGAAGTTGCAGTAAAGGTGCACGGGGTCTTTCCGTCTAACCGCGGGTACTCCGCATCTTCACGGAGAATTCAATTTCGCTGAGCATATCCTGGAGACAGTGGGGAAGTCGTTACGCCATTCGTGCAGGTCGGAACTTACCCGACAAGGAATTTCGCTACCTTAGGACCGTTATAGTTACGGCCGCCGTTTACCTGGGCTTCAATTCAGAGCTTGCACTCCTCCTCTTAACCTTCAGGCACCGGGCAGGCGTCAGGCCCTATACGTCGTCTTGAAGCCGACTTAGCAGAGCCCTGTGTTTTTGCTAAACAGTCGCTACCCCCTGGCCTGTGCCCCCCACAAGAGCTTGCGCTTATGTGGGGCCTCCTTCTTCCGAAGGTACGGAGGCAATTTGCCGAGTTCCTTCAGGATACTTCTCTCAAACGCCTTGGTATACTCTACCATTCCACCTGTGTCGGTTTAGGGTACGGTCTATACGGAGGGGCTATTTCCTGGGACACCTTCCCAGCCAGGAGCAATCCAATAAGCCCTGACCAGTTACGGCATCCGTCACACACCTCCAGGCCCACGAATATTAACGTGGTTCCCATCGACTACCCCCTTCGGGCTCGTCTTAGGGGCCGGCTTACCCTGCTCAGATTAGCTTTAAGCAGGAACCCTTGGAATTTCGGCGACAGTGCATCTCACACTGTTAATCGCTACTCATGTCTGCATTCGCACTTCCGATACCTCCACGGTCGGTTACCCTTCCGCTTCAACGGCCTACGGAACGCTCCGCTACCGCTCAGTCAAAGACTGAACCCTAAGCTTCGGTGCATCACTTTAGCCCCGTTACATCTTCGCCGCAGGATCTCTTATTTAGACCAGTGAGCTGTTACGCTTTCTTTAAAGGATGGCTGCTTCTAAGCCAACCTCCTGGTTGTTTTGGAAATCCCACATGCTTTCCCACTTAGTGATGACTTGGGGACCTTAGCTGTAGGTTAGGGCTGTTTCCCTTTTGACGACGGACCTTAGCACCCGCCGTCTGTCTGCCGGACTAGACTCGTTGGTATTCGGAGTTTGGTTAGTATTGGTAGATCTCGCGACCCCCGCAACCATCCAGTGCTCTACCCCCAACGGCAATCATCCGACGCTCTACCTCAATAGATTTCGCGGAGAACCAGCTATTTCCCGGCTTGATTGGCCTTTCACCCCTAAGCACAACTCATCCGACAATTTTTCAACATTGAACGGTTCGGTCCTCCAGTGCGTGTTACCGCACCTTCAACCTGGTCATGCATAGATCGCCGGGTTTCGGGTCTAATGCATCAAACTATGGTCGCCCTATTCAGACTCGCTTTCGCTGCGCCTACACCTAACGGCTTAAGCTTGCTTGATACACTAAGTCACAGACCCATTATGCAAGAGGTACGCGGTCAGGTCTCAAGGACCCTCCCACTGCTTGTAGGCATCCGGTTTCAGGTACTGTTTCACTCCCCTCATCGGGGTGCTTTTCACCTTTCCCTCACGGTACTGGTTCACTATCGGTCATGTACGAGTATTTAGGCTTGGAGGGTGGTCCCCCCATGTTCAGACAGAGTTTCACGTGCTCCGCCCTACTCAAGTCCTGAGATATCATTTTCGCATACGGGGCTGTCACCCGCTATGGCGTCCCTTTCCAGAGACTTCTGCTAATTATATCCCAGGCGCTGGCCTGGTCCGCGTTCGCTCGCCACTACTAACGGAATCTCGGTTGATGTCTTTTCCTCCGGGTACTGAGATGTTTCAGTTCTCCGGGTTCGCTTCACCAAAGCCTATTTTATTCAGCTTAGTGATACCTCTCCCATTTAATACGGATCCTGATTGCT
>NZ_JAIQXR010000045.1:0-7179 GCF_020166615.1 Sphingobium sp. 3R8 | reverse complement strand
GCGGTCCGCGCAGAACCTCTATCTGGCCGGGATCTACCATGTCCAACAGCGAATTGAGGCCGCCGGCACGCGGCAGATATGCGCCGTCGAGATAGATCGCGACCGGCGGTTCAAGGCCAGGCGTGGTGAAGGGAACGCCAATGCCGCGGATGAAAAGCATCGTGAAGCCGGTTGCGGCTGCAAGGTCAGTGCCTGGCATCGCCAACTGGATGTCGCGAAGGTTGCGCAGGCCGAGCTGCGTTGCGCTTTGGGGCGAAATGGCCGTGATCGCGATCGGAACATCCTGCAACCGCTGGGACCGACGCTGTGCGGTCACGACGATTTCGCCTACCTGCCCGGCAGGCGCAGCACTATTGGTCGGTTGCGCTTGCATCGGATCGGCGGGCGTCTGTTGGCCTTGAGCCGGTGCGGCAATCGCCAGACCGACAAGAGCCATAGAGGCGCCGCTCAAAAGCGCGGATTTGGATATTGTCGTCATTTTAGTCCCCTCCTTATTTTATCGGTCCGACGTACTCGTCAGATCTCTGGTTGTCCGTTTGAATTGGCGCCCGGACTGTGCCTTGGAAACTCCTGTGAAGTTCCATCGCCCATGTTTATGTCAGGCTGCGGTGAGGCCGCCGTCAACGATCATCATTGTACCAGTCACGAAGCTTGCCTCGTCTGACAGCAGCCAGCGAACGGCGTAGGCGATCTCGTCTGGTTCAGCGAGGCGGCCCATGGGGTTGGCAGCCATCATCATGTCCTCTAGTCCGTCGAACGAGTCCATCTGCCCCTGCATCATGGGCGTCCGGGTGGCTCCGGGAAGCACCGAGTTTACGCGGATGCCCAGCTTGGCATAGTCGATCGCCGCCGCCCGGGAGGCCGCCACGACACCGCCCTTTGCGGTGCAGTAATCCGCGCCGCCAGGGAAAGCGGCTATACCTCCCGTTGATGCGATATTGACGATCGATCCCTTGCCCGCCTCCAGCATCGCGGGCACCTGCGCTCGCGTCGCGAAGAAAACGCTGCGAAGGTTGAGCGCATAAACGCTTTCCCAAAAGTCTGGGTCGATCTCATGCATCGGTCTGCCCTGGAACGGTTTTCCTGCGGCATTGCAGGACCCATCGAGCTTGCCGAACGCCTTCACCGCTGCTGCCACTGCTGCATGATGCTGCGCTTCATCGGAGACATCCAGCCTGACGAACTGCGCCTTGCCGCCATTCCCGATGATCTCGTCCGACACTTTCGTACCAGCCTCGACATTAACGTCGGTAACCGTAATGGATGCGCCCGCCTCTGCGCTACGCAAAGCTACGGCGCGACCAATACCGCTTGCGCCGCCGGTGATCAATATGGAGCGCCCTGCAAGATTGCCCGCCATTCCAATAATCCTTTCCTGTGCGAACTTCGCCGCTGTTGATCAAATAATATTGTGCTTGCTCAGGTCGCCGGAAATGTAACGCTTTCCAACGTATTACGGAGATACTCTAGTTCCTGCTCACCAAGCTGACATGCAGCCCTTATTTTGCCAGTCACACTACGCGCTTTAACTTCCAAGGCGCGGCCTGGCGGCGCCACATCTACGAGCACGCGACGTTCGTCTGCCGGATCACGGGTCCGCGTCACCAACCCCGCAGCCGCCAAGCGCTTCAGCAGCGGCCTAATCGTGCCGGTATCCATGCCGAGGCGAGCGCCGATCGATCCCACGGAAAGAGGCGCACCCCTTAAAGGCTCCGGCATCACGAGACATCGGGGGAATGTAAGGCATCGCGGTTCTAGACAGGGCTTGCGCATGAGCGCCAAGCTGTTCGCCGCCCGGCAGAGCGCGAAACATAGTTCGATATTGGCGCTATGTTCGACCAACGATAACCTGCCGTGCGCGTTTATAGAGTGTGCATGGTACACAAATACTAAATACTAGGCAAGGGGAGGCGGGAGCGAATGGCGAATCTGCTGGAGCTTCGCGCTCACGCTTTTATCCGGATCCATCACGCCAAGCGTGGCTCTGGCACGGTGGATTAAGGCCTATTGCTTTGGCGAGAGGATGCCGCGCAGTACGAGTTCGCAACCAGCCATGAAATGCGGATCGCTGGACGGATGCGTGCCTATATGGATGGCGAAAGCGCGCGTAATGACCAAGAGCATGTCGATACGGATGTCGATTTCAACCGCCGTGAAACCGTCCAGCAGAGGGCCAACGATCTTTCTGAACTCATCGCGAAACAGGCGATCAACGCGAGCCACCAGGGCTGCAAATTTGGGATTGCGCGCCGACTCCGCTAATGTTTCCAAAGCGAGAGCAGCGCGATCATAATCAAGAAACCACAGGATATCGTTCAAAAACTCATTGATTACCAGTTCGATGTCTGGCTTTCCGGCGCTGCGCAGTCTCGTTACGTGCGCCATGAAGTCCTCAAAATCTCGCTCGACCAGCGCGATCATGATCGCTTCCTTGGTAGCGAAATATTTATAGACGTGGCCGACACTCATCGATGCTTCGGCACATATTCGGCTCATGCTTGCCGCATGAAACCCGTCCGCTCGAACGCATGCGCGCGCTGCATCCAGAATCTGCGTCTGCCGACGCTTAAGCCGTTCTTCTCGCCGCAATATTACTGCCGTTGATCCTGCCATTGCCACCTCATAATGCATCGCCCAGCGAACTGAAGCCTAAGGTTCATGATAATGCATTGCCCAGCGAACCGAAGGCTAAAGCTCATGCGGGCCTATCACATCGCGCCTTGATAGCAAAAAAAGAGAGTGATCGCTCAAACTATTTATTGACTCGTACGGCGAGTTGGATGCAATTGGCTTCATGGTTCCGCTGGCATGGCTCAATGAAGCCCGGAAAATGTCGATGCTTAGGAGAGTTTTAGGCTATGACGCTGACATCGCTACAGAGTTTCGCGGACCCCGAAATTCAAAAGTGTCCATTTCCATTTTACGACACGCTGCGAGAGGAGCAGCCGGTGTTCCATGATCCGAAGACGGGGCATTATGTCCTGACTCGGTATGAGGATGTCCGCAAAGCGTTGTTGAGCCCTTCGATACTCAGTAACAAGACGCCCTTTCTTGGCGATCGCTGGTCGCCGGAGGCGAATGCCATGTTTGAGAAGGACGGCTGGTTGCCGATGGATACGCTCGTGTCCAACGATCAGCCAGAGCACCGCACTTACCGCACTCTGGTCGACAAGGTATTCACCTCTGCAAAGGTGAAAGGGCTGGAGCCTGCGATCAACGCAATGATCGCCGACCTGATCGATGGCATTTTGGATCGCGACGAGATCGATTTTCTCGAAGATTTTGCCATTCCCTTGCCGATGTTTGTCATCGCCGATCAATTGGGAGTCCGGCGCGAAGACCGGGTGATGTTCAAGCACTGGTCAAACGCGGCGGTCGAAACGACAGGTCCGCTTACGCCCGAGCGCCAGTTGGAACTGGCGAAGGTGCTGATCGAACTGCAACAATATATGGCGGTCCAGATCGAACGGGTACGTGCCGAACCGGACGATATGTTGATCAGTCGGCTGGTCAATATGGATACAGACGGCCGTCGACTGAACGATCAGGAACTCCACAGCATCGTATTTCAGATTCTTGTCGCTGGTAACGAGACGACGACCACGACACTTGCTTCGGGCATGCGCATTTTGATTGAGCGCCCAGAGCTTGCCGACGCGATCCACGCTGACCCGGCGAAGATCGCGACCCTGGTCGAAGAAGCACTGCGCACCGCTACGCCGCTGCAATGTCTGTGGCGTACGGCCTTGGCCGATGTCCAATTTGGCAACGTCACTATCCCTACCGGCTCGATCGTCGAATTGCGTTTCGGCGCGGCGAACCGCGACCCTGCACAGTTCGGCTGTCCGGCGGATGTCGACCTCCAACGGAAAAATGCTAATAGCCATCTGGCGTTCGGTGCGGGCATCCATCTGTGCATCGGTAATCAGCTTGCGCGGGGCGAGTTGCGCCTAGCGTTTCAGGCCCTGACGCAACGGATGAAAAATTTCCGGTTCAGCCGGGGCGGTGACAGTTGTGTCCCGCTTGAAGGATACACGCCTTATGGATTACAAAAACTCTGGATGTCATTCGACCCGCGGTAGTGAGCAGGGGCAGCGGTTGTAGCTGGGCGCCCAACCCTGTCCGACGGTTTACCTTGGCGCAATCTGATGGAGAACGTCTGGGAACAGCCAGCATAGGTGGACGGAATGGGACAAATCTTGGTTACCGGCGGCACCGGAAATATCGGCATGTATGCGGTTGCCGAATTTACGCGGCGCGGGCACGACGTCACCGTTCTCGATCGAAATGACGAAGCGCCGATGTTGACCGCGATCGTGCCAGACGCGGATGTCGTGGCCGGTGACATCTTGGATGTCGATCTGTTGACGGATATCGTCAAAGACAGGGGAATAACCCACATCCTCCATCTCGCCGGTTATCTTGGACCTGAGTCGGTCAATTTTCCTATTAAAGCGCTCGACGTGAATTGCCGGGGTACAGCAAACATCTTTGCGGTGGCACTCGCGCAAGGGGTGAAACGCGTATGCTGGAGCAGTTCAATCGCAGCTGTCGGGACACTGCCTGACTATGATGGCAGGCCTGTCGATGAAAATTACCGGATCGCCCCGACCACGACATATGGTACAAGCAAATATTACAGCGAACTCATGACCGCCATTTATCGCGAGAAAGGTCTTGATGCCACCTGCGTTCGTGTCGCCTTTGCCTTCGGTCTTGGCAAGTTGACCGGCAGTTGGGGTGCCAATTACAACCGGATCATTTACAATGCTGCTGTCGGGCGCCCCTCCGTTTTCCCTTCATGGGCCAAAACGGGCATCCAAATGATCTACAACAAGGATCAGGCTAAATTCTGCGTGGATGCGACGCTCGCGCCGCCGTCAGAACACTGGCTGTTCAACACACCAACAGAACGGTCTTTCACTGAAGACGAGATTATCGCGATCATTCGAGACCTTGCGCCCGATTGTGATATCAGCCGCGATATGAAGGCACCTCCCGGATCTGCCTTTCCGCCTAATGTCGATGGCGCGCGAGCGATTCGTGAAATCGGTTTCCACCCGGATTATACCGTACGAGCCGCGATTGCTGAAATGGTGGACTATTATCGATGCCATCCAGATCAGGGCGTTGATGAGGCTTCACGATAAAATCAAATATATCCAAGTAAAATCTATGACGAAATCCCTTGGAACAATCGCTGCGAATATAAAATCCGTCGACAATTTGATGATCTACCTAATTTCGTTCAGCCTTATACGATGCGTAAATAGAAAATGACATGCTATAGAAATATTCAATTTTTGACGAGTTCAATACGTAAGTGAACAGCACTTTATCCAACTAAAGATTTTGATTGTTCCTCAACATTTAAGAGGTTTTTGACGGCATTGTGTAGCCGCACAACATAGGTTGCACTTGCGTAGGGTTGGATCAGGCTAATGTGATGGATGCAACAATCATATATCGCATCCAGCCCGTCACTATCCTCGTCAGTACCTGTTCGTGCTGCGCCAAGGCGGTTCACCCAGACTGCCCACATATTTTCGCCCAGAATTTGAGGACTGTTGGGAGCCACAAGCGGTGCAATGTCTCCGCAACTGATCGCCTGCTCTATTCTATGAATCGATCCCTTGATCGCAGTTGTCATTATTCGATGATAGCTTTCTGCCAGATGGGGATCTGTGGCAGTAAAATAGGCCAGTGACTCGAAGAAGAAATGATAACGCCACATCAGGCTGAATAGATTGACTATATATTCAGCGAGTTGCTTGGCTCCAGGATTGCGCGGACTTGCCAATACGTCGGCAGCATCCTGCTCAAGCCGATCTATCAATGCATAAATGATGTCCTGCTTTTTTGCAAAGTGATAGGTCAAATTACCAGGGCTGATACTCAGGCTGGACGCAATTTTATATATGGGAACGCGATCCACGCCACTGCTATTGAAAAGCCTGAGCGCGGTGGACAGGATACGGTCGGGAGTAGATTCTTCGCCCAAAATTGCGTTCCCCTTAATAGTTTAGTTGCTAAAACCAATACCCTACCATGCATGGTTCGTCGGTCAACCTTGATGAGCAGAGGCCACATCCCTGGCGCTTGTTGAAATCGCGGCGCAATCGGATCATCGGCGGACATGAGTGCAAACACTATAATACCAAGTTGCAATGATCGTGCCCCCTAACACTCTTCCCCCTTATGGGGGAGGTTGGGTTGGGGTGTGCTACCGCCAGCGTGGGCGCTCGGCTTCGCCTCGCTCCACATCCCCTTGACTGGAAGTCACCTCCAACCAACCCTGCCCGCCGGGCAGGGGAGATGGTCGTGTCCCACGGGGTGGTGTAAGAGCCGTCGATCCAAGGTAGGATCGGGGTCAGGTCAGGCTGCCACGGCGGGCAGGCTGACGATGGGATTATGGCTGACCGAGCCGAGAGTTTCCAGCGTCGTGTAGCGACGTGATACGGCCCACTCATCGTTTTGCTCCAGCATCAGTGCGCCGACGAGACGGATTACGGCTGCGTCGTTGGGAAAGATACCGATTACGTCGGCGCGCCGTTTGATCTCTTTGTTCACTCTTTCCAGTGGGTTGGTCGATGAGATTTGCGCCCAGTGTTCCTTCGGGAAGGCCATGTATGCGAGAACATCTTCGCGCGAGCTATCCATCATGCCGGCCAGCTTGGGGAACTTCTCGCGGCACGCATCGGCGACCTGCTCCCACTGCTGGTGAGCCGCTTCGGCGGTTTCCTGCGCAAAGATCGTTTTGATCATGGCGATGACGGCGGGCCGCTGCTTGGGCGCGGTATGGGCCAACGCATTGCGCATCCAGTGCACCCGGCAGCGTTGCTGGCTCGCGGCGAACACCTTGCTGGCGGCGGCACGCAGGCCCTTGTGATCGTCGGATATAACGAGCTTCACCCCGCGTAAGCCCCGGTCAGCCAGCGAGCGCAGAAAGGCTTTCCAGAAGAGCTCAGTTTCCGAAGGGCCGGTGGCAATGCCCAGCACCTCGCGCCGGCCATCGGTGTTAACGCCTACGGCGATTATTGCCGCCGTCGACACGATCCGGCCGCCCTCGCGTACCTTGAGGTAAGTGGCGTCGATCCACAGATAGGGCCACTCGCCTTCGATCGGGCGCGTCAGGAAGGCGTTCACCCGCTCATCGATCTCGGCGACCAAGCGGCTTAC
>NZ_JAIQXR010000044.1:0-7282 GCF_020166615.1 Sphingobium sp. 3R8 | reverse complement strand
GAAGAGTTCGTTGAGATGAAAAATCCGTTCGTACAATTCGCCCTTAAACCCTGAGCCACGAAATTAGCTCGGTAGCCGGGCGACTGATACCGCTCATGCCAGCGCTGACGGTGTGTCAGAAGGTGTCGAGGTCTGCATCCTGACCCTAATTCAGACGAGAAGCGCGGAGCCTACATCGCTGCTCTGCGCGCCGCCGATGCGTATGAGATTGATACCTTATTGATGTTTGCGCGGTCATAGCTCAAAATCTGCATATTTTTACCCCGGTGAGTACGGACTGAACATGATTTCACAGCAAAGCGGTGATCGGAGCGATCCTGTTCTCGACCGTTGGCGGCATCTAGCCGGAGCGCCTCAGACACTCACGTTTTCAAACATGGAGCTTCTCGCGGGCGATCACGAACCGTCAATCGTCCAAGGGAGGGGAGAGATACTTTTGGGGAGCCCGCGGAGCTTTGAATATACGCTTTATGGCAAACCAACTGATATTGCCTACACATTGAAACAGATGCTGCGACAGAGGGAAAATCGCTACGATGGTCTTAAACGCTTTCGCCTGATTGCTACCGCCGATGATGGCACGGAGTTCGCCGCAGGCTGGACGATTCCCCGTGTTGAGACAGATAATGAGGAGTGGATGTTTACGGGTGAATGTGAAGGTCTGATGATTGATGATCCGACCGTAGCCCCCTCTCAACACGGGGCTACAGAGGTTCGGTTCATTGTTCCCCGCCAACACCGCGCATCGTTGTTTTTTGCTCATTTTGTAACAACCGCAAAGCTGAATGGCGGCCTCCAGCCTGAATATGAACTTGATCTCGGCGAAGCGACCCTGCGTTTCAGTTTCGATGCAAAGACCGATATGCTGACGATCCGAACGATCGGTAGCCAGATGTTGCCCCTGACATACACGGAAAACTGGTTGGGCGAGCCGCTCCGGATTTTGTTTGGTCAGTTGATATTTCCCAGACTGGTCGCGCGTTCATTCCCGAAAGGAGGTGCAATGGTTCGGGTTGGACCGGCACCGGCTTGGCACCTAGAGTCCAATTGGGCCGGGTTGTGGCAGGAAGAAGATGTGACGGGGAAAGATAGGTTCTGGCAGCTCTATGCTGATCTGCTCCGCCATGTTGCTAAGGCAGGTCAGTTTGAAGGGCACAAGATCACCAAACTTTACGAAGAGGTCATTCAGGCGTCGCGGGGCTCGCGCTGGGTCTGGGCATTGACGTTTGCGAGCAGCATTGAGGGATTGATCCGAATGCTTGCCCCGCGCGGCAGCAAAAGAGACGATGCGGAACATGAAGCTATAGGGGCAATCGCAAAGCACATTGCTTCATGGAAGGCTCCACATCTGCCTAAGGCGACCGTTGATCGGTTCCGCAGTATAGCCACTGGCGCGGTGCACAGAGCGTCAGAAGCAACGCCCCGATATGTGCTGTCGAAACTGAAAGCCGCCAAGGTGATAGAGCAGTCGCAGATCGATGCTTGGGAGAAAATTCGCAACGAGGTGATGCACGGCAGTTTGATTTCGCCCTACTCTAGCGAAGAAGATGACGCGATCCTGCTGGCCCTTTCTAGCCTCCTTCATGCCCTGACCCGAGAGGTTGTTCGGCCTACAGTCAAGTTCAGCTAATCTTTGGCCTAAGTATGCTGGAGTAATACCGACCCGATCCGCTAAAGCTGATCGCAAGATGTGTATGGTAATACCCATACTATCTTGGCAAGGGAGACGCTGCGCTCTCCCGTTGCATCCCTCTAGCCAGTGACATCATACGGCATCGAGCCTCCTGATGTCATGCACCGTATCGTCGGTGCATCACTCGTGGGGGAGCGTCCCAGCTCCCCCTACACCCCCATGAGCAAGGGGCGTGGCCTGCCCCTTGAACCCTGCCGATCAGCATCGCACGCCGCTAAGCTGTCGTGCCGCGCCGCGCCCGGTGAATGCCGCAGCCCATTGCCCCGACGACACCAGTAGCCGACTCGACGCCTTGATGAGGGACAATTCGGCTGCGGACAGCGGACGGAAGAAGGAGGGCTTTCCGTCCTGCATGATCCTGCCGAATGTCATCACCGCCGTCTTGCTTCCTTTTGCGTTGAACGCGGTGAGTGTCAGCACCGGCGTTTTCGCAAACAGGCGAAGGCGTTCCCGTGTTGAAAACGCTTCCGGGTCCGGCGCTCTGAACCCACGGATAAGAATGGTCGGATCAATCCCCATCATCGGTTTGAGAGGCGACCCATAGCACAGGGCCGTCAGTGACAAGCCGAGATCGCTGCTGTCATCGACCGCGACAAAATCATCCGCTGCATACCACTCGTTGCTGAACGAACTGACTTTCGGTCTGCCCTGCGGCGTCACGAGCGCGCCTCCCGCCGGGCCACCGTCTTCCATCATTCCGACTACGGGTTCATCTGTGGTCGTGCGCGACCTCAATGCACCCTGCTGGTTCCGACCCCCGGCCTTACGAACCAGAGCGCCGTCAAAGGCGCAACTGCGCCCGTGGAAATAGCCGCAGCTTCTCTCGCTGACGGCCAGTCCTGACCCGTTCTTGCGATAGGTCATCACGCATGTCTCCATCGTTTCAAGGACGGGTATGCGCAATTCCATGACGTTGCCGCTGGCGCTGGCCGCGCCGCGAACAGAGCCGCCGCAGCCGTCGCGGGTGCCGACAATGGTGTGGTCGATGGTATAGTTGCCGGGACTGGTTTGCCGGATCGTCGCGACGGCCTTGCCGCCGTCCGACGTGCCGCCATATTCTCCGACAAAGCCGCCGCCCGTTTGCGCGTCGCCGCGCTGGGCGAGATTGACGGCTGCAAAGGTGGTGCAGATCAAAGCCGCACCGATCAGCATTTTACGCTTCATCATATTTGTCTCCCTCAAACTTGCGGGCAGCTACTGTGGGGTCTGTGCGGCGCGTTTCTGACGCGCGGCCTCGAACGCCGCCGCCTTTTTGGCTCTGATCGCGTCGGTCTGGCGGTTTTGCTCTGCCGCGCGCGCGTAGCGGGCGTTGCAAACCTGTTCCGCCTTCTCATACCGGAGCTTGCAGGTAGGCAGAGCCTGGGCGGACAAGCCGACGCAATACTCGGCAATCAGTTCGTTGCGCTCCTGAACGCATTCCCTGAAAACGATCGGCTGCGCCAAAATGGGCGCAGCCGATCCCATCGCGACGGCCAATGCCGCCACGCTTCCAACACTTTTTCTCATGATGGTGGTCCCCTGATAAAAAGGCTTCCGGCCATCAGACCGGAAGCCCAATACGATCAGCTCTTCTTCTGCGTGGCTTCCTGCTGCCGCTTCGCGGCGGCAACGGCCTCATTGGCATGATCGTGGTTCAGGCCCTTATTTCTGAAATCCACGTAGCTATCGCTGGAATTGCTCTCGCCAATTTTCCCGGCCCAGTTCGATTCACCCGACATATTCGTTCTCCCACCAAAAACGGCTCCCCGTGAGCCGCATCCAGATTATGATAACTCACAGTTTGCATTTAGCTGAACGGAGACAGGTTGTGCTAAAAAAATTCCAACTGGCAGTTTGCAGTCAGATCGGCGGTTGCGTGCCACCCATCGCACGTGACACGCGACCGCAAAAATCTGATTGTCTTGGGACAGGAAATCCGCCGTTTGCGGAAAGAGCGTCTGTTGAGCCAGAACGAGCTTGCCGACCGCGCGAGTTTGAGCCGCAATTTCATTAGCCTAGTGGAACGGGGCGAGCGTTCGATCAGCGTGATGACCATTCTGGACATAGCGGAAGCGCTAGGGGTGGAGCCAGCGGCCCTGTTTAAAGGTTATGGCGCGGCATAATTTACAACACATAGATTGTTAATCATATTGCTTTTAACAACATGTATGTTGTAATATTGTCCATAACCAACAATACAGGAGTTGTAATGGACAGGCAGGCTCTTGCCCGAAAGAACTTAGAGAAACGCTTTGCACGGCTGCGGCAAGGCGATTTTGCCGTACCCAACAGAGGCTGGATACGCGCTTGGTCGAATAGAACATCACATAGGGCTTGTTCGTATAGGGATCGCGCAGGATGCGAACGCCGGTGCGATCGTTGATGAGATATCCGGACTGAAAATCACCGAACGCTATCGGGAACGCGCCTGCCTCGATGTTCGGCATGTTTTCATCGATTTCGACAGGGCGGCCAAGCAAGGTCGAAGGCTGCCCGACGATCAGGCTCTCGCGCCAGATGTAATTGCCCTGGCCGTCCTTCATTTTGGCGATGGTCGCGGCGGTCGCGCTATTCATCAGCCAGGTTGCGTTTTGACGATAGGGTGCCGTCAACTGATAGGCGAAAGTCACCAGCGCGTCGGTGTTCGGGATGGTCGAGGCGTGACCTGAAATGGTGATGCCCAACGTGCCGCCCGGATGCTGCGTTTCAGCAGCGCCACCCGGCACATATTGCAACAGGCCATAGGGCTTGTTGACGCCGTTGCCGGAGATATAGGCAATACCCTCCTGTTTGTTGAACTCGCGTTCCACAGAGGTCGCCAGCCATTGTTCTACGCCGAACTGAGCATCATCCAGGAGCCGCTGAGTTATGGCGGGCATCGCGTAGATTTCACCGGCGGCAAATGTGATTGGGGACAGCGTGGGCGTGCTGGTCGCGGGACGCGCCGCCGTCTCGCCGACCCAACCGCTTCCCCACTGGTCGCTGTTCCATACGGTCGAGTAAGCGCCCACGGTGGTGGTGCGCACCTGGGCCAGGCGGCGCATAGGGCTGGTTGCAAGCTGTGCCTGCTGAATGCGACGGTCCCATTCGGTAGGCGCCAGATAGCCGCCATTCTCATTGCTGCCGCTCGACATGGAAGCATGGATTTGCGAGTGCCCGCCTGCCTGTTGCGCCGCCCTGATCTCATCTTCGCCCGCGCCGTTACGAAAATAGGCGGAAAACTGCGCGCTATAGGTCGGGTCTTCGGCCGTGAAGTTGCCGCTTCCGCCACCAAGGCGCAGTGATGCATGGGTTGTGCTGATCTCGTTGATCGCGTTTTCGATATCGGAATAGCGACGGTTATGCGTCGCTTTGAACTCATCGAAGGCCGCCGTCACCTGTTGAATGGTGCCAAGAACGTCTTGCGATGCCCGCAGACGAGGGAGCTTGCCGGAATTGGTCTGGAGAGCGCGGGGAACGGGAAGGGTAAGCGGTGCCATGGTAAATCTCCGATCGATTGACCATGTCTAGCTGGCACAACTCCGCTGCCGAAAAACCGGTTTACGGCAACTATTTTTCGACATCGGACAAAAATGTTCGATAGCGTCGGGCCAGGGTCGCGGCGACCGCGTGAAGCACTTGCCGATTCTCTTCGCACCATTCTGATTGTGGAAGATGTTTGCCGCCCCGCGCCTCCAGTCGCCGAACTCGCTCCTTGACGATTAGAGCGCCGGTGGAAAATTCGGGATCGGTTGCAAGCCGATCGACAAAGGAGGGAGCCAACTGGCGCAACAGTGCTATCACTCGATCGCCCTCGTCCTGGTCGATCTCCGCCATCGCGGCCGCTGCGACGGAACGGGCCAGTCTTGCCGCCCGCTCCGCGATAGAGCCTTCACTCCCCGCAGCCTCCCACACCAGCAGCCGTTCGGCCATCGGCCGCGCTGGGCGTGCCATAGCAAAGACGCGCAGGTGCCTCATCCTTTAGGAACAACGGCGATTAAATCGACCGATGCCAGCAGTGCGCGGATTATTGGCTTGCGCTGTGACCGTGTCAGATGTCCGGCAAGAGCGATATCGATCTCTCGGACCGTCATCGGTCGGGACATTTCGTCCAGCGCTTCAAGCACTGCGCCCCGCACAGCGTCAGGCATGAGGTCTAGCCGGTTGCGCACGGTCAACGCGCGCGCTCCAACAATTGGCGCTCCATGAGGTCCGCAGCCGTCCGCATCCATTCTATGGCGCTATGAGGATCCATTCCGGCGCGTTGCGCTAGGTCGTGCGACGCATAGAGCGCGCCCAGCGCGAGGTCGATCGGCTCGCGATCGGGGAAGCGTTCGGCAAGGCGGCGTATCGGGCCGCGCACTGCCTCGATCGCGCTCGTATCTGGAATGGCAGGATCGTGATTTGGCATGGTTTCCTCCTCGAGGATTATACGCCGCCATGGGCGCGGTTCAATTCATCGCGATAATGCTTGCGAACGGTCGGGGCAGACAGGCCCATCTCAATCGCGATCGTCTGCGCCGTCGCGCCGGCAGTGGCGCGGCTCGAAACAAAACTCCGTTGAGCGTTCGTCGGCACATGGGCACGCCGACCGGGGCATCCCGCCCGACCGCCCATCTCGGAAAAATAATGCTGGTAGAGAGTGCTTTCAGCGATACCCGCCTCCTGCGCGATTTGCCGCCGCGTCAGGCCCGCCTCAGCCATCCGCCTGACGATGCTGGCCCGTTCCGGTGTCTTCGAAGGTGTAGCGCGGCCAGAAGGGCTTTGAGGGGCTTTAGGCGTCCCGATCGGATTGCCGAACAGGTCAGAATTTCCATCGGTGAGAAAAAACTCTGCAAATGAGACACATGGCGGTGCAGGGGGCAGGGGGCTTTCAGACTTTTGACCCACCCCCCGTTGGCGTCTCACCCCGCTCATCGGCCCGCCCCTTTGGGCGACAGGCTCGCCTTGATGCGAGCCATACGAGCGCGCATCCCTTGCAGTTCCGTGATGATCTGATCGAGGTCGTCAAGCGTGACGCTCACCGCTTCGCGCACCTTGCGACCATCTGTCACTGGCATTGATCGCGCGGGCACCGGCTGGCCCGCGAAGTCGCCAAGCACGGCATCCCGGTAGAACACAGTGCTGGACTTCGAATGACGATGGCCGTTCGCCTCCATGAATGACCTGATGGCACGGGGCGAACTGGTTGCCAGGTCATGCTTATCGGCCCAGCCTTCATAAGCCGCCTTCAACTGGTCGGCAGCGAGCCGAGCACCATGCGAATGACGGACATGATCGCGATAGAAGTCGGCGAAGGTATTCGATGGCGAGCCGGTCAAAAGCAGGCCTTCAAACTGCATTTGGGAGCTTATCATTTCTTCTTCCCTTTCAAGGGAGGGATAGTGGGAGGATAGATAGTAATGATATCAATAAGTTGATTGATTGAGGGAGCATGGGAGGAAGGAAGTAAGCTCCTACGTGCGCGCATCCGCGCGCGCACATGCACTCGCGCGCATGTGTGCGGCCTTGTTCCAATTTGCCTCCCGCAAGCTCCCACGCTCCCTCAGTCGCAGATTTGCGTGCTTCCCGCGCTGTTCTACCCTCCCACGCAATGGTTTTATGCGGGAGTGAGGGAGGATCATTTGCGAT
>NZ_JAIQXR010000043.1:0-10751 GCF_020166615.1 Sphingobium sp. 3R8 | reverse complement strand
TAGGTCTGGCCGACAGTCTCACCATCGACTGGATCTGCCTGCTCGACAGGCCTTCTGCCTACCGAATTCACTATTTATCATGTTCTTCGCGGCCACAATAGCCGCAGTCAAACGCACGCTTCCTTGCAGCCATGAAAGCGCCGTAGATCATCCAGGAACAATCAGCGTCTCTGCCTTGTGTGTATTAAAGGCAGCGAGGGCATCCGAAGGAGACCGCACGCATGGGGTTCGAACGTGCTGCGTGCCAGTGATGGACGCAATCGGATTGTCACGCGGGCGGATCACCCGCTGTTCCAGCCCATGCGCACAATAGATTTCTGAAGAAGGAATGATGCATATGACTACACCAGGCTATTTTCTTGCTCTCATGGACATAAACGAGGCCGAAGGCTTTCAAAAATATGGTGAAGCCGGCTATGCGAGCATGGAAGGTTTCCAGATCGAGGTGCTCGTTATTGATGATACACCGACTTTGCTCGAAGGTCAGGCTGTTGGGCAGCACATCGTCCTGCTGAAGTTCGAGAGCAAGGCCAAGCTTCAGGAATGGTATGACTCCGAGGGCTACAAGGTCGCCAAACCTTTCCGCCAGCAGTCCTGCACAACGCACGCGATCCTGGCCCTTGAAGGGTTTACTGGCTGATGTGATGAGCGGCCTCAGGATTTCGCCGGTTTCTAGCGCTACCGAGGCCCTGCATCGGAAGGATGTCCGCCCGGCGCCCGAATATTGCGGGACAGCCTTGTAATTTAGCCACGATCCAACGGCATGAACGGACCGAAAAGGCCCTCGGCGGGAGGTGATCCCCTTCCCGCCGAGGGCAATCTTCTACGTTACATGCTCAAAATGCATATCTAAGTTCTACGCCGTAAGTTCGCGGCTCGCCGACAGAAGCGGCATTTGAACCAAACGCGCTTCCTTGGGGCAGACCTCCAAGAAAATACCCTTTATTCAAAAGATTCTTCGCGAAAATGCCCGCAGTCAGTTCGGTCCCCTTGATTTCTGTCAGGTCGAGGCGCGCGTTAACCAGGGCGTAGCCCGGCAAGCGTGTCCTCGGTGTCGTGGTGCCGGCAGTGCTCGAAAAATACTGCCCTGTCTGTGCGTATACCTCGCCTCGCAGCCGAATCTTGGCGATATCCTGCGGAAGCGACGCGAACAAGGTTGCGAAAGCTGAGCCCGACCACCGCGGTGTATCGGGATAGGGACCGAACTTGAACACCTGTCCAAACAGCACCGTCGTATCGCGCGTGAATTTTGCATTGGTATGCGCGCCCGATGCCCCGATCTCGAGCCATGGGGCGGGATTGATGGAACCATCGATTTCGATACCGCGAACTTCCGCGCGCGGTACGTTGACCGTCACCGCGATAACGTTGCCGTTGACGACCGGAAACTGCACGCGCTGGATCCCGTTAATCCACTGATTGAAGACTGCGATATTGAGGCGCGCCGGACGACTGAATGCGCGTCCGCCATATTTCAGGCCGGCCTCGACGTCCTTCACATGCTCCGACTCGAACAGATCTCCGCCTCTATCGGCCGTAACCGGAATCGGCGGGGCGACACCATTCAACCCGCCCGCGCGAAAGCCACCACGTGTTTTGACGTACGCCAATAATGTCGGTGTAGCCTGATATTCAAATCCCGCCTCCCAACTTGGATCGCTGAACTTCGCTTTTTGTTCGAGCGCGCCGAAGACTGGCGAAAGCGGCAAGTGTTCCAGCGAAACTTGCTCCCATGTGTAGCGCAGACCCGCGGTCACGCGAAGACCGTTCAGCCCCGTGATCGAGCCCAGATCGTATGTTCCTTGCGCGAAAATTGCCTCATTTTCGTTCTTCAGTTCAAAATCGGGAGTGTAGCCGCTGCGGGGAACGAATGGTAGGAGATCAAAATAGCTCTGCGGATAACTGATATGGTTTTTGGTGTGTTGATAATAGGCACCGACGATGAAGTTCAGCGCGCCATCGAAAGCTTTGCCCTGCAATTGCAGTTCGTTCGACCATTGCGAAATCTTGGCACGGTTGCCCGACATTCCGCTGGTCGGATTGACCGTCAACTGGATGCCATAGGGGTCGGCCGTCTGGATCTGGTTGTCCCGGGTATCGGACCGCGAAACGCCGAGGATGTTTTTCAGTGTCAGGTCTTCGCCCAACTCGAAATTCGTCGTATTGGTCACGAACCAATCTCGCCCGCGATGGTCGGATCGGGACACCGCATAGGTATACCAGGGTCCGCGCTGGCGCTGCTGTTCGGCCAATGCATTGATGCCGCCCGGGAACGTGCCAGGATGCGCCGCAAGGTACTGGTTCCATGCGCCCGGGCCGAACGTCGCGTCCATCGCCGTCGGGTTGTAAGTTGCTGCGGCACCGCAGGCGAGGTTGAGGCCGTTGTTGCCCTCACCACATTGGTATAGGCTGTAAAGATAGCTTGCGCCGGTGTTGGTACCCCCGGTCCGATCATATTCGAACACGGTCGTATTGGTGAGCCTTTCGGTTGGTTTCAGTGTCAATGAAACACGTCCGTTCTGACGGCTGGTCTTGCCTATCATCTCGTCATAATAGTCGTTGAAGATAAATCCGTTGCGGTGCGTGATGTCGAACGCAACGCGCAGGAGAACCCTATCATCGACCAGCGGGATGTTCAGCGCGCCCTGCACTGCCAACAAGCCGAAATTGCCGGCTCGTACCTGCGCATAGCCTTCCAGGATGTTGGTTGGTGCGACCGTGGTGTAGAGCACGGCACCGCCAGTGGCGTTGCGCCCGAACAATGTGCCTTGCGGCCCCTTTAGAACCTGGATCGACGCCAGATCAAAAAAGGACGCTGCGCCACCATTGTTCAGCTGCACATCGTTCACATAGGGCACCACCGCAGTCGGCGAACCGGAGAAGGCATCGACCGTCTGACCGCGAATGGAATAAGTAAGCGAGTTCTGCCCCTGCGTCTGGCGCATGGTCAGACCGGGAACACTTGTTTGAAGGTCGGATTGAGTCGTGATGGAGCGTTGTATCAACTGATCGGCGCTGAATGCGGTAATCGCTGCAGGAACCCGCTCGAGGCTTTCAGCACGTCGGCGCGCAGTCACGACGATATCGCCTGATTCCGAATGCTGCGTCGCGCCATCCGACTGCGGCACCTCACCCGCGTACACCGCGCAAGACCATGCCGGCGAGGTTAGGATACAGCACGCCAGAAGCGCGTTCTGTGATTTCGACCGGCGCTGACCCGCTCCGTCGTGTTTGCGAAGTCTCATCTTCACCAATCCCCTATAGAATGCTTTTTTGAGTCGTATCATTCGACTGCTTATTTGATCTAACGCGCATGCAATCGCTAAAGCCTGAATCAATCCTGTGATCCAAACCACGAATATCGCCCCGCTATTCTCTGCCAATTAATGTGGAGATTTACAAACTGTAACAGTCAATAATTGCGCTATTTATGTCGCCAAGACTAAAAGCTAAATATTTTTACTAGAAAATATTTATCCAAACCATCGGCGACAATCGTCAAACCCCCGTCATATCAAATCGCTAGAGCGACTGCGCCGAATGGACGCCCCTCCTTGAGGTAACGCAAGCCTTCTACCGCATTCTCAAACGGAAAACTCTTGTCGAAAATCGGGGCTATCACACCCTTTTGGATCAATTCCTCGACATATGACCAAGCTTCCTGCCACTCTTCGGGCGGATTGGTGTACGCCCCATATCCTTGCACGCTTCCACGAACCAGAATCAGATCCGCAAGCGTGATCGTCGATTGCCGCCCTGCCGAGAAGCCGAGCGAAATGACACGCCCGTATCGCGCCAGTGCCTGCAGGGCATCAGCCAAAACCTGTCCGCCCAGCGAATCGATGACTATGTCAACGCCCGCGCCGTTCGTCAGTCGCCGCACACCGTCGGAAATTGCTTCCTCAGACAGATCGATGACATTGTCGAAGCCCTTCTCAGCCGCCTTTTGAGCCTTGTCCGTCGATCCGGCAGTGGAAATGACCATGCTGGCGCCCATCGCTTTCGCAAGCTGATACGCCGCATTGCCGACCGACCCGCCAATTCCTGTCGCCAGCACCGTCTTGCCTTGAGCCATGCCCGCCTCCTTCAAGGCGAAGTAGGCGGTAGGATAGGCGACGACGGCCTGCGCCGCAGCCCCGTCGGACAGCGCGTCGGGCATTGCGGCCAAATGGCTCGCATCGACTGCTACGTATTCAGCCCAACTTCCGTCTCGCATGAAGCCGTAGGGAAATGCGCCAAACATCACGCGCTGCCCGACCGCGAATGACGAAGACCCTGGATCTTCGACGACGCCGGCCCCTTGGTTCCCAGGGGTCAGCGGGAACGCGGCTGGGGGGAAAGTCGCTTCATTCTCTCCTCTTATGATCGCCCCGTCCAGCGGGACAATCCCTGCCGCCGTGATCCGAACCAACACATCACTGCCGCTGCAAACCGGCTTTGCACGCTCAACTATCCGCAAGCTTTGTCCACCATCCGCAGCATCAATAAGCCAGGCGCGCATCATAATCCCCTAATCCCATCATATGCGTTGGCGACAAGGGAGACTATATCCCTGATCCCCGCGATATCTAGTCAGCTTGCGGCACGCATGCCAGCACCCGAGATGAAGCGGACCAGAACTCATGCAGTTGCCGACAAGGCAAGACTATTGCGATGTTTGGAATCCGCGCACCAACGCGACTGAGCATGTTCAGCTTGAATTTGCTGTAAGTCTCATCTGAATTGAACCTACAGGCACGCCGGGAGATTTGTGTTGCACCGGCAAACGGCGCGCATGTAGCGACTCCCGAGTTCCGACGGCATCACGTGCCCGTCCGGTCGTGAACAAAGGACGTGGATTTTGACGAACAGGCTATTCGACCCGCTGACCATCCGTGGCGTGACCCTTCCCAATCGGATCGCCATGTCGCCGATGACCAGAGGCTTCAGTCCGAACGGCGTGCCCGGCGCGAACGTGGCGGAATATTACGCGCGCCGAGCCGCAGGTGGTGTCGGCCTGATCATCACGGAAGCGGTCGGCGTGGATCATCCCGCTGCGCTGGGGGATGCTGGTCTGGGAGAAGACCATATCCCCGTACTACATGGCAAAGCCGCGCTGGACGGCTGGAAAACCGTCGTCGATGCTGTTCATGCACATGGTGCAAAGATCATCCCGCAACTCTGGCACCAAGGTGCCATGCGGCTGCCTGGCACTGGCCCGTTTCCCGATGTGCCGGTGATGACACCATCTGGCACATGGGGGCCGCTCGGAAGGACGACATCGATCCTGGCGAGCAAGATTCCGTCAGATTCTAAGGTCGGCGCACCGATGACCGAGGATGATATCGAAGCGGTACTCGACGCCTTCGTCCGCTGCGCCGCCAATGCTGTCGCCATCGGTTTCGACGGCATCGCCATCCACGGCGGCCACGGCTATCTCATCGACAATTTCCTGTGGGAAGAAACCAATCTGCGTGACGATCGCTGGGGTGGTGATCGCACCCGCCGCAGCGCCTTCCCCAAAGAACTGGTCCGCCGCATCCGCGCGGCGATTGGACCGGATCTGCCGATTTTCTTCAGGTTTTCGGACTGGAAACAACAGGACTTCCGCGCGCGCCTGGCCCAAAACCCCGAAGAACTGGCCGAAGTGCTTTGCCCTCTGGCAGAAGCCGGCGTCGATGTGTTCGATGCGAGCGTGCGTTATTTCGACAAGGCAGCCTATCCCGAATCCCAGATGAACCTGGCGGGATGGGCAAAGAAGGTGACCGGCAAGATGTCGATGGCAGTCGGGGGCATTGGCGTGAACAAGGGGATGTTTGACGGCGACAAAGGCGTTGCGACAAGGGACAATATCGGCCTGCTTGTGGCGCGTTTCGAACGTGGAGAATTTGACTTGGTCGCTGCCGGGCGGGTACTCATCGGTGATCCAAGATGGCCACAGCGCCTGTCTCGACAAGAGCAACCCGACCCATTCGATCCCGCCACCCTTGATCGTCTTTATTGAGCGCTGGGTTTCGGAGCCAGACGGTAGTCTGCTGGAACGACTGCGGCAGGCCAAGGAGTTTTTATGGTTGAAATGGTAAAGCAGGAACTTGCGGGACGCGTCGCACTGATCACCGGCGCAAGCCGAGGGATCGGTGCTGCTATCGCGGCGGCGCTGTCTGATGCAGGCGCCGATATCGCGATCATCGACAAGTCGGATGCCAGCGACGTCGTTGATGCGATCGTCGCTAAGGGACGGTGCGCGCGCTTTTATATGGCCTCGGTCGATGACTTCGACGGCATGCCTGCGATCATTGATCGGATCGTCAAAGATCTGGGCCCGATCAGCATATTGGTAAACAACGCCGGTGTCTCCAGTCGCGGCAACCCGGTCCTGCATACCGACGCCGCGGAAGTGGAATTGCTGCTACGCATCCACGCCATGGCTCCTCATCGCCTGTCACAGCTTGTCATTCCAAGCATGCGCATCTGTTCGCGCGGCGACATCATCATGATATCGAGCGCCGCGACGAAGACCCAGCGCCCGAATACCGCGCCATATACGATGGCCAAGGCGGCGGTAGAAGCGCTGGCGGCAGTGATGGCGAAGGAGGTTCACAAATACGGCATCCATGTGAACATCGTCGCGCCCGGTTTGACCGATACGCGCATGGGGCAAAATCTCAGCAAGGCATGGGGCGTGGAAGACATTAGCGAACTGAATGCAACTTCGCCGTTCGGGCGGGTCAGCCGTCCCGAAGACGTTGCCGACGTGGTCAGGTTCCTCGTCTCGGATGCCGCCAGCTATGTAAACGGGCAGCGCATCTATCTCGATGGGGGTGCGTGATGTCCTCTGCGGCTACACCGCCGGCTTTGCCTCTTGCCGGCATAAAAGTCCTCGATCTATCGCGGGTTCTCGCCGGTCCATGGTGCACACAGATCCTTGCTGATTTCGGTGCCGATGTCGTCAAGATCGAAACGCAGGTCAGTGGAGACGATACCAGGACATGGGGTCCGCCCTATCTCGAAACCGAAGTCGGCGAAGTCGGCGAAGACGGCCCGGGTGAGAGCGCCTATTACCTCAGTTGCAACCGAAACAAGCGATCGTTGGCAATCGATCTGGCTTCGCCCGAAGGCGCGGCGCTCGTCCGGCAGCTGGCAAGCGACGCCGATGTCGTGGTCGAAAACTTCAAGGTCGGCGGCCTGCGCAAATATGGTCTCGATTTCGCCGCGCTAATCAAGATCAACCCGCGCCTGGTCTATTGCTCGATCACTGGATTTGGGCAGGACGGGCCATATGCCGCACGGGGTGGCTATGATTTCGTGGCGCAGGCGATGGGCGGCCTGATGAGCATCACCGGTGATGCCGATGGTCCGCCGCTGAAGGTCGGCGTCGCCATCACCGACCTGTCGACCGGTATGTATGCGGCTGTATCCATTTTGGTCGCGCTGCGGCACGCCGAACAGACGGGCAAGGGGCAGCACATCGACTGCTCGCTGCTCGATACGCAAATCGCCATGCTGGCCAATCAGGGCATGACCCATCTGGTGAGCGGCGCTACGCCCGGCCGGATGGGTAACGCGCATCCCACGGTCGTGCCATACCGCGCCTTTCAGGTTGCCGACGGCCATTTTGTCGTCGCTGCGGGCAACAACGCGCAATATCGCTCCTTGTGCGAAGCCGTGGGCAGACCCGATCTTGGGATCGATCCGCGTTTCGCGACGAACAGCGATCGCGTACTGAACCGGTCGGTTCTCGAACCTTTGCTGCAGGAAGCGATGAACACGATAACCGTGGCGGAGCTTACGAGCTCGCTTGATCGGGCAGGCGTGCCGTGTGGGCCGGTAAACACCATCAAGGACGTGTTTGCCGATCCCTTTGTCGACGAACATAAACTGGTCCGCCATTTTGCCAGCGAAGACAGCGTCAGTATCCCAACCGTGGCCTATCCGGGAAGGCTATCGGAAACCCCTGCCCAATATCGACGTCGCCCTCCGCGACTGGGTGAGCATAGTGCCGAAGTGCTGTCAGAGTGGCTTGGCCTCACGGATGAGGCAGTGGATGCTCTGCAGGTCGGCAAGCTGATCGGTCGTAAAACATTTTGATCCAGCGAAAGCTGGTGAATTCGCATCATATTGTTGAAAGGCGCGCGACATGACCAATCCGGCGGACGAAACCCAGGAAAGCGTCGAAGACTATATCCTCTACGATGTTCGCGACAGCGTCGCATGGATCAGCCTGAACCGGCCACGCTACCATAATTCGCAGAACTTTCGGCTGCTGGACAAGCTCGATGCCGCGTTCCGCCGTGCCGTCGACGACGATGGCGTGAAGGTCATAGTGCTCAAGGGCGAGGGGAAGAATTTCTCCGCCGGCCATGACATCGGCACCCCCGCCCGCGACAAGCATATGGAGCGTACCCGCGCCGATTTGTGGTACGATCACTCTAACAAGGAAGGTCCGGAACTCCAGTGGGTTCTCGAGCAGGACGCCTATCTGGGTCTTTGCCGCCGCTGGCAGGCCATTCCCAAGCCGATGATCGCCATGGTCCAAGGCGCCTGCATTTCTGGCGGCCTGATGCTGGCCTGGGTGTGCGATCTGATCGTCGCATCTGAGGATGCGTATTTCCAGGATCCCGTGATGTTCATGGGTGTCCCAGGCGTGGAATATTTCGCTCACGCCTATGAGCTGCCGTCGCGTGTCGCACGCGAATTTCTGCTTCTGGGACGCCGGATGCCAGCCCAACGGGCCTATAGCTTTGGAATGGTGAATGAAGTCGTCCCACGCGACAAACTCGAACACACCGTCACGGAAATAGCCGCCGACCTGGCCAAGAAGCCTCGCTTTGGAATGGCATTGGCAAAACAGGCGTTCAACATGATCGAGGATCTTCGCGGCAAACGGAGCGCGATGGATGGCGTATTCCACATGCATCAACTTGCTCATGCGCAAAACGTGCTCACATCGGGCAGCGTCATCGGCGGGCTCGACGGGCGAGCGATGGCCGCAGCCAGTCGCGAAAACGCAAAAGCTAAATAGGCCGGAAGCTCGCGCCACGACCAATCCAACCTTTGCTTGAAGTTCTACGCGGTGCCACATTGGAGGTCTTAGATGCCATCAGAATTTTCTTGCCTCACAGTGAACGTCGAGGATTCCGTGGCGCATATCCGGCTCATCAAGCCAGATGTGCATAATCGGTTCGACGATGCATTACATTCAGAATTTCCCCGCGCACTCGCCCAAGTTGCTCAGGATCAGCAACCCGCAGCTTTGGTAATTTCGTCAGAGGGCAAGTCGTTCTCGGCAGGTGGAAATCTCGATGGCGTACTGGTGGCAAATCGCTCGCTTGAAGTTCGAGAGCGGCTCCGGCGCGAGGCGCTAAGCATTATCAACGAACTCGTAAACATGCCCATTCCGGTGATAACGGCCGTTCAAGGTGCCGCAATCGGCCTGGGTGCGTCGGTCGTCACCTGTAGCGATATCATCGTGGCATGGAAGGACGCGAAGATTGCCGATCCACATGTAAAACTGGGTCTTGTGGCGGGTGATGGCGGCATACTTGGCTGGTCGCAAGGCATGGGCGTGATGCGCGCGAAGCGGTATCTTTTGACAGGCGACGCCATCACTGGTGCCGAGGCCCATGCGATGGGCCTAGTCAGCGATATCGTGGAAAATCCAGAGGATGCCCTGCCCGCTGCCATGGCGCTGGCGGGGCAGATCGCCGCGCTGCCACGTGGTGGCGTTCGCGGAACAAAGCGCGCATTCGCTCGCATCACGCGCAACCTCTACGGCGCTGCATTTGAATTGTCACTGGCCTACGAAATGGAAACGCTCGCAGGTGAAGAGGTGCGCGAAACAATCGAGAAACTCACGGGCGGAAAGCACAAAATAGCTTAGAGTGATGCGGCTGCCCAAAATTTGTTAAGTTACACGACCGCTCAGCGATTGAAAAACATATTTCATGGTCGCTTTTAACTATAATGCTGCTACGGAACGGCGGAGAAAGTCGATCACGCCTGAGTTAAATACATCATTCTTGTCGCCCGCTACCATATGGCCAGCGTCCGGAATGGTGAAGATCTCCGTTTGCGGCACCAGCGCGCGCATTTCAGCGACCCCCGCGTCATCAACGATGTCGCTCTGTTCGCCGCGTATTACAAGTGTAGGCAGACATACCCGATCACTGACTGCCACCAGCTCATCGGTCCAAGTATGGTTCTCGGGAATTGAATCAGCGTCCAGCATGCGCGGATCCCAGTGCCAATGAAGCCTGCCGTTCGGACGTTTCCGCAGGTTCCTCATCAATCCACGCGTGTCTCGCGGTCGGGTTCGTTGTGGATTGTACGCGGCCACGGCATCGGCAGCTTCATCGACAGAGGAAAAGCCATCAGCATGTGCGGCCATGAAATGACGTATGTTCTGAACTCCGATAGCTGCTGGGTGTATCACAATATCAACCATGATAAGTGCCTGCACACCAGGCACAATTCCGTGTCCAACGGCATAGAAGCTTGTCATGCCCCCCATTGAGGCACCGACGAGTGCTATCGGCCCATGATAGTCTCCGATCACCGTCGCAAGATCGTGACTGCGTACAGGCAGTCCATAATCACCGTTTTGTGACCAGTCACTCTCGCCATGGCCGCGCGCGTCGAAATTGATCACACGATAGCCCTCGCCGATCAAGCTCTTCTGAGCGTTAGACCAGCTGTGGCGAGTCTGTCCGCCGCCGTGCAGGAGAACAACGAGCGGCGCGCCGTCGGCACCACCAACGTCTGCAATCAGTCTT
>NZ_JAIQXR010000042.1:0-10839 GCF_020166615.1 Sphingobium sp. 3R8 | reverse complement strand
TAGGGTGCATCGATCTGCTTAGCGTTTGCTTGATCGTGACCGGATCGTTCGGATGCGCGTTTCATAGCGAAGAAGATGGTCCGGTAATCGTTGTCGTCGATATCGACCATCTTGAGACTTTGGGTCTTCACATCTGATCCAAATCGCTCGACAACACCACCTAGCACCACTTCTTCTACCGCGCGCTCCCACGTTTCGCGGAGATCAGTGTAGAACTGTTTGGCGTAACGGCGCAGTTCCTCACTATCCGCGGCTAGCCCGTCCGGGATGGATTTGAGCTGCTCCTCCAATGCGCGCTCTCGCTCGCGCACTTTCTTGGCGATCCAGGGCTGGTCATTGATGGACACGAGACCAAATCCGTCCGTCGATTGTTGAATGAGACAGGGCAGCGCAGGAACTTGCGGATTGCGGTCGGCACAAGCGCGAAGCACTTCCTGATAGAACAGCAAATTGTGGGTGAAGATGATCACCTGTCGGCCGCGCGCCGCCTCGGCTGCGAAGCGGTTCGCCACCCGGCGGATACGCTGGTGATCGAGGCTGGTGACGGGATCATCGACGATGATGGCACCCTTGCTCTCGTTGACATGCGCATCCGCCAGAAAACAGGCAATGGCGAGCGCCCGCTGCTCGCCTTCGCTCAAGACTGCCGACTTCTTCGCGCGGCCGACGCTCGCGAGTGCCATTTCGAAAAAGCTCTTGCCCGACGCACTCTGTTCGGTGAACCGAAGCGGGATGTGGTCGATGCCGAGGCCTGTGATCTCGCGCTCCATCCGACCACGCAATTCGGGAGTGACGAGTTCGCCCCGTAAGGACGAGGCGAGGATCGAGATCGGGCGCGTGCCCAACGCTGCCACGCACGCAAGGTAGCGCTGGCGGTCGGCAAGACCGTCGCGTCGGGTGATCATCAGCTCGATGCAGCCAGCCAACGCCTCGCGGTCCCGCAACTCGTGCTCGAGCGCGGTGGCCGCAGGATCGACACCCCCTTCGTGCTCAAGCGCTGCAGCGCGGGCGAGAAGATCATTGGCGGTTTGAGAAAGCGTGACGATCGCCGCGATTTCTGGTCGGTTGCCGAGAGCCGACCTGCCCTCTAGGTGATCGACAAGGCGTTGTCGGTGCTCGTTCAACGCCCCGATCGCCTCCGCCGCGCGTTCGACGATTTCGCGCAGCGCCTCGTCACGGGCGCGATGCTCGGCAAGGGTCTGCAGGACTTGGTCCGCGGTTACGAGATCGAGAGCGCGAAGCGCCGCTACGCGTGTTGCGATTGCGTCGTTTGCAACGCCAACCGCAGCGGCCGCCTCCGCCTCGATATAAGCGTCGAACGCGGCAAATCGGTCTCGCGCTTCCGCATCCAACGGCCGCTGACAGAGCATGCAGGGGTCGCCTGTCTCGAACGCGCCATCTTCAGGCACGAGCCCAGCTTCCGCAGCGAACTGGCGTGCGAGAAAAAATAACTGACGCCAAGTGTCGCTGCCGGTAGCAGCGATCGGGAACCGACCGGTTTGTTCGGCTGCGAACGCTTCGGCGGCGAGACGCACTTCCGCGCGCTTGTGCAAGAGCTCCGCATCTTGGTCCATTTCGGCCTGTCCGAGCGCGGGGATCGCAGCGATGCCCTTGTTCGCGATAAATTTGGCAGCGTCGCCAAGACGGCGGAGCGCTCTGGCCTGGGCTGCCGGCCCTTGTGCGAGTTGTAGTCTCACATCTGCGAGTTGGGCGGCAGCGTTGTCGTCCCAGACTGCGGCAGCTCGAAGCGCTTCGGCCGACGGGAGGTCAGCGAGTACCGTTGCTATCGTCAGCTTGCTGACGAGCGCTCCGGCCGCCGTGGTCGACAAGAATTGCCCGCCGACGGCGCCGCTATGGGCGGTGGTCAGCGCATCGGACGCTGTCTGACATTGTTGCGCGGCAAGCCCATAGAGTTGACCCAATGTGGTTAGGCAGCGGACCTCCGGCGGGAGAAACAGGATTTCGGTCTTGTCTTCGACATAGGCGCGCGCATTGGCGGTATCGAGGAAGGTGATGTGCGCGCAGGCGTCGGGTAGAGCCGTACCTTCGACCCATTGATGCGGGACCGGATCGGCATCGCCGGTTTTGACGGTAAATCCTACCGTCGGCGCCACCTCATTCTCTTTGAAGACATTCCCCTGAAGCGTGAACGGAACGCGCGACGTGCAGAGACGACGTGCCGCGCGGGCGTAGCCACTCTTGCCCGAGCCATTCTCGCCGAAGATGATCGTCAGCCCGTCGAGCGCGAGTTTGAGTTCCTGACCTGAGGCCAGTCGATCGATATGGTCGAGCGGGCCAATCGAGCACAGGAGAGCATGCTCGGTGGCGGCGGTGCCCCGGGCAAGGCAAGCCTCATCGAAGGCCATGCATTCCGGCTGCTCCCCGACGGCTATCCCATGAGCCGCTTGGACCCGCATTGCGATGGCCGTGGCATCTTCCATCGTCGGACTATCCGCCAGTGCTGCTCGATGAAGCGCATCGCTCACCCAGGCGCTTTGACCTGCAATCCATTCCCCCAACTTCCCCACTTGATTCTCCTCAGCCGATCTCTTCGTCCGCCAGCGAGTAACTTGTGCTGCGTCCGCCTCCCTCGTCGCGAAGAAGGATTCCCTTGCCCATCAGATCTTGAATGTCGCGCAACGCGGTATCATTCGATGTCTTGGTAAGCTTAGCCCATTTCGAGCTGGTGAGCTTGCCTTCAAAGCCATTCAATAGGCGGTTTATGACTGCGCGCTGACGCTCGTTGATCGGTGTGCCTTGGTACCGATCCCAGAAGCGGGCCTTTGTCAGCACCGTGGCGAGGGCTTGTTCGGAGCCTTCAAACGCCCGGCCAAGACAGTCGAGAAACCAGTTCAGCCAAGGCGAAATATCAAGATCGCCCTTCTGCGTCCGTTCCAGAAGCTCGTAATAAGTCCGCCGCTCCGCTCGAATCTGGCTCGACATGCTGTAAAAGCGCTGGGCGCTCTCGTCCGAGCGTGCCAGGGCAAGGTCGGCGATTGCGCGCGCGATTCGGCCGTTGCCATCCTCGAAAGGGTGGATCGTCACGAACCAGAGGTGGGCGATGCCGGCTTTCAAGACTGGATCGAGTTCCTGGCGACCCTCAAACCAGTCCAGGAACGCTGACATTTCGGCGTCGACGGCGGGCGCTGCCGGTGCCTCAAAATGCACCCTCTCATGGCCAAAAGCACCCGAGACCACTTGCATCGGTCCATTTTCGTCAGTGCGCCATGCCCCCACGATGATTGCCGTCATACCACTGCGTCCAGTCGGGAACATGGCGGCATGCCAGTCGAACAGCCGCTGGGCGGTCAGCGGCTTGGCGTAATTCTGGGTGGCATCGAGCATCATCTCGACGACGCCCTCGATGTGCCGATCGGATGGGATCAGGCCGGCGATGTTCATGCCAAGCCGACGCGCAATCGAAGAGCGCACCTGCTCCTTATCGAGATGCTCACCTTCGATTTCACTGGATTTAAGGATCGTCTCGGTGAGAGTGGTCAGCACAGCTTCGCTGCGTGACTCGAAACCGAGCGCCCCCATCCGCCCGAGGAGGAGCCCTTGGCGATGACGCACGGCTGCAAGTTTGGTCGCGAGGGCGTCGCCATTCCAACGGAAATGGGGCCAGTCTCCGTGTTCGTAGATGTAAGGCATATTCACCGCGTTATTTGCGGCGAATATAGCGACTAATCGCCGCATCGGCAAAGCCTAATATCCGCAAGCCCTGCGGCGAATGCGATCGCTATTCGCCGCAAGTAAGTCCCAGGCCAAGCCCGATGGCCGACCTTCTGTGGGAGGCGCCAGCACTATTTCGTTGCGACCATGACTGACGTGCTGTTCAACACGAATATGTCATTCAAGCATACAGCACTTTGGAAGGCGGCTTTCGAAATAAGCCGCATCGACGCCACTCCCGAAGAGCAGGCGCGTCTTGCCGGCTGCTATGATGGGATGCGCGCGCGCGCCAGCATGCTAGTTACAAAGATCGCCAGCGATCTTCCTCACATGACCGTCCACGACGTCACGCACCTCGACGCATTATGGGAGATGGCCGCAATGGCCGCCGGCGAGAATGTCGAGCTCAACCCCGCTGAGGCCTTCGTATTCGGCGGCGCCATTCTGCTACACGATGCGGCAATGACGCTCGCGGCCTTTCCTGGCGGAATCGCAGAACTACGCGAGCAAACCGAATGGCGTGATCTACATGCGCGGTATCTGACCTCTGTCCCGGCCGGCGACACGGCGGCGGCAAAGGAAGCCGAAAACCGCGCCACCGCGGATGCGCTCCGGCTGCTTCATGCCAAGCAGGCCGAGAATCTGCCAATGATCTCATGGATCGGCCCTCAGAAGCAGCCGATGTTTATCATCGAAGATCAGCAGGTCCGCAACTTCTATGGCCAAAAAATTGGTAAAATCGCCTACAGCCACTGGTGGGGCATCTCGAGAGTCGAAGAGAAGTTGTCGGGCACGCTTGGCGCCCTGCCGGACGTAACGAATTGCACGGTAGATCTGCTGAAGGTGGCCTGCCTGCTCCGGGTCGCCGACGCGATGCATCTCGACCAGCGGCGGGCGCCGGCCTTCGAATTCGCACTCGTTCAGCCCACGGGAGTCTCGGCGGATCACTGGAAATTCCAAGAACGGATGGCGAAGCCGTTCGTGCAGGCCGACGCGCTCGTCTATACGGCGCAGCCACCTTTTGAAGCTGGCGACGCCGATAGTTGGTGGACAGCGTTCGACGCGCTCCAGATGGTCGATCGGGAGCTGCGTGACGTCGATCGTGTGCTCCGCGACCGTCAAAGGAAGCCACTCGTGGTCCGACGGGTCGAGGGCGCGCATTCCCCTAGCGACCTTGCCCGCACCGTCGAAACGGTCGGTTGGGTGCCTGTCGATAGCACCGTTCGCGTCAGCGACGTCCCCAAGATCGTTGCTACGCTCGGTGGCAGCAAGCTTTATGGCGACAGCACTGCGGCGCCGATCCGCGAGCTGATCCAAAATGGCCTCGACGCCATCACCGCGCGACGGCGGTTGCAGGGACGTCCGCCCAAATGGGGTGAGCTCCACGTCCTGCTTCAAAAGCGCGACGACGGATATTGGCTATGCTTTGAAGACAACGGCGTCGGGATGTCTCAGACCGTCCTGACCGGACCATTGATCGACTTTGGGAACTCGTTCTGGAAGTCGTCGCTCGCGATCCAGGAGTTTCCCGGCCTGACCGCTGCGGGCATGAAATCCCGCGGCAAATATGGAATCGGCTTCTTCTCAATCTTCATGCTCGGCGATTTGGTTCGCGTCATCAGCCGGCGTTACGATCGTGACACACATTCTGCACGCGTGCTGGAATTCCGTCATGGCCTTGGCTCCAGGCCCAATCTGCGCAACGCCTACCCCAAAGAGGTGCCAATGGACGGAGGTACGCGGGTCGAGGTCAAGCTCAAGACCAACCCGTTCGAGCCCGATGGATTGCTCTACCGGAAAAATCCATTTTCAAAGGGACAGGTGGTCAAGCTGAGCCGAGTGATCGCCGCGATCGCTCCCGCTTGCGACGTGGCAATTACCGTCACTCAGGACGATGAAACCATAGGCACTACCTCAGCTGGCGATTGGCTCGAGATCAAATCAGCCGCTTTGTTGAACCGAATCACAGGAGATGGCGACTTCGGCGAAGACGATGATGATTCCTCTTCGATGGTCAATGCCTGGGAGGAGCTTGTCGAGCTACGCGACGAAGATGGAAAGCTATACGGGCGCGCACGCATCAATGCGGCAAATCAGTGGTCAACGTCTGGTCTGCTCACTGTCGATGGGTTGGCGGCTAGCAAGATCGGATTGGTTGCGGGAATTCTGATTGGCGTCGAGACCACAGCGTCGCGCAATTCCGCGAGCCCGATAGTCCCCGCGCCTGTCCTCGCATCCTGGTCGTCTGAACAGGCGGTAGTGCTCGCCGCCGCCGAAATACCCGATGCTGAAAAAGCGCGAGCGGCTGCATTCGTGATGGGTTGCGGTGGTAACGTCGGGGAACTGCCCGTTGTCTGGTGGCAGGAAAAATGGATGACCGCATCGCAGTTTGTCGAGGCCGTGGAACCGCTCGATCGGTTAGAGGTCCATGAAGGGACCATCAGTCACGAGGACGACGACGACGTTACTAGGCGGGAGTTCGAATCGTCATTCAAGGCCAGCGCGAAAATCGCCCAGACCGCAGACGGAAGGTATGGCAGACTTCGCGACACTGACTGGATCTCTACAGTTACAAAGGGTGGCGGTTCAACGCCCCTTGATGTGATCGAGGCGCTTCTCTGCGAAGCGTGGGGAACGGTCGAGAGCGATGAGGACACGCTCGTCGTCGGCGAATCCAATGGGACCGAAATCTTCCGAAGCGTCAGTATCTACACCCCGGCGTCGGAAGACAAAGAAGCCTAGTAACCGTGCCCGGTCGTTCGCGAGACCGCTTGGTATGGTTCATGCCGAGCGAACCGGTTGAACAAAGCCGAAACATTCCCGATATAAAGGGGATCAACACTCACGGGTCGAGCATTCGTGCGGGACATTGCCGATACGATCAAGGCGGGAGAACGTAATCGCGACACCATGGTGCTCGTGCATAACTGGTGTGCGCATGGCCGCATGGAAAAATTCGGCGGCACCGGAATGATCGAAGCCGCTACCGGCCTACCAATCGGTCACCACGGCATGCGATGCGATTATGCGCCCGAAGGTGGCTTTGCGTCCTGGGATTTTCGGGATTCTGTGATCGACTTCTATGACCGGAACTGCCGCACATGTTCGCATCGCAAACCCGTCCGGCTACCCAACATTTTGGAGATCGTTGCCGAGCGCGATCGAGTGCGCGAGGCCGAGGCCGCGGCGGACGCGGCGGCGGAGAGTGAGGCTAATGCCGCCCTGGCGGCTCGGCAGGCGGTTCGAGCGGCGCTGAAGCCGGGCCTGAGCGCGGTCGCCCAGACGCTCGTCGACGATTTTGGTCTGTACGATGTCGAACGCTCGAAAGAGAATTTCGATCGGGTGACCCAAAGTGCGCGCCTTGCGCCCGAGCATTTCGGGCCGGCGCTCATCGACTATGTCGCCGATCTCGCAGCGTCTTCTCATTGGTTTATCGATCCCGCGCTCGTCATCCTCGACGCGGTTAGCCCCGGCGATCCAAGGATCGTGACCCTAGCGTTGAAGGCACTCGATAACGGCTTTCCCGTCGAACTTGCCGCATCGAAGCTAGTGCCACGCATCGCCGATATTCCAGCCGATGCCGTCTCTCGTATTATGCGGGCTACCGTCGATCTCGCGAACCCGAGCCACAGGGACGGCTATATTCGAGGCGATGACGAACCCTGGCCTGAGCGCCGGCCCGAGCTTCTCGATCAGCTCTATTCGCGGCATCCCAAGCCGGTCCTCGCTGCGATCGAGGAAATGCTCGACGCGAAACGCCGGGCATCGCTGGAACGCGCGGGTCGCGCTTTGAGCGCATTGCAGGTTAAGGTGCCGAACGTCGCGGTGCCGATCTTGCGGTCGGTAGTCTCAAGCTATGTCCGCGCGCCGTCGTTGGTGCCCGACCTGAAGCGCGATGGCGATCGCCTTCCTGATCTCGCCGACGCGCTGAACGATGCGTTCGAGGATGCACCTGAGCAGGTCGATACCCTGCTGCAGGAATATGCGGACAACGCTCCGCCCGATCAGCGCACCCGTATCTACAAGATCTATGCGTTTGGCCTTTACGTTCGGCACGATGCTCCTCCGGTGCCATCGCATTCGAGACGGCATGCCATCGCGCTCAAGCGACTGATGTGGGCACCGACGATCGAACGCGATGACCAAGCGCTCAGCGAGCTCTCCTCAGCATTTCGGCAGAGCCCCGATCGGCTGACCGCAGTCATCCGCGACCAGCTGGATGCGGTGCTCGGCGCAATCCTACTGATGGCGGATCGCCTTGCCGAGCTGGACGCAGCGAAGCCCGCTCCAAACGACACCGTGCTTGCCGCAATGGAACGCAGAACCCGCCGCGCCACGATACGCGGCATCATGGAAAACTATATCGAATGGGCCAGCGCGGCGGCAGTGGGCGACACGGCCTCGATAGGCAAGATCGTTGGCCTGTTTGACCAGATCCCCGAGGGTCGCGACGAACTGGTCGGCACGCTACTGGGCGCAACTAAGGAACTGGCGAGCGACATCGCCGGCCTGAACGGGCTCCTGCCCCACCTCTACAAGGCGCTTGTCGGTTCTTCGGTTCTGGTTAGGTCCTATGCGGCAACCGCCGTTGGCGATCTGCCCTATCGCAGCATCGCCAACATTCCCGATCTCGTATTCGAAGCTTTCTGTACGCTATTGTGGGATCAATATGTCGCGGTCCACAAAACGGCGGTCCAGGCCTTTCGGCGGTCGATCGTCCCGGAGGCCTTTCGTCCGCGCGCTGCCGACGCGCTGATGAACCTGATCCGTGCCTATCGCGTAGAGTCGGGCGAAGACGACTTCCTCGCCGACTGCGTCAAGCTCGCGGCCGGCATGACTGATCTGTTCGGGGAGCGGAGCCAAGAAGTCCGGCGCTACCTGATCGAAGTAGCGATGAGTATCGAACCTCTTTATCTCCAGAATGAGATCAGCTCACTATCCTATACGCTCGGCGAGGAGCCCGGATTCGCGAAATTGCTTGCCCACGTGCTTCCCGAATGTGCGGACCGCTATAATGGAAGCGATTCCGCTCAGGAACTGCTTCGCCGCCTGCCGGCCGAAAGCAGGCGCTTGCACGCCGCGGAGCTCAGTGAGGCTGCCCTGGCGGTGTCGGAAGAGGACTTCGTGCTTACCCTGGTCGTCATCGAGATACTGGCGGATGCGGATGCCGAGGAAGAGGCCCTGAAACTCTGTGTAGCTTTGAAGGCACGGCTGGGTGACACCGCCCGAACCTATTCGCGCCGCGCCGCGTTCGGATGGCCCGAACTGGCCATCCGCTTTGAGAGAGCCGTGGCCGACGGCGATAGCGGTGAATTAGCCACAATTGCGTCCGAGTGGGCCTCCGCCGCCGCCCAATTCGAGACCCACCGGGAGGATGGACGTGAACGACGTTCTCGCTCAAGTTTACCCTTCTAGGATCGAGGCGATCTCCCTGCTGCGTGAAGCGCCGGGGTCGGTGGACGCCGCCGCCCTGCGCGCGACTTCCGCCAAGGTAGTGCTCGCAGCGGATGCCTTCGACACAGCGCCGGCGAGTGCGAACTGGCGGGCGCTGGGCGAAGCACTCGAAATTGTGGCCCTTCTCGAGGAATGGAACGGCGCGGTACGCGGCGCAGAAGTCGACGCCGACCGCTTCCTGCGAGCGGCGCGGCTTCGCCAAAAGGCATTCGCGGCTGAGCAAGCAGATTCGCTCTTTGGGTCGGCGCTGGCCGGCAAGCTTGCGGTCATCGGCGCTGACATCAACCCGGATGATGTCAGCGGGGTACGACAGGCATTGGGTGCGATAGAAATGCCCATCGCGATTTTCTCGCGGTCGAAGCCTGTGCGGTGGTCCGGCCCCGTCGCAAGGGCGCGAGAGGAGCACGAGGAAGTCGCGGTGGCCTTTCTCGAATTCTCGATCGACGGCCGTCCCGCTGAATCGCTGCATAGTCTTTCAGCGGGGCAGATCCATGACCTCGCGCTGACACTTCGCATATCGCGCTGGCCCGCCGAAGCGGAGAAGCTGGTCATCGCTCCCATTTCGATCGAGCCAGCCAGCACCTGGGACTTCCCTACCTTCGAGTTTGCGCGTCCGAGCGGATCGCCGCCTTACCTGATCAGGCGCGAGGGCAGACTTGCGCTGCATGCCACGCAAGGCTTCAACGCGCGGCCGCTCGAGTTTCGTTACGCTGCGGAGTTCCACCCTGTCCTGGCACGCGAGGAGCGGCTGGTGGTAGCGGGCCAGCGGACTTTGCGCCTCGACGGCACCGATAGCGGTCGACGCGGGATAACCGGCTATACGGAGGTCGACGCGAAGATCGTCACGCTTCGCGAGCGGCTGCGGATCGAGCCGCTGGTTGCTGAGCAGGAACTTCGAGATTTGCTCGGCATATTGGCGCCGATCGGTAATCTGATGGGACAGTCAGTCCAGGACAACCGGTATCCTGCCGCAATCGACGAGGCCACATTTCAACGCGACGTACTGTCGTTCCTTCGCGCCGATCCCGCGATTGGCTCCGAACTCGAAGTGCAGCCCGAGGTCGCCGGCGGCCGCACCGATCTCTCGTTTCGAGGCCTTCGCATCGAGCTCAAGTCCGAGCGGACCAGGCGTCTGCTGCCCGAAGATTGCTGGCAGTTCGCCGAACAAGCCGCAAGCTATGCCGTTGGGACGGGACGGCGCCTTTCGCTGCTTTGCGTATTGGATTGCAGCCCAAAAGCAGGGCCGCCTTTCCCCATGGCGGACGGCTTACTGATATTCCCCGTCAATACCGGCACCAGCCCCACCTACGTGGTCACCTGTCTGGTGCAGGGCAACCTCATGAAGCCGAGCGCGATGTCGCGCCCGAGGACAAAGCTGCCTTAAAACATTGGTGCTGGTACAAAAGCTACGCCAGTCATTCGATAGTCAGCGGCAGCGGCAGCAGAGGCTCTCCAACCGGCGCATCAGAAACACCTCGCGCCCGAGTTGCGGAGACGGCCCGGCTCTGCCGAACCCGGCGGCAAGCGCGGATAGCAGCAGTCCCGAACCTCAATCCTCGCGGATGGCGTCCTTAAGAAATCGCGTCAGCCGATCCTGAAGCGCTTCCTGCTCGGCGATCGTGAGCCTGTGACCATCGATCGGGCCGATGGTCTCGTCAAATATGTGTTCAATGGCCGTACCGCGCGATCGTTCCTGCGATATATCAATGATGC
>NZ_JAIQXR010000041.1:0-10865 GCF_020166615.1 Sphingobium sp. 3R8 | reverse complement strand
GAACTTCGCGAAGCCCATTTCGGATATCTTCCTTCGCTGCAGTGGCTCCACTTGCCCAGGCTACCGCCAGCGCCCCAAAAAAGATGTTACGCCCCGTCATGGTCCGTCGTGCGAAGCCCTTGTCTTGCGCAGCCTTCAATATCTTTTCAGTCGTCGCGATGACAGCATCGCAGGTCGGCGTCAGCGGGTATTCTACCCGGCAAGCCGCTCGCAAAGGCTCAGGCAGGCCCTCATAAGCCAGCATCCAGTCACCCAGAGCTTCGATCCAAAGTTCGAGCGTGCGGCCTGGATCGCTCCCCTCGATTTCGACGCGACGCTGGTCGAGGTTTTCGTAGTGAAGAACCAGCAGCGCAGCGAGCAGCGCGTCCTTGTTAGGAAAATGGCCTTCGGGGATGCTCCATGGCTGCCTTCCTGGCGCCCGCGCGGACATCATCCTCATTCTCCGCTGCTCGTCGATCTTGAAACCGGAGCCCGTTGGGTTTGCCACTGAAGCAGCTCGGCGGACAATATATTCGCCATTGATCGGCGACAATGTGCCCCGTCCGACGGCGAAACCTCCATAGTGCGAGACACGCGCGAGCAGCTTGTGCCGGATCCGGCCCGAGGCGATCAGCTGGCCATCGCATGTGCGTAGTCGAGGGTGAAAAGCTCCTTGAACTTCGGAATCAGAACGTCGTTGAGGCTCGTGATGCCGTCGAAGATAAAGATTACGAACAGGCGCAGTTCCGGCGCGTCGACGTGTGTGCCCTGGGCCTCAGCAGTATAAGGGTCGGTACTGACGGCCACGGATGAGGCAAGCGTCATAGGATCAGTCCTTCCAACTGCGGGCAGACATCTTCAAGGTCACGACGGTCCCCAAATCCTCGGCGTTGCGGCCCAGCGCGAAACCATAATCGCCCGCTGGCACCGACCACCCGCCATCCTTCCAGTCCGCCAAAATGCGGGGGTCGATAGTCAGTGTGATCTTTCGTGACTCGCCAGGTTCGAGAGAAACGCGCTGGAATCCGACAAGACGCTGCGTCGCTTCGCTCCCACGGTTGACAAGGTAGAGCTGCGCGACATCGTCACCCTTGCGCTTACCCGTATTGGTGACGGTGAAACTGACCTTATCACCGGCAATCTTCAGACCCGAGCTGGCAAAGCTCGTATAGCTGAGGCCGAACCCGAACGGGAACAACGCCTTATAGCCTTTGAGAGCATTCCAGCGATATCCAAGGTTGGCCCCCTCGATATCGAAATCGGCGGCCAGTTTGGCGTCGGGTGTCGGCGGTTCTCCGGTGTAGTTCGGCTCGAATTCGGACGCGCCATCCAGCTTTGGCCGAGGCAATTGGTCGAGGCGCGCCGGAAAAGTGACCGGCAGGCGACCGCCGGGATTGGACTCGCCGAAAAGGATGGAGGCGATGGCTTCACCGCCCCGCGCGCCTGGATACCATGCCTCGATCACCGCTGCTGTCTTGTCGAGCCAGGGCATCAATACCGGTCCCCCCGTTTCGAGAACCACGATGGTGTTGGGATTCGCCTCTGCCACCGCTGCGATCAGCGCGTCCTGACCATCAGGCAGCGACAGATCGGGAACGTCCAGCCCCTCGGTCTGCCATTGAGTTGCAAAGATGATGGCCACCTCGGCCTGTCGCGCCTTTTCCACTGCCTCGGAAATATACCGGCCGTCGCGGAATGTGACCGTCGCCCGGGGTGCCATGGCGCGGATGGCCTTCAGGGGACTGGAGCTATGATATTGCTGCGAAAAGAAGCTCGCCAAGACGCCATCGGCCAAAACCGGGCGGACGACGGCGGCACCATTTTCGCCGTGTACTCCGCTCGACCCCCCGCCGGATAGCACGCCGCCATCGGCGTAGCCGCCGATCACGGCGATGCTTTTGGCGGTCTTGGCCAACGGCAGTGCGCCATCGCGGTTACGCAACAAAACGATGCCGCTCTTCGCCACTTCCTCGGCGATGGCGGCATTGGCAGCGAAATCGATCTTGCCGTCGGGACTTGCCGGTCGTGCGTCCAGTTTCATCGCATAGATGGCAGTCAGGATGCGCGTGTTCATCTCGTCGAGCCGGGCAGCCCAATTGGCATCGGTGGTGGCCTTTTCCCCGAGCTTGTCACCGAAAAACACGGCAGTATCGAGCTGTTCGCCCGATTGCTGGTCGAGACCGTTGAGCGCTGCGTTAATATTGGGCACCGCGCCCCAATCCGACATGACGAAGCCCTTATAGCCCCAATCCCTCTTGAGTACCTTGTTGAGCAGCCAGTCGCTGGAGCAGGCCTGCTCTCCGCGCACGCGGTTGTAGGCGCACATGACAGAGCCCGGCTGCCCCTTTTCGATGCCGATCTGGAAGGCGAGAAGGTCGCTTTCGCGCGCAGCTGCCTCGCCGATCTTGACGTCCACGAACTTACGCCCGGTTTCCTGGCCGTTGAGCGCGAAATGCTTGATCGTCGAAATGATGTTGTTCGATTGAACGCCCGAGATCGCCGCCCCTACAAGCAAGCCAGACAGCAGCGCATCCTCCGACAAATATTCGAAAGTGCGGCCGTTGCGCGGATCGCGTATCAGGTTCACCCCGCCCGCCAACAGAACATTGAAGCCCTTGGCGCGCGCTTCCGATCCGATCATCGCGCCGCCGCGATACATAAGGTCCGCGCTCCAGCTGGATGCCATCGCAACACCGGAGGGAAGCGCAGTGGCACCGTCCTTGCGTACGCCCCTTACGTAGGCAACACCAAGGCTGGCATCGGTTTCCTTCAGCGCCGGAATGTTCAGGCGGGCGATGCCCGAAATATAGCCCGCCCCTGGAATGCTGTCGGCGGGCATCGGCGGCGTATTAGGTGACAGCGGCAGGGGCATGATGCCGTGGGTCAGAACTGTCTTTTCGTCAGCCGTCATCTGTCTGACCGTCGCTACGGCACGCTCAGCCGCTTTGTCCATGTCTATGACTGAGGCCTGCTGCGCGCTGGCCTGCCAAGAAACGATCGCGCTTGCCGCCACGCAGGAAGCCAGAAGGTGTCCAAATCGCATTTTGATATGCCTTTCCTATGGCGCGTGGTTCAACGAGCCGGACAGGTTTCGGGGGAAGTAACGGCGCAGACGAGGTCAAGATGTTCACGCCGCGGATCTGGACCCGGCTGCGCCCGGCCCTCTCTGGTCAACTCCATCAGGGCGTCGGTTTTTGGCGAATAGGCCTGCCAGGTCGGAAGCCCCCCACCATTGGGATCTCCCGTCCTTGCGAAATTAACCCAATAGCGGTGCATCAGCGCGCTCGCCGCGCGGTCCTGACCGGTTGTTGCACCACCATATTTGGCGTCCACCGTGCCCATGATATAGGGTACTTCGCTGGCGTGCACTGCGCCGGGCACCCGACTTTTCATGCTGTCCGCCACATAGGAAAATCGATAGGCCCAGGCTGGGGCGCCATGCCGGGTGACACTATCCGCGACGAACCGTGCGGGTTCGACCATGGCGCGATCCGCCCCGATGGCGGCGATCACCAGAGGCGTATCTCCCTCGCCTGAGGAATCGTATAGCACTTTTGCCGCGCGGCTCTTGTCGCCGAACTGGGCAAAGGCCTCTTCCTTGGTCTTGACGAACAAGAGGCTGAGGTCAGCGTTGGTCGCGCCGACGATGACGGGCACTTTAGCAAACCGCCCCTCGCGATAGAGCGTTTCAAGGCTTCCCACGACGAACCGGTGATCGATGGAAGGTCCTCCATAAATGTCGCGTTGCTGCGCAGAGGTCATCATATGGAGTCCGCCTTCGACGACTGACGCAGGCAGGGCGCGCAGCCGCGAAAGGGCCTTGGCGTCATCGCCTTCGATCCCGTTGCGTGCGGCAAAAGCCTTTCCGGTCGCCTCCAGCGATGGGACACCGGGTTGATCTTCGGTCACAGAGCGATTAGAGAAGTCCGTCACGCGGCCCCCGCCGCTCTGGATGATCGCGCGGTGGAACAGGCCCTGCGCTTCGGGAGAGGTCAGCAGCATCAGCGCTGACATGCCGCCGGCCGATTCACCCATAATCGTGACATTCCCCGGATCACCGCCGAAGGCGGCGATATTACGCCTGATCCAGCGCAGCGCGGCGATCTGGTCCATAATAGCAAAATTGCCTGACCGCCCCTTGTCGGCATCGGCCTTGCGTAAGGCGGGATGGGCGAAGAAGCCAAACCGCCCGAGCCGGTAGTTGATGCCCACCAGGATCACTCGGTCGCGCGCAAACGCGTCTCCAGCAAAGATCGAAGGCGAAATGCCACCATTGACGAAGCCGCCGCCATGGATCCAGACCAGCACGGGAAGGGGTGCCATGGCGCTGACATCGGTCGGACGCCAGAGGCTGAGGTTCAGGCAATCCTCCGAAAGCGGCGCGGCAAGGGGCGCAGCATCGAGGGGGAATGGCGTCTGGGCGCAATCGAATCCATAAGTAGTCGCCTCGCGCACATTTCGCCATTTCGCGACGGGCTGCGGTGCGCGCCAGCGCAGCGTGCCGATCGGCGGAGCGGCGAAGGGGATTCCTTTGAAGCTGTCGATGCCATCGCGCGTAGCGCCGGCAACCAGCCCGGATTCGATGCGGACCACCGGCTTGTCACCTGCGACCGCCGCCGAGGGGAGTGAGGTGGCGGCAAACACCAGCGTAGCACACAGGAGTGGTGTGCGTGGCATGTCAGTGCTCCCCCTGCGCCCGGGCCGATCGGTCGAACATATCCGACATCACGCAGACGAAGGCGGACGGCTGACTAAGCGGTCCTGTTCCAAACCTTGCCCATTCCGAATTCCACTGCGCCTTGAGCTGCAGCAGCTTACCGGGGAAACGATCAGCCAGATCGGTGGTTTCGGAAAAGTCGCTGGCAAGGTCGTAAAGTTCCCAGCGATCCTCTTCATAAGGCTTGCCGCATTCGTGCATGGCCACAGCGCGCCAGCGGCCCGAGGTGATGGCCCGATTACCGCGCAGCTCGAAATACTGGAGCTGGCGTCCAGGCGCTTTCGGGTCACGCAGGCTTGGAAGGATCGACCGCCCAGCGACAGGCATCTGCAAGACGCCAGCGACCTTCATGTCGAAGCCGGTTCCGGCGGCCGACAATATGGTCGGCGCTATATCCACCACATCGACAAACTGCCTGCGGATCGCACCCGGATCGGGCACATGTCCTGGCCAGTGCAGGATCATCGGCGTGCGGGTGCCGCCCGAGTAAGGCCACAATTTATAGCGCCGGAGCGGGGTGGTACCAACCATGGCCCAGGGACGGGGATATTCAGACTGCAGTTTGGCCGTACCAAGCTCGTCGATTCGAGCGCGTTGCTCGGAAGGAGAAAGCGTGTTGGGGCGATAAAGGCCGTCGAACTCGCCTGTCTGACCTGCTTCGGAGGCAGCGCCATTATCCGAAAGCAAAATGATCAGAGTGTTCTCGTAGAGGCCGCGCGCCTTGAGTGTTTCCAGCACGCGACCGATCTGCCGGTCACAATGCTCCAGAAAACCGGCGTAGATCGCCATGTAGCGGGAAAATACGGCCTTCTCGTCGTCGCTGAGATCGGCCCAAGCGCGATCCAGCGGCGCGCGCGCGGGCAGCTTGGTATCGGCCGGGATGATACCCATGCGCTTCATGCGCTCGAAACGCTCTTCCCGGATCGCGTCCCAACCTTTGGCGTAGATCGCATCATAGGGTGCGGAATATTCGCGCGGAACTTGGATCGGCGAATGCGCCGTGCCGAATGCAAGGTTCATGTAGAAGGCATTGCTGTCAGCCTTCGCGACGTGCTCCTCGATCAGCGTGATGGCGCGGTCCGCCAAATCCTCTGACAGATGATAGTCGGCAGGAAGGTCGCGCTTGAGATAGTCATTATTCTCGACCAGATCGGGCTTGTACTGATCGGTCCAACCGCGCGCAAACCCATAGAAATAGTCGAACCCGCGCTGAAGCGGCCAACTGTCTCGGCCTCCATCCGCGGAGACTTCGTGCAGCGGAATGAGATGCCACTTGCCGATCGCCCACGTGGCGTAGCCACGTCGCTTGAGCACCTGTGCAACATTTTCGGCATTGCGCGGGATGGCGAACTTGCTGGCGACATTCGGAACATCGCGTAGAACCGCCGCGACGTCGGGAACGTCCGGCATGTTGACGCTGTGGCTGTTCCGCCCCGTCAGCATCGCTGCGCGGGTGGACGAACATACAGCCTTGGTATCGAAATGAACGTAGCGGAGTCCGCCCGCGGCCAGACTATCTATCGCGACTGTCCGGATTTCCGAGCCAAAGCTGCCTAGATCAGAATAGCCGACATCATCGAGAACGATGGTGATGATGTTGGGCTTCGTGGAACGGCCCGCCAGCACCGTGGCGGGCCACAGAGTGGACAAGGCCGTCGCTCCCAACAATGATCCGACTATTTCACGTCGGGAAAATTGCATCACATGGTGCCTCTCTTGCTATTGCCAATGTTTGGGATCGGCCACTACGCCCGATCAGAATCGGACACCGAACTCCACTCCCACGGTGCGGAAGGCGTCGGTGGTCAGGAGTTGGGTATAACCTCCCCCAGCGGCCGAAGTGTCCAAAAAGCCGTTGCCGATCGTGCTGGCAAAATGCTTGTTGGTCAGGTTCTTGCCGAAGACACTGACGCGATACCGTCGGTCCTGTGTCTCTAGCGCAAGTGAGCCGTTCAGCAGGCCATAACCTGGCTGCACGGTCTTGGGATCATTATAGGCGAAGAACACTTCTGATCGGTAGGTAAAGGTCATGTTGGCCGTTGCACGCAACGCATTTCCGATATCCCTGCCATAGTTGGCATTCAACGTATAGGCCCATTTGGGCGCATTCGCCAGCGAGCTGCCGGTCACGTCCTGACGACCGCCGGAACATCCTTGGGCGCCGGTCTGTCCTGGATAGCAGGCGATGATAAGCCCTTCGACCTTCGTATCGGTATAGGCAACGTTGCCGGACAGCGAGAGCCCGTCAGCTGGTCGCAAGACTGCCTCCAGCTCGAAGCCGCGCGTGGTCAGCCGGCCTGCGTTAGCAAGCGTGACGGTGGTCAAGATGGTGTTGAAGGTTTGAGTCTGGAAGTCGTCGAAGGTCGTATGGAAGCCCGTCAGATTGAAGGTCAGATTTCTATCGAGCAGCGTGGTGCGAATGCCAGCTTCCCAATTCTTGGCAATTTCCGGCTTCAGTACGGCTTGCCCGCTGTTGACCACAGTAGCGGTCAGATTGTTGAGAAGATTGAGAGCCGGCCCCTTATAGCCACGCGTATAGGTGGCGTAGGCCATGATGTCGGGCGTGAATTCATATTGCGCGCCGAGCCGATAGCTGAAGTCCGTTTCGCCAGCCTTGAGGGTCGGTGAGGTATAGGCCGGACCGCCGAGTCCCGGGGCGGGGCCGACAGCGCCGGGAAGGATGCTGCGCGCGAAATGGGCGGCCATGTCCTCGGCGGTCAGGCGGAAGCCACCGATGAGCGAAAGCTGGTCAGTCGCATGCCATGTGAGCTGGCCGAATGCGGCAGCATTATTCGTCGTAATGGAACGGTCGATGTCATTGCCCACATATTGGCCGGCCGGCAGCGGCGCAAAGCCCGTGCCCCGCACCTGTGCCTGGGTGCGCACGTCCTGCCAGAAATAAAAGAAGCCGAGAACATATTCGAGCGAAGCTCTGTCGGGTGAGGACAGCCGCAGTTCCTGCGTGAACTGTTCCTGCTGCTGACGTACATTGTTCACGTTGAATACGTCGATCGGCACCCCATCAGGGTCGTTATTGTCGAAAACCTTGAACTTACGATAGGCAGTGATTGATGTAATATTCTGACCACCCAGTTCGGTGTTGATTTCAACCGAAGCGCCACCGCTCTTCTGGCGGTTGAAATAGTCGCCATCGACGGTGACATTGCGATTATTGGGCCCCAATGTTTCACCGGAGAGGAGGGCAGCGCGCGTCTGACCGTTGAAATAGGTCGTGGTCGGCAACACCGAACGAACCGTGGATACGCAGCAATCCCGATTATTCTCGGAATAATCACCAATCACATAGATCGACGTAACCTCACTGGGTTCGAACAACAGCTTGCCCCGCGCACCCCAGGAATCGATATTGTTGAGATTTTCGCCATTGAACAGATTGGTGATGATGCCGTCCGCCTTCGAGCGGTAGCCGGAGACGCGAAGAGCTAACCGGTCCGGGGCCAGGACGACGGAAGCCGAGCCCTTGATGCGAAGATCGTCATAAGTGCCGTAGCTGACAGAAGCGTTGAAACCCGACTTGCTGAGGCTCGGCTTTTCGGTGACGACGTTCAAGGCGCCCGCTGAGGCGTTCTTGCCGAATAGAGTACCCTGCGGACCACGAAGGACTTCAACGCGCTGGACGTCGTTGAAATCGAAAAACGTTCCTGCAGATCGGCCGATGACCACGCCGTCGATGATCGTCGATACCGACGGCTCGACACCATCCGAAAAGTTGAGCGTGCCGATGCCACGGATCGACACGCCCTGACCGCGCGTGTTCGCGCTGTTAGTAAAATTGAGCGACGGCGCAATCTGAGAGAGCTGTTCAATGCCGGTGATCCTGTTGTTGTCCAGCGCTGCGGCGGACAGGACGGCGACCGATACGGGAACATCCTGAAGATTCTGCTCGCGCTTTTGCGCGGTGACGATGATTTCTGTGGATGTGTCTTCGGCATCAGGCGTCACTTGCTGAGCAAGGACAGCGACTGGCGCGCAAGCGGCAATTGCCGAAGCGCAAGTAAAAAGCCTCATAGCAGAATTCTTCATATCCCTCTCCCGTTGCGGCCCATGTCCGCTTCTGTTCTTTTAGCCCCGCGCCCGTCCGAAGCCGCACCGTGCTTCGATCGAACTGTCGAGCGACTACTAGGCCCCACTGTCATCGCTGTCAATCACGTGATTGACACAATTTCCGAAGATTTTTCATCGTTTTTATATGGCTTTAAATTCAGGGCCGCGCCAAAAAATCACAGCCAGGTGAAGGTGGTGTTTCCAGCTGCTTCCTGTTACCACAGTCTCTAGTGAGAAAAGGAAGAATGTTGAACCAGAGCGGCAATATTCCGCCGATGCCGCCTAGCCAGCGCGCAACCATTGGCGATGTTGCCGAGATGGCCGGAGTTTCGACGAAAAGCGTCTCTCGGGTAATCAACAATGAACGCCATGTTTCGCCCTTTTTGAGACGGAAGGTCGAAGCGGCGATTGCTGCACTGAATTACGTCCCGGACATGGCGGCGCGATCTCTGGCAAGTACCCGATCGTTTACGATCGCTGTACTTTTCGATAATCCAAGTCCGAATTACATAACCAAGATCCAGACCGGGGCATACCGGGCCTGCATGGAGAATGGCTACCACCTGCGTGTAGATCATGTGGATACGAACGCATCGCGCGAAGCTTGCGAAGCAAGGCTCATGGCGGTTCTGCGGAATGCCCGGACAGACGGCTTCATTCTTACGCCACCGTTGTGCGATATTCCGCTGATCTTGGATTTTTTGGAGGGGGCAGGTGCGCGCTATAGTCGGATAGCACCTGTTTTCGATCCGGAGCGATCTCGTGGTGTCATCATGGATGACTATTGCGCAGCCGCGGACGTCGCCGAATTGTTTTGGAATCTTGGTCATCGTCGGATCGCGATCCTCAACGGTCCGGCCAATCACGGCGTGGCCCCCCGGCGTCGTCAAGGCTTCATAGACAAGCTTACCCAATTAGGGCTTCGGGAAGACATTCTGGAGGCGCAGGGGAATTTCCTGTTCGAGGATGGCATTGCAGCCACCAGACAGCTCTTGTCGGTCGATTCCGGCATCACCGCCATCTTTGCGACCAATGATGACTCGGCGGCTGGCGCAATGGCTGCCTGCGCCGAAGCCGGGCTTTCCGTTCCCGGCGACATTTCAGTTTGCGGGTTTGACGACGGTTGGATCGCTCGCAGTGTTTGGCCCTATTTGTCCACCGTTCACCAACCTATTGAAGAAATGGCCTATTACGCCGCCAAGATGCTGATTGAAAATGATGGCAAGTCGGCCGAATTGATGATTCTGCCCTACTATCTGGTCCATCGCGACTCCATTACCATACCACGCCGATCCCTCAATCGAGTTTGAGGAACAAAGCAAGATCGGGGGTGCTACGTAGCCATGGTTATGAGGTTTTAATCACGATGGAGCATCGCACCGGTTCCTTGGCCTTGGCGACGGCCTGCTTGCACGCGGCAATAGTATCGCGGTTCTCGCGGGCCAAGTCGGCAGCTTCCACGATCACCTGCCAGCCCTCAGGGTTCCCGGCATGCATGAGGCGGATACCTGCGTCCCATAAGGTAGGCTCGCCGAGCGTGCGACGGGCAACCCGCTCCGGCCAATGCCAGCTTTGCGGGCCGATGCTGGCCGCCCAACCGGGATAGATCAGCCACAGAAGCGACACAGCCAGAGCCGCGCCACCGCCGCAATAGAATATGTGCCAGCGTTGTTCCTGTTTGGTCCGAATGGTCCCGACCACGCGCATCTGATCCGCATGGACTTGATGATGCAAGTCGAGCGATTTCTTGATGGTCGCCTTGTCCGTCGCTCGTGCGGCATCCGCCGCTACGTCAATCCGCTCCGCCATGCTCTCCGGCGTCAACTGCATGGCGGGTGCATCCATGATTGTCTTCGTCCGCCCCGCCAGCGTCGCGAGATAGCCGTTCATCTTGGCGAGCGTCGGGCCATAGTCGGGAAATTCGAGGCTCTGCTTCTCTATGGCGATATGCTCAAGCGCGCGGGCCATCACCGCCATGCGCCCTTCAAGCCGTTCCTCCATAGCGGCGACGCGTTCCGAGAGACGGGCGAACGCCTCGGCTGCGGCATCGGGCCGGGGTTCCGGTTCCGGTTCGTTCAAAAGGCTCTGTTCGTCGTCCATGTCA
>NZ_JAIQXR010000040.1:0-11106 GCF_020166615.1 Sphingobium sp. 3R8 | reverse complement strand
TCGGCGCACTTTTTCTCGCTTGGTTTCCCTTTTAAAGCCTATTTAGGCTCCTCGACCCCGCTATTCCGGACACAAATGTTCTCCCTTTATTCACCTGCTGGGAGTGATGTCAAAGGATCGATAGGGCTCATCAATCCGCATTCAACCATCTTACCCTTTGCCCGGCATGGGGTATCGTCGTGTCAGCATAGCAATCAACGGGTCTTTCGGTGTTTCTGTCTTTTTGAGGTCTCAAACCGTATCATTGCGCATCGCTAAAGCGCGCCGCGCAAACGGCCAAAAAGTTGCCATCGGGAATCGCGGGCCGATTTGGAAAGAGAGCAGCCTTCACATTCTGCTTTCCAAGGACTTGAGATTATAGTCGCATGGCGATGCTCACCCGTGCAGTGACACGTCGTAAGCGTATTTCCGTTGCTCAAAGTGCTGCAATTGCGTCCCAAGTCGTTCTGCTTCTTTGGGACGAGGGAGCCTTCAGCGATAGGCCGTTGCATCCCCGGATAGCTCGTTCGCTGCCTCTGCTCCTGCACTTTGCTCGGTTTCGCCATCCGCGCCTTCAGGCGCATCGACCTCACCGATTTCCGCAGCATGGGCCCGGACCTCGACGATGCGCTGTCCGATCTCTTGCTCGAAGATTCCCAGCATAGGTCCTGCGCCTGCGGGCATGGCGGCGACCTCGGCTGTAGCAGCGGGAAGTTCTTTCAGGAGGCGCTGGGTCAACTGTTCCACCCGGCGAACTGTCGCCGTTCCCGCAAGGCCGCACGCTGCCGCCATGGCGCGCCAATGGCGCCCATAGATATGGCGTCCACGGCGCTGGCTCCCTATGGCCTGGGCGTGGTTCTGGGTGATGCCGTCCCAGGCAAGGCCGGACATCAGATCATAGAGCGGAGCGAGGGCAGGCCTGCGGGGTCCGAGCAGCAGCGAATAGTTTTTTGCATGGGAGTCCACATTGCCGATAGCGATGTTGAAGATCACTGCATCGAGAAGCTGAGTGATTTCCCGCGCCGTCATATGCGCGCGCACCAGCGCGAACATCTCGGCGAGGGAAGGGCCTCGCGTGCCGGTTCGGTTGAACTCATATTTCGCCGCCGGAGGACGACCCAAAGCTTGGCAGAAATCCTCCTGATGGAGGCGCCTGGCGCCTTCGTCGTCCATGATCCGGTCATAGCGTGTCACGAGGAGATAGGAGCGCTTGCCTGCAAGCCCCGTGATGATTGGCGCCGTGGCAAGTCCGGCCCGGCGCGCGAGTACCATGCACAGGGCTTCATTCTGCACGCTGCCAAACAGGCGAGGATTATCCGGCTTCAAAATATGGGTCGATGCAGCGCCACGGATGGGGATGGCGATCTGATTGCCTTGCAAGGCGACCGGCAGCTTGTCCTGCGCGCCGGCTAGGCTCATCGCGACGCCTTCCTCATCGACGAGGAACGGGCGCGCCGGGAGTTCGGAGATAATGCGTTCGAGCGCCTCTTCGTCCGGAATCTCGCGATAACCGGGAGTGCCGGTCGGCTCCGCTGGCTGGATTGATAGAGCACCGGCCAGGTCATTGCCGGTCTCCGCTATCAGGCCCAGCACATCTTCAGGTGATGCGCCTAGTACTCGGGTCATCGCGCGCAGCGGTTCTCCCTCTGGCAACAGGTTCAGGAGCCAGGGGAGGAGACGTTCATCCCGGTAACTATCGGGCCCAAGCGGCATGGTCAGCGACACGGGGAAGCGATCTGCCGCACCCAGCCAGCTCTCCACGTAGGTGAGACGCGCGCCTTGCTCGTCCGCGGCGATCATCGCCACCGGTCGATGGTTGTAGAATAGGGGCAGTTCCATACGGACGTTCAGTCCGCCGACGCGGTGGCTTGCAGTTGCAGACCCACCGCCTGAGCAGCGGCAAGCGCCTTGCCTAACTGAGCGGTCGGCTTGCCCGCTTCAAGCTCGACAATGAAGCGTTCGCCGCTGTTGATGGCAAGCGCCAGTTCGCGCTGGGTGAGACCCAGCGCCTTGCGTGCGCGCGCAATTTCGGAACCGAACTGGCTGGCTGTCGTAATCATAGGTCTTCCCGAACGGGAAGAAAGCATGAGGAAGAGGCTATTGCAACCTAAAATCTTCCCGAACGGGCAGATTTCCATTTTTGAGTACGAGGGCTGCGATATTTCTTACCGAGCGGGAAGAGCGTTGGGCGCCGCTCGAAACAGGTAGATGGATCTGCGTCTGGCAAGGAGAGGTCGTGAGTTACAAAGGTTGGATTTATAGCTCAATATGGGCGATAATATGAGTTATAAACTAGAATTCTATAACTCATGGCTTGGAATTGTCAGCAATCGCACTGGCCGCATTTTCGGTGGGATGAAGGCGCGCTTATCCTCCTGGAGGCACGGTTCCTGCAGAATGTCGGCGAGCAGATCGGCTCCATCAAGCCTGTCGATGCGAAAGGACCGTACACGATCCTGATCGACATGATGACCGGGGAAGAGGTCAAAAACTCCGAGATCGAAGGCGAACTGCTCGACCGTGACAGCGTTCAATCCTCGCTCCGTCTTCAGTTCGGGCTGGATACGGAGCGCCGCCGCGTTCCACCTGCTGAAGCCGGCATTGCGGAAATGATGGTTGATCTCTACCGCAGTTATGCCGAGCCGCTGTCCCACGGCGCCCTACATCGTTGGCACCGTATGATCGCCAATGGCCGCAACGATCTTGCCACTAACGGCGCCTAGAGGCCATTGCGCTCCAGATCGATAATGCGGATTGCCATGCCGCGGGCTGGATCACCGGGAATGTCCTCGAACCCAAACCTCTGGAACAAGGCACGAATGCGGTCATCGAGCGGATGGACCAGCATGCAGAAACAACCGATGTTCCTGGAAACCCTTACAGCACTCGCAAGCGCGAAGCCGATCAATGATCGGGCGTGGCCGAGCCCTTGATGGCGCTGATCGATAGCAAACCGACCGAACATGACTGCGGGAATAGCGGTGAGCCAGATATCTGGCGTAATCCCTTCGGACGGCTGGGATGCTCGCTTGATCTCCGCCGCTGAAAGACTGACATAGCCGATAATATCGCCGGTGACCGGGTCTACCGCCACATGGGTTCGTGCCATGTCGGTTTCCTGGTCCTGCCACGCATGATACCAGAACCAGTGGTTCAACGACGCGCGTCCGCAGTCGAACGCATATCTGTCGTCGTCGCCAGTAAGGGCGCGCGTCGATTCCAAGGATCGGATCGCTGAAGACCGCCGAAGCGCAGCTATGTCCTTGGGTGGGGTGTCGACCCACGCCTCGATTTTATTCCAGTCCTCAGCGGGGATGGTGACTAGTCGCCGCTCGAGCAACGCCGTCTCCGCCGCCTCGATCGCCTTGCCGCGGATGAAATTACTCAGGTCGACGCCGGTGTGCTTCGCCGCCGCCTCCAGCGAGGCGCGTTCGTCGGCGTCGATGGAGATGTTCAATGGGGAAGAGGATCGATCAGCCATACCCCCGTCCTGTTCCATGCGGGACCAGGAGCGCAAGCGTTCGGTTGCCATCGGATGTCGAATTGATGGCAAGCGCCAACTCGCGCTGGATGACGCCGAGCGCCTTGCGCGTGATTTCAAAACGACTTGGCTGGCTGTCGTAATCATAGGTCTTCCCGAATGGGAGGATGGAATGCCCGGGCGGGCAAAATTAGCCCGCTACTGGCGCAGAGGGATATTTCGACATCCTACTTTCGTGACGGCTTCGATCCTGTATGGAGCCTGACCCTCTCCCTAAGCCTTTACAGGACAACCTATTTTTCATGATACCGAAGGCCCGTCGCAAATATATTTCCAAAGCTCGGGCTATCTCGGCATCTCCCAAAAAGAAACGTGGCCCCAAGCCGCGTCCGATTGTCGAGCTTCCAGACCCAAAATCCACATTATGGGCGGACAAGCCGACTTTTCATGAAGCTTTGGCACTGCACATGGAACGCCACGGTGATACGGTCTGGCATCTGCACAGGGCGATCACCGGTCCCAAAGACCGGTTCGATCGAAAGACGATCGAGCATTGGGTCGCGGGAAACAAAGTGCCGCGCGCCGTCGCCAGCCTGAACATGCTCGCTCGTATCGAAAATCGATATCGCCTCCCGGTTGGCTATTTTGCTGCCAAGCTTCCACACAGTGGTCGGGCGGCAAACGGTCATACGAAGCTTGGTGACATGACGCCGTCGGAAAGACGGCGGTTCTCCTGGCACTTGCCCAGTGATTTCGACAAGCGGCCATTGAAGGAGCGCCGCGAAATTCTCGATTGGGTTCGTAAGGTGATCGTGTCGGGGGCGACGGATTATCGTCTCTATCAGGCAATGGCTATGCGTCACCGCTATGCCCTTCGTTTCCCCGATCTGGCCGGTCTGCACACGAATGCCTCGTTGAACCGGCAGAATGAATTTGGGGAGGAGGAACTGGACGATGTGCAGATCGACCTCGCCGCTGCCACGCGTGACGCTCCGCAGCGCTTGATAGCAGAAGTGGCGCATCTCATTCAGTTCAAGACCACGACACTGACGGAAAGAGGCTATCAGCGTAACGGTGTCTGGAACGAGCAGACCGCGCTTCAGAAGGTCGATCATCTCGGCCTGTTGTTCGGAGCGATGGTGGCAGATCCCAAGGGACCGGTCGCCGGCTTTGGTGCTTCTCCGGCCAGACTCACCTTGGCGCTATTGGTTTTTCCGGCAGTGTGGGACTGGTATGTTCAATGGCGAGAGCGTCGCCGTGGCTTTTATACCATATGGGAAGTCAACATGGTCCAGCTTGGTCTCGCACTGACGCGGACTGACACCGGGTGGCTGCGACAGCGCCCGGATCTGGCTCGATCGCTACGCCCGATCGATGGTCTGGTATCGCAGGACGATATCGAACGAGCAATTGCCGACTGGGACGGGACATGTGAGGCCTTCTACCAGCATGGAATGATGCGGGTGCGGGAAATCCTCCGTGTTGCCCGGGTCCACCGGGACACGTTCGAGCCGATCATGGCCGTCCTTGAAGCGGATAGTCCGGTCGGAGAGTATCGGCGTATTGCGGACGAAGTCCTGCGGCTCATGCCGCGTAACGATCGCTATCCGAAGGCCGCGGCAGAAAGCGTTCGTTCCTTTCTGATCATCCGTCTTGGCCTGCACCTCGGCGTGCGCCAAAAGAACCTCCGGGAACTGCTTTTCTGTCCCCGAAACGAACGGCCTTTATCTGAACGACAGCTGGAAATGCGTCGGTGCGGAGAAATGCGCTGGAATGACAGGGGCCGGGGATGGGAAGTCCTCATACCTGCGGCGGCATTCAAGAATGGGAACTCGTCCTTTTTCGCGAACAAGCCGTTCCGGCTGCTGCTCCCCAATGTCGGCGATCTCTATCGTTTTATCGATGCCTGGGGCCGCGATCATCGCGCGGTGCTTCTAAACGGGACCGAAGATCCGGGAACCTTCTTTGTGAAGACCGTCAAATCGACAAGCCAGGATGCTGCCTATAATCAATCGACCTTCTATGAGGCCTGGCGCCTCGTCATCCAGCGATATGGCATATATAATCCCTATACCGGGCGGGGAGCGATCAAAGGCCTTCTTCCGCATGGACCGCATAGCGTGAGGGACGTGCTGGCCACCCATGTGCTGAAAGAAACGGGCTCTTACGATCAGGCCGGATATGCAATCCAGGACACGGCGGAAGTGGTTGCTCAGCATTACGGGCGATTTTTGCCGGAGAACAAGGTGGCGCTGGCTGCAAAGATTATCACGAAAGTGTGGGAAAAGACCGAGGAGAAGCCTCCTCTTGTTCCGGCGGCATAGCAGGTCCCGGCGGTGCGCTTTTGATGAAGGGTAAAGATTATGGTCGGGGAGAGGGCTGATTTGAGGGACGGCAATGGGAATGTTTGACCACATCTACTGCGAAATTCCGTTGCCCGACGGCTTCACGGGAAAGATGCAAACCAAGGATTTCGATTGCCTGTTTGCCACCCTTTTAATTCGGGCCGATGGTCGGCTGATGATCGAGGATTGCGAGTGGGAAGACGTTCCTCTCGAAGAGCGGCCGAACCCTGAGTTTCCTCTTTTGGGAGCGCGCAGAGCCATAAACAAGCGCTGGCGCGATCTCGATTTCCATGGTGACTTTCGCTTCTGCGGCGCACGAGAGCCCGGCGGTCAATGGCATGAATATGGTGTCAGATTCACCCACGGCGCGCTCGAATCCATTCATGTCATTGAAGAAGCTTATCCTCCGCTCACAGTATCTGCTGAGCTGAAGGCGGTGCCAATGACAGCGACCGATGAAATTGGGACTGAAGCTGGATCGATGATCGCGGAGCCAAGAGAAGGCCTCACCCTTGGGCGCAAGCTCGATAGCATTCTCACCGCCTTGCCCGCGGATCGTCGTCGAATCGTGGAAAGTCGAGCAGTTGAACTTATTACTGAGGCTATGAGGGAGTTAAGTATCTGAAGCTTGCCCTTTCTTTGCGTTGCCCAATCTGAAGACATGCGGTGGACCTCTCAATCTTGTCCGCCGTAAGATAACACACGCGCCGACGATCCTTTGAGATATGAATGTCGATAAGATGCAGAAGCAATTGTTCCTCGCTCGATCGACTTGAAAACGAGATTGGGACATTCTGCTCGGTCCGCTTCGGAACGGAATCACGCTGGCAGCGGACCATCCCGGCGCGAGGCACTATGTCGGCTTTGCGCCCTAATGACGGTCATTGCGCCTGCCGCCTACAGATCCTGAAAGCCGCCGTTAGTTCAGCAAACACCGATTTGCATGACTGGTGGAATGCTCTCTGACCGCTTTGAGGCAAGTTGGGCGATAAACTGCCCTTCATTCAGGAACAGGCAAGCGGCAGCAACGCTTTGAAACTACAATGAAGTCTTCCCTTCGCCAATAAAGTTTCCCACCAACAATGGACTTCTCCTGTGATGTGCCCGGCCGGTTCGTCCCGATTAATCGGTTTGCCCTGATCATCGAAACGCATTGCGGCACACCGCCCAATTCGTGGCTCACTGTCGGCACGGCTTGCGGATGATGCGCTGGACCCGCAGAAAGGCTTACACGCGTGCCGATGGCGGACGGCGTGTTGGGAAGAGTCGCGTCGGCGGAAGGAGCGGGTTTTGAGCGAGATGGGCGACGGGGCGGATCACAGTATAGTTGGCCCGACTGCATCGAATGTGTCGCAGTATTTTACCTTCGTCAGGTCTGGCGACCAAGGGACGCAAGAACTGGACTGGGATAAGGGTCCTGAGCAGGTGCGCAAGGCACTGGGCGAGGCGCTCGGCGCGCGCAACGTCGCCTTCCTGCTCGGCGCGGGCTGCTCGTCAATGATGAAGGACGGCACAGAGCGCGGCATCGCCACGATGGCGCCGCTGGCGGCGGAGTTCTGCGGTGCAGCCGGTGCCGCCGCGGGCGGCCCCGCCTGGGCGCTCGACGCGTCCGACCTGTCATGCCTGGCGGGGCACGGCCTGACCCTCGACGGCGACTACACCCGCAACCTGGAACGGCTGATGGAGACGCTGCATGCGCTCCGGTTCGTGCTGTCGCGGAGCGACGACGCCGGAGACGTGGACGAGGTCGCGGCGATCGATGGCATGATTGCCAAGGTTCAGGCGTTCCTGTGGGAGCGGTGCACGGCCGGGGCCTTCGCCAATGGCGACGACCAAGTGCTCGGCCTCTACGAATCCTTCTACCGTCGCTTGGTGCTGCGCGACCGCTCGCTGCCCAGGCCCTGGATCTTCACGACGAACTACGACCTGTTCAGCGAACGGGCGATGGACCGTCTGGGGCTGCCATACGCGAACGGATTCTCAGGCGTCGTCGAGCGTCGCTTCAATCCGGCGACGTTCAGATACGCGCTCGCCGAGCAGCTCGACATCTCGAACCGCAAGTGGTCGGCGGTCGACGGATTCGTGTACCTGTGCAAGCTGCACGGCTCGATCAGCTGGACCGAGGACGACCACGGGCTCTTCCCGATCCGCGAGACCTGGCCGCAGACCGCGCCTTCGAAGGTCATGATCTTCCCGACGCCGGCGAAGCAGAACTCGAGCCTCGGGTCGCCCTATTCCGACCTGTTCCGCGAGTTCCAGTCGCGCATCGTGCGGGAGCAGAGCGTCCTGATCACCATGGGCTATGCCTTCGGCGACGAGCACCTGAACAACATCATCTACCAGGCGCTCACGATCCCGACTTTCAGGCTCATCGAGTTCGCCGATCCGGGGTCGGGCGGCGACATCGCCAAGCTGCGCGCGCTGGCAGATCCGCGCATCTGGATCATCGGCGGGTTGGGGCCGCCCGGCGGCGCACCCGGCCATTACTTCAGCACTATCGTCGAGCACCTGTTGCCGCGACGCCCGTCCGACAGGATCGACGACGCGGTGAAGCTGGTGCTCCAGACCATGGCCGCCGGCTCGGCCGCCGCCGCGGTGCCGACCGATGACGACTGACGATCGGCGCCGCGCAATCGGCTCTGTCGTCGCGGTCGCGGCCGACAGGTTCGTGATCGAGATGCATGGCGGCACGGACAGCTTCACCGTGGTCGGCTTCGACGACGTGCATTACGTCGCCCGGTTGGGCTCGTTCGTCATGATCCCGGCCCAGGCCGAATATGTTGTGGCCGAGATCGTGGGGCTGCGGAGCGCGACGCCGGTTCCGGTGGCGAGATGGACAAGGCCGGGTCGGCCAAGTTCCTCGACGTCGTGCCCGTCGGCATGCTGCCCGTGGAGGGCGGCAAGTTCCGCTTCGGCGTCTCCATTTTCCCCTCCCTCTACGCTGATGCACTCTACGCTCTGGACAAGGAGCTGGACCGAATCTTCGACACCAGCCCGACGTCGGAAGGGTCTTCGGGGCCCGACGGTGGCGACTGCGTGCCGGCCGAGGCGACCCGACTGCGCATCCTCGAGATCGGCCAGTCGGTCGTGTTCGAGGATTACGGGGTCAAGGTGCGCATCGACGAGTTCTTCGGCGGCCATGCGGCGGTGCTGGGCAACACTGGCAGCGGCAAGTCGTGCACGGTTGCCGCGATCCTGCAGGAGCTGTTCGACAAGCCCGACGAGCACTATGCCAGGGGCGCGACCTTCGTCGCGCTCGACGTCAACGGCGAATACCACCAGGCGTTCGGCAGGCTTGCCGCGACGGGCGTGATCGGGGTGGATCGGTTGGTGCTCGACGGCACGGCCTCCGCCGACCGGTTCAGGATCCCGCACTGGTTTCTCGACCTGTCCGAATGGGAACTGCTGCTCCAAGCGAGCGAGCGCACGCAGGTGCCGATCCTGCGCATGGCGCTCGGCCTTGCGACGCTGTTCGGCGGCGCGGCCGACGGGCAGCTCAACGGCATCCGCAACCACATCCTCGCCAAGTGCATCACCCAAATCCTCTCGGACGAGAGCCCGCCCGGGGCGAAGGAAACGCGGATCCTCGGCATCCTGCAGCGCTTCCGGACCTCCGAGATCAGCTCGGGGACGATCGGCGCGATGGTGCACGTCCATTATGGCAACATGGACCACATAAAAGACGCCTTCGAATACCTGGTCGGTGCGGATGGTGACGGCGGCTTCGTCATCGAGAATTTCAAGCTGCCCGACTATTCGAATAGCCCGTTCGAGTTTTCGACATTAGGTGACGCGATCGACCTGGCGCTGCTCTATGAGGAGGCGCACGGCAACCGCCAGATCAGGGACCATTGCTCGCAGATGGTAACTCGCTTCAAAGCCCTGCTGGAGCGTGAGGATTACGCCTTTCTCCGGCACCCAACGGCAGGCGCGACGAGGGACACCGGGCCGTTCCTCGCCCGGTTGCTGGGCTTGGGCGCCCAGAACGGCGGCCACGTGAAGGCGTCGCAGGTGGTGATCATCGACATGAACGCGGTGGAGGACGAGGTCGTCGAGCTCGTCAGCGCCGTCGTCGCGCGCATGGTCTTCAGGCTGCTGCGGCGTGCCGAGCCCCGCAGCCGCTTTCCCGTCCACCTCCTGCTCGAGGAGGCGCACCGTTACATGTCGTCGACACCCTCCCGCTACGCGCTCGACGCAGGTCGCGTGTTCGAGCGGATCGCGAAGGAAGGCCGCAAGTATGGCCTGTTCCTGTTGGTGGCCTCGCAACGGCCGAGCGAGCTATCGAAGACGGTCCTGTCGCAATGTTCGAACTTCGTCGTGCACCGCATCCAGAACCCCGACGACCTGTCGCAGATCAGGCAGATGTCGCCGTCGATATCGGATGGTGTGCTGCGCAGGCTGCCGACGCTGCCCAAGCAGCACGCGCTGGTGTTCGGCAACTCGGTCAACCTGCCCACGACCTTCAGGGTTCGGAGCGCCGATCCGCTGCCGGCGAGCGACGACGCGAAGATCGTCGACCTGTGGTTCCACGAGGCCGGACGCAAGGCGGGCATCACGCTATCGGCAGCGCCCGCAGAGCTGATCGACGAGGAGGAGGACGATCCGCCGTTCTGAACGTGCCTCTTTTCCTCTCTTCCTAGGGCCACGTGGCCGAATCTAGCGGCGCCTGAAGATGCGCTTCATCGGCTTGTTCCTCGGCGGCACGACGCCGCCGCGCACGTTGATCTCGACCCGACGGCGGCCGATGATGCGGCCCCACTGGTAGACGGTGACGTCCATGGCGTGGTTGCCGTTGTAGGCGGAATGCTCGTCGGCGGTGAGCTCCGCCCCGGCGAAGTGCCCGATGTCGTTCTTGCTCCAGGCGTCGTGCCCGCGGTTGCGGACGGTCCAGCGCACCGAGGCGCCGGCCGGCAGCTCGTCCGCGTTGATCAGTTCGAAGTGGATCGAGCAGTTCTTCACGATCGTGGCGATCGAGTTCACGCCATCGCGGACGTAGCTGTCGTTGTCCCTCGAGACGGCCCGGATGTAGATCCGGGGGTCGAAGGTGTAGGCCACCAACGCCGTGCTCTTGGCGACGGTCGCCTCGCTGCGTTCGCCGCCATCCTCGCCGTCGACGTCCTCGGGCATGGGGAAGAAGTGCTCGAAGGCCTCGGTCCAGATCTCGGCGGCACTCTCCTCGCTGGTGGCGGTATTGGCCCGCCGGGCGGTATCCTCGAACTCGCGCAGCCGCGCGACGAGGTCCTTGCTGGCATCAGCCGTCAGCCTGTTGAGGTCCTCGCCGGTGTCGGCCGGATTGGGGAC